>DASSDP010000037.1:0-7893 GCA_035697085.1 Actinomycetota bacterium
CCCTCCAGGAGCCCCTCCGACTCGAGGAAGTCGGCCGCCACGCCGTCCGGATCCTCACCGTTGATCTCCACTCGTCCGTTCAGCTCGGTGACGTTCTCGGTGGTGAGCGCCGCGCTGATCGCGTTCAAGCGCTCGGTGATGGTGTCGTCGAGGACTTCGGTCCTGACCACGGGAGTGATGTTGTCGGCGTTCTGAAGGCTCTTGTCATCTTCCAGGACCACCCAGCCTTCATCGCCGATGACGCTCGAGGTCGAAAACAGCAGGGCCACGTCGATCTCGCCGTTCCTGAGCGCCTCGACGGTGAGTGGCCCCCCGACGTCGAGCGGTTTGAAGTCGCCGAACTCGATCCCGTACGTCTCCTTCAGCCCCGGGATGCAGAACGGCCGTTCGGGGCACTCGGGTGGACCGCCGAGCGTGAGCTGGCTAGCGATGGGTTCGGCACCGCCACCTCCTCCGCCCCCACCCGGCTCCTCCTCGGCGCACGCCGCTGCAACCAGCGCGAGCGCGAGGAGGGCCGCCCCGAGGACGGTGCTGCGGAAGCTCCGCATGGGTTTTCCCCCTCTCTATCTCGTGGGCCTGTCGGGCCCGTGCCAGGACGCACAACCCTACCAACCCTTTACCGGAACCGGTATTCCCCGAGCGGTCACGCCGCAGGGCCGAGGACAGGCTCGGGTACCTCCGCACTCCGCCGCTCGCGAGAGGACGTTCGGGGCGTGACCGCTCGCTCCACGAACACAAAGAAGAGTTCGGTGGCCAGAGCGAGCAGAGCGACCAGGAGCGCCCCGGCGAAGACCTGGGGGAACTTCCGGGCGGCGAACCCATCGACGATGAATCGTCCCAGCCCGCCCCAGGCCACGACCGCCGCGAGCGTGGCGGTGGCGACGACCTGAACCGTTGCCGTCCTGAGTCCGGCCATGATGAGCGGGGCCGCCAGACGCAGCTCCAGCCCGAAGAGAACATCTCTCTCGGTCATCCCCACGCCCCGTGCGGCCTCCAGGATGTCCGGGTCGACGTTCTGAACTCCCACATACGTGTTGGTGACGATGGGCGGAACGGCGAGGAAGAACAGGGCGACCGCCGTTGGCCACACGCTGAATCCCAGTCCGAGCGGCAGAAAGGCGATGAAGGCGAAGCCGAGGATGGCGAAGGAGGGGATCGCCCTCCCCAGGTTCGTCATGGATACGACAAGGAACTCTGCGCGGCGCGTGTGTCCGATGTACATGCCGATCGGAACGGCGACTGCGGCGGCCAGAGTGACCGAGAGTAGCGACATGTAGACATGTTCCAGCATTCGGACCGGTATTCCGCTCGACCCCGACCAGTGAGCGGGATCGGCGAACCATTCGACCACTCTGCCGAGGAATTCCATCAGCGGATCCTTGCTGGCTGTCGGGAACGGACCCAGGGAGTTAGCCGATGCTGGGCCCAGAGCAGGCCGGCGTCGGCTAACACCGCAAGCATCACAGACAGCACTCCTCCGAGGATGATGGCGGTGGGAAACAGGCGACGGATCCCCACCTGAACAATGAAGTAGCCCATCCCGCCCTTCCCGATGAGGGCGGTGACGGTCACCAGGCCGATCGTCGTGACCGTGGCGATGCGGATCCCTGCCACGATGATGGGGGTGGCCAGGGGAAGCTGGACGCGCCAGAGCAGCTGCCGATCGGTGAAGCCCATGCCTCTGGCCGACTCCTTGATGTCCTCAGGGACGGACTCGAGCCCGGCGACGATGTTGCGTATGAGGATGAGCAACGTGTAGCTCACCAGACCGATTTCGGCTGTCAGCGTGGTAAGGCCTGTATACGGCACCAGAAATGCGAACAGGGCAAGGCTGGGGATCGTGTACAGGATGCCGGTAAAGCCGCTGATGGGCTCATAAAGGCGGCGCCGCCGGAAGGCCAGGATCGCCAGCGGGAAAGAGATCAGCAAGCCGATTGCCACAGCCAGGAGTGTGAGCTGGGCGTGTTCTAGCAGGCGGGCCCAGATCTCGTCGAGGTGATCGGCGATCCAATCCCAGCGAAGGTAGGCTCGGTCCGTCACGAGATGATCTCCTCCGAGATTCTCTCGACCGTGAGGATCCCTCGGTAGCGCTGACCTTCGGTGACGACGACGGCGACGTTGGTCCGCGACGTGGCGATGGAATCGAGCGCCTGTCGAAGCGAGTCCTGTCCGGTCACGTACGCGCTGAACTTCTGAGGAGTGACGTCGGCGACAAGCTTCGCGCCGGCAAGCATTCGCTCGTCGAGCCAGCCAATCAGCTCTCCGTCGTCGATCACACTGGTCCAGTCGAAGCCGAACTGCTCCATGACCGCGCGGGCCTTCTCCACGGTATCGAGAGGCGACACCACTGGACCCTCCTCCACCTCGATGTCGGCCACTCGAATCAAGGCCAGACGCTTCAGCCCGCGCTCGGCTCCGACGAACTCCTCCACGAACTGGTTTGCGGGTGCCCGAAGGAGCTCCTTCGGCGGAGCGTACTGCTCCAGGATGCCCCCGACGTTCAGGATCGCGATGCGATCGGCCATCTTGATGGCCTCGTCGATGTCGTGGGTCACGAACACGGTGGTCTTGTGAAGGCGCTCCTGGAGCTCGAGATACAGCTCCTGGAGGCGGGCTCGAACGATGGGATCGACGGCGGCGAAGGGCTCGTCCATCAACATCACCGGGGGGTCGGCGGCGAGCGCACGAGCCACTCCCACGCGCTGTCGCTGACCACCCGAGAGCTCGGCGGGGTAGCGATCGAGCAGCTCCTCGTCGAGGCGCAGCATCTCCGCGAGCTCTTGGACCCTGCTGGCGACACGCTCGTTCGCCCAACCCTCGAGCTCTGGGACCGTTCCGATGTTCTGCGCCACCGTCCGATGCGGCATGAGACCGATGGACTGGATCACGTAGCCAATCCTCCGCCGCAGACGGACGGGGTCCTGCTGCATCACGTCCTTGCCGTCGACCTCGATGGTGCCGGAGGTGGGCTCGATGAGCCGGTTGATCATCCTGAGGGAGGTGGTCTTTCCGCACCCGGACGGACCGACAAGGACGACCGTCTCGCCCTCCTCGACCTCAAGAGAGAGGTCGCGGACCGCCGGTTCGCGGCTGCCCGGGAACCGCTTGACGACCTGCCGGAGGGAGATCATGGGTCTGGACACGGATCTGTCGCCGAACATATACCGGATGGGTGGCTCAACGGCGGATTCCCTGCTGAGTTAGCCGGCATCGCGGTACTGTTTCCCTGATAACGAAAAGGTTATCAAGTACCGGGGTGTCTCGGGCCCCCCACTGGCGATGCCGATGGAATGCGCGCAAGGGCACGACCGCGGGCGGGCTTTGCCGAGTTCGCCTTCGAGGCGGGCTAGAAGGCCTGGGCGCAGATCGCGGTGACCGCGTACGTGATGGTCTCCGTACCCTGGTTGTGGAGCGAGGCGAACCAGCCAGCCGCGGCCGCGTTCTGGCCGTCGTTGGCCACGATCGCCCGGTCGCCCTCAACTCTCGGGCCGTTGGCCACGACCCTCACACCCTGGGCGAATGTCGTCTGAAGTCCGAAGTCGACCCCGCCCCCCACCGCTTCGTATCCGGGAGGACATCCAACGATCTTGGTCTCCATCTGGCCCGGCTGGATCTGGTCGTGGCGCACGATCGTGAGGGTGTCGCCAAGGAACAGTGACGAGTCGCGCCCATCGAGGTTGTCCGAGTCGACCACCTTCTCGGCGAAGCTGATGAACCGCTCGTTGGCCACCTTCTTTGTATAGAAGAAGACCTTCAGGTGATCGTTGATCAGGTGCTGCACCGTGTCCTCCACGTGAGCCCCTGCTGGCGAGATGAATATGCCGGCGGCGACCGCCCCGGTCACAAACATGGCGAGCGATCGGCCTCGGGTTCGAGATCGCGGGTCCGTGTGCCTGCCGACGTGTCCGAACATTCGCGACACCTCCTCAGGGGATCGGGTCCGGTGCCCGTCCGCATCGATCCTTTCCGGCAACGGCGAGGCGGTCAATCGGGTGAACGACCCCTGGGCTTTGCGCCACCGGCTCACCCGTGGAGTTACGGCACCTCGTATGAATCCTGTACAAACCGCCCGGCACGGAGAGCCACCACGCGCGTTTCCCGTACGATTACGTCGCGATGTTCCTGGACGTTTTTTCCGACAACCCGTTTGCCACGAACTGCTGGGCCGTCTCCGCAGACGGGTCGGACGAGGCCGTGGTGGTGGATCCGGGGTTCGAGCCGGACCAGATCCAAGAGATGGTCCGCCGCTCGGGCCGGCGCCTGGCCGCCGTGTTGGCCACGCACGGACACATCGACCACATCGCCGCCGTCCCCCACGTGTGCTCGCCCGATGTGCCCCTGGTCATTCACGAGGCCGACGAGCTCGCGCTCACCGACCAGCGGACCTGGGGCGCCGGGATGCCGGTGGACGCCGACCTTCGGCCGGAGGACGTTCGGATCGTGCGCGACGGCGACGTGCTGGAGTTCGCGGGCTTCCGGATCCAGGTCGTGCACACACCGGGCCACACGCCCGGCAGCGTCTGCTACGTGACCGACGGCTTTCTCCTCAGCGGCGACCTGGTGTTCCGGGGCTCTATTGGCCGCCATGATTTCCCCAACTCCAACGAGGCCGACATGTGGGCGAGCCTCCGCAGGTTCCTGACGCTTCCCGATTCCCTGGTGGTCTATCCGGGTCACGGTCCGGAGACCACTGTCGGTGTCGAGCGGATCTCGAACGAATGGCTCGTGCCGTTGGCCGGGGCGCGCGATTGACGGACTTTCAGCCGCCACGGGGCACCCAGGACCTCCTGCCTCCGACCTCCGACGCCATCGAATCGCTGGCTGCCGGCGCCGCCGAACTGGCCGGACGCTTCGGCTTCCGCCCGGTGGAAACCCCCACGTTCGAGCACACCGAGCTGTTTGCGCGAGGGGTGGGGGAGGCCAGCGACATCGTCACGAAGGAGATGTACACGTTCGAGGACAAGGGAGGCCGCAGCCTGACCCTTCGACCGGAGGGGACCGCGCCCGTCGTGCGGTCGTTCCTGGCCAACCGGCAGCGCTTTCCGATTCCGTTCAAGGCCTACTACATCGTTCCGATGTTCCGTCACGAACGGCCGCAGGCCGGACGGATGCGTCAGCACACCCAGTTCGGAGTGGAGATCATCGGTTCGGGATCTCCATTGGCCGACGTCGAGGTGGTGACCGTCGGGTTTCGGTATCTGAGCGGCCGAGGACTGAGGCGATTCGCCGTCCACGTGAACAGCATCGGAGACGAGAACTGCCGTCCCGCGTATCGCGAGGTGTTGATCGATTTCCTGAAGGGGCGAGTCGATCAACTCTGCAAGGACTCCAAGGAACGGATGCTCTCGAATCCCCTCCGTGTTCTCGACTGCAAGGTGGAGGGATGCCGGAAAGCAACGGAGGACGCGCCGAGGATCCTGGACTTCCTCGACGACGCGTGCCGGGAGCATTTCGACACGGTTCGGTCGGGGCTGGACGACGAGGGGATCCCGTACGTTCTCGACCACCGGCTGGTGCGCGGGCTCGACTACTACACGCGCACCGCGTTCGAGTTCGTGAGCGATCTGCTCGGTCCCACGCAATCCACCCTCTGCGGGGGTGGACGGTACGACGGGCTGGCCGAGGTTCTCGGCGGTGAGCCAACGCCGGGCATCGGGTTCGGCCTCGGGCTGGAACGGGTGCTTCTGGCCATGGAACGGGAGGACGTTCCACTCCCGGCACCGGAGCCCGTGGCAGTGTTCCTGGTTGCGTTGGGAGAGGCCGCAGCGAAGGAGGCTCGGGCCCTGCTTCGGTCTCTTCGGGAGCAGGGCGTGGCGGCGGACGCCTCGCTCGAAGACCGGCCGCTGAAGGCCCAGTTGAAGATGGCGGATCGCGTGGGAGCCCGGTACGCGGCCATCCTGGGTGAGCAGGAGCTGGCCGAGGGGATGGTCACGCTTCGGCGGATGGAAGACGGGCACCAGGAACAGGTGAAGCTCTCCGAGGTCGGGTCGTGGCTGTCGAAATGAGGACCCATTACTGCGGAGAGCTCCGCGCCGAGCACGCCGGCACCGACGTGGCGCTCTGCGGTTGGGTCGCTCACAGCCGCGACCACGGCGGGGTGGTGTTTCTGGACCTTCGGGACCGAGAGGGGCTCGTCCAGATCGTGTTCCACCCGGAAAATGCCCCCGATGCGCATCGGGTGGCGTCGGATCTCAAGGCCGAGAGCGTGGTCCGCGTCCTCGGCCACGTTCGCCCCCGACCCGACGGGACGGTGAACGAGAACATCCCCACCGGCGAGGTCGAGGTGGCCGCTCGGGCGGTCGAGGTCCTGGCCGAGGCCGAGACGCCGCCGTTCCCCGTCGAAGACGACGTACAGGCAGAGGAGCGGCTGCGTCTCCGGTACCGCTACCTCGATATCCGGAGGCCGGAGATGACTCGCATCCTCCGCCTCCGGCACAGGGCCTTCGCCGCGATCAGGAGGTTCTTCGACGAGCGTGGATTCGTCGACGTGGAGACCCCGATGCTCACGAGGAGCACTCCCGAGGGGGCCCGGGACTTTCTGGTGCCGTCGAGGCTCTCTCCGGGAAGCTTCTACGCACTGCCGCAGTCACCGCAGCTCTTCAAGCAGATCCTCATGGTGGCCGGCCTGGACCGCTACTACCAGATCGTCCGGTGTTTCCGCGACGAGGACCTTCGGGCCGATCGGCAGCCTGAGTTCACCCAGCTCGACGTGGAGATGTCGTTCGTGGCCGAAGAAGACGTGCTCTCGCTGGTCGAGCAGATGCTTGTGGATGTGTGGGCCGAGCTCCTGGGTGCAGAGATCAAGGCGCCCTTTCCCAGGCTTCCGTACTCCGAAGCCATGGCTCGGTATGGGTCCGATAAGCCCGACACACGGTACGGCATGGAGCTTGCGGACCTGACGAGCACGTTCGCCGGCACGGGGTTCCGGGCGTTCTCCTCGGTCATCCAGAAGGGGGGAGTGATCAAGGCATTCGCCGCCCCGGGGGCGTCGTCGTGGTCCCGGCAGGATCTGGACGGGCTTGTCGTGGAGGCGCAGGGGCGCGGCGCGGCTGGGCTGGTGTGGGTGGCGTTCGCGGGGAGCGAGGTGCGTTCGCCGGTGTTGAATAATCTGTCCGAGGATGAGGTCGCCGGGGTTCGCAAGGCGACCGGTGCGGCCGATGGTGATCTCGCCCTGATCGTCGCCGACCAGGAGGGCCGGACGAACACGGTCCTGGACGGCCTCCGGCGGCTGATGGGCGAACGCCTGGCCCTCGTCCCGGCCGACCAATGGGACTTCCTGTGGATCACCGAGCCCCCGCTGTTCGAGTGGAGCGAGGAAGAGAGCAAGTGGGTGTCGGTCCATCACCCCTTCACCGCTCCGGCCTCGGAGGATCTCGCCCCGGCAACTGCCACCGCCCGCGCATACGACATCGTGGTGAACGGATGGGAGCTCGGAGGGGGGAGCATCCGCATCCATCGCCCCGATCTCCAACGAAAGGTGTTCGAGGCCCTCGGGATCTCCGCCGAGGAAGCCGAGGAGAAGTTCGGGTTCCTCCTCACGGCGTTCCGGTACGGGGTGCCGCCCCACGGCGGCATCGCCATCGGTCTCGATCGGACGGCCATGGTCCTCGCCGGAGTGGAGAACATCCGGGAAGTTATCGCCTTCCCCAAGACGCAGTCCGGGGCGGATGTGCTCACCGGCGCTCCCGCTGCCGTCGACGAGGCCCAGCTGCGCGAACTCGGTATCCAGCGACGGGCCCCGGACCGGCCCCTATCGTAGTCGGCGAACCGTCCCCTGGAGGTCTTCCTCTTGCCCGTGTCAGTGCCCGGGACTACCATCTTGGTGGGCGGACAGCCCGGGTCGTGGATCTCGTTGAGTCAGCATTATGGGATCCGGGAGCCTGGCTCCGACCG
>DASSDP010000038.1:0-6178 GCA_035697085.1 Actinomycetota bacterium
CCTCATGAATCAAGAGGTCGATGCCGCGGCGAAGGTCCACGATGAGCTGGATCTGTTCGTCTCGATCGAGCGGCGTGAGTGTGATCTGACCTTCGGGCCTGCCCAGCGCCTCTTCTCGGGCCCACGGCGCATCGATCATCAGGACGATGGCGCCCATCCTGGCGATCTGGCTGCCCAGCCGAGCGAGGCCAAACCTGTTCCCAGGAAGTCCGTGAAGAAGAATGACGCCGCCGAGAGGACCCTCTCCATCGGGTTTGACCATTACCGCGCTGACTCTTCCTCCCTTGGGACTCGCGTAGGTGAGCTCCCGGGTGGTTAGATCGGTGCTCCTCGTGGGCTCTCCCTTGCGGGTGCGAAGCGGCAATGTTGCGTCGTATGCGAAGAGCTTCACTCCTTCCCGGTATCGAGCCTCGATAACGTCCTGATCAGTGGAGAGGAAAGGAGAGATCTCTCCCTTCGTAACGGGAGCCTCTACCTCCGACGAGCCATCTTCAGACGGGCGCCATGTTGGCTCAAACTCGAATGCCTCCGGAGTGTCGGTAAGCCGGAGGACGTCCCGGCCGTCTGCTCCCGCGACGTAGAGATCGCCAAGCAGGTTGCTCCCCTTCTCATGGAGCATTCCGGTTGCCACCGTGTAGGTCAGCTGACTGCCGTCTGGTGACCAGTCGCCCTGGAGACCCTGAACAAGAGGTCTCGAAGTTCCCCCCGCGATGGGCGCAGTCGCGTGCACGCCGACGGTTCCGTCTTGCGCCCGGGTGTCATAAGCGATCGCCGATCCGTCCGGCGACCAGTCCGGCCAGCCCGCGCTTGCCACGATCTGTCGGGCGTTAGTGCCGTCAACATTCATGACGAAAAGTGCCGCGTCCGAGCAGCTGGCACAGTAGGACGTGAACGCGATCTCGGCCCCGTCCGGCGACCACGTCGGATACTCCTGCATTCCCGGTAGGGCCAGTCGCAGCACGTTCGAGCCATCAGCGTTCATCAGATAGATGTCGCGGTCATGGTGTCGATCCGACGAGAAGGCGATCTGGGTTCCGTCGGGCGACCAGGCCGGGCTGCGTTCCTCGTCGTCGGGAGTCCGAGTGACGTTGATCGGGTCCGAGCCGTCCGCATCCATCACGTAGATCTCGTGGTTTCCATCGCGGTTGGTACGAAAGGCGATTCGGCTGCCGTCCGGCGACCACTCGGGGGAGAAGTCGTTGGCCGGATGCCGGGTCAGGTTGTGGGCGGGTCCGCCGTCGGGGTGAATGACGAAGATATCGGCGTCGCCCTCGTAGAAGTCCCAGCTTCCATTGAGGTCGGCGGCGAAGGCAATGAGTTCGCCAGCGAGTCTGACCGGTGCAGGTCTCACGCCGTCCCGCTCGCTGCTACCGGTGCACGCTGAGAGCACCACCAAACACGCCGTGAGGGCGATGAAACTGCGGACCCCCGGCCCAGAGACCCGGCGGTGGGTCATGCTCTTAGTACACTTCGAGGCATTGACAGGTTCCCATCCGCGCTAAGACTCTGCCCTGGGCGGTCGCTGAGGTTCCAGTCCTTCTGTCATGCGACTTACACGCAAGGCAAGGTCTGGCGACGGAGTCCCGAAACGGGTATGGGATCAGAGTCCACGACCAAGCCAGGCTGATGGCGCCCTGCGCAAACTCTCCACGTGAACTTCACGGTACGTTCACGCTCGAGTAGCAGTCTCGACTCCATTCAGGCAGAACCGTCGAAAGGAGGAGGAAATGCGACGGGGGATTGGAATCGGGGTGCTGCTTCTGCTGATCCTGGCGGGGATCGCCATCGGCGTCGGCGCCTACAACGCGGGGTTTTCGCAGGGACTCGAGGAGGCGGGACGGGCCGGCGACGTCGTGCGGGTGATCGATCGGGGCCCGATCTTCTTCCCGTTCGGGCTGATCCTGTTCCCGCTGTTCTTCATCGGGCTCTTCGCATTGATGCGAGGCGCGTTCTGGCGACACCGATGGGACGGTTCGGGACACCACGGCCCCATGGGATGGAAGGGCGGCCCGCCGGCGATGTTCGAGGACTGGCACCGCAACCAGCACGAGGGAGGCGACCAGTCCAAGTCGAGCGGAGAACCTGCCAGCGTGTAGGTCTCGCCCACGGAGACGACGGGGCGGAGGCCTTGCCTCCGCCCCGCTCGTTCGTCAGGCTCGGATCGGAGACGAGGTCATGAAGACGATTCTTGTCGTCGAAGATGAGATGAAGATCGCCCGCCTCGTTCGAGACTACCTCGAGCATGCGGGCTTCGACGTGATCGTGACGGGCGAGGGCGGATCCGCCGTGGCCAGCGCCCGAGGGTCCAAGCCGGATCTCATCGTTCTCGACCTCGGATTGCCGGACCGGGACGGCCTCGACGTGACCCGAGAGCTTCGGCGAGCCTCGAACGTCCCCATCCTCATGCTGACGGCCCGAGGGGATGAAGCCGACCGCATCGTGGGCCTGGAGCTTGGGGCCGACGACTACATTGTCAAGCCGTTCAGTCCGAAGGAGCTCGTTGCCCGTGTTCGCGCCGTCCTTCGACGGACCGAGTCGGCGAAAGTGGGTGGCCCGGAGGTGATGCGCGTTTCCGACGTGGAGGTCGACGTTCCCCGCATGCGCGTGTCCGTCGGCGAGCGCGTCGTCGAGGTAACGCCGACGGAGTTCGAGCTGCTTCGAACACTTATCAGGGAGCCCGGACGGGTGTTCACTCGAGCCCAGCTCCTGGACGCGGTCCATGGCGTTGCGATCGAGTCCTACGAGCGCGCCATCGACGCTCACGTAAAGAACCTTCGCCGAAAGATCGAGCCGACTCCCGGGGCTCCCAGATACCTGCTCACGGTCCGAGGAGTGGGTTACCGGTTCGCGGATGAATGACCGGTTCGCCTATGCATGACCACCGACGAGACGAGTGGAGAAGACATCGGCACGGACCACCGTTTCGCCCGCCATGGTGGCCTGAGAACGAACCATTCCCGCCCGAGGGTCGAGCGGCCTGGCGCGGCATGCGACGGCACTTCGTCCGGCGAGTCGGCTTCATGCTCGTCCTTTTCTTCGCGCTCACGTTCGCGTCGAGTGCCCTCGCGGTGGCGATTCTCTCCAACGCCTTCGGGCTGGAAAAGCATCGAGGTTTTGTGGTGCCGGCCGCCATCCTCGGATTGCTCCTTCTCTTCGTCGCCTTCGGTTCGGTGGGCCGGGGCATGCGCCGGATGGCAGGGCGGGTCGGCGATCTCATGGAGGCGGCGGATCGGGTCGCGGCCGGCGACTACACGGTTCGGCTGGAAGAGCACGGACCCGGGGACATGCGCCGGCTCATTCGCTCGTTCAATGCTATGGCTCGGCGGCTCGAATCGAGCGAGGAGAACCGGCGGAACCTACTGGCCGATCTCGCCCACGAGCTCCGGACGCCGCTGTCCGTGATTCAGGGCACGATCGAAGGCGTGCTCGATGGGATCTACACCACGGATCGGGCGCATCTGGATCCGGTGCTGGAGGAGACGAGGGTCATGGCGCGATTGCTCGACGATTTGCGCACCCTCTCCACGGCCGAGGCAGGGGCGCTTCGATTGCATCGGGAGTCGGTGGAACCGAAGGAATTGGTGGATGACTCCGTGGCGGCGTTTCGATCCAAAGCGGAATCGGAAGGAGTGACGATCATAACCCGCGTCGCGGATGGACTGTCTCCCATCGACGTCGATCCGGTGCGGATCGGTGAGGTGCTCGCCAATCTCCTGGTCAATGCCCTGACTCATACGCCAGCCGGAGGTTCCATCAACGTGTCCGCCGAGCCCGCCGGCGATGGACGGCTGGCCTTCGAGGTCGAGGACACCGGCACGGGTATCGAGTCCGATGTGCTGCCGCATGTCTTCGATCGGTTTGTGAAGGAACCCGGGTCGCGAGGTGCTGGCCTTGGCCTGGCCATAGCCAAGAGCCTTGTCGAGGCTCACGAGGGTGAGATCTCCGCATCCAGCCAGCCGGGCAGAGGAACCACGATGAGGTTCATCCTGCCGACCCGGAGCTCCTAGTGGCAGGCTCCTGATCCGGCATCGGTGAAGGTTCCACCTACCGATGGCTCGAACGCCCAGTCGTAGCCGTCCGAGCGCAACGTCAGCTTCAATACTCCGTAGGTGGAGTCGTCGGCCACCTCTCGATTCGGCACCGCCATCGAATCAACCGAATAGTGGTTCTTCCCCCCGGTTCCCACGACGAACTGCCGGATCCCGAGGACATCGTCTCTCAGCCCGTCGGGCGTCATCGGCGCGTACCGCTGGTAGTTGTGGTCGTGCCCGGCCATCGCGATCTCCGCTCCGTCCGCGTACAGGAGCTCCCAGAACGGTTGGTAGTCGGCGTCGTCGTGATACTGCCCCCCGGAGAACCGGGGATGGTGCCAGTACGCGGCGGTGCATCGCGCCGTCGAGGCGGCAAGGTCGGCCTGGAGCCACTGGTACTGAGGGGAGCCTGGGCCGCAGCCCCCCACCTGTGAACACTGGGAGTTGAGGGCCACGAAGTGCCAGTCTCCGACGTTGAAGGAGTAGTAGCCCTTGCCTCGTTCGCCCGCCAGTCGGCCGAAGTAGTCGAAGTACCCGGCGGCACCCGGTGTGAGGTAGTCATGGTTCCCCACTGCCGGCCTTGTCTTCACCTTGAACCGCCCCCATGACCGATCGTAGGACCCGAGGAACTTGTCCAGCGTGCCGTCCTGGTACTGGTTGTCGCCGAACGTGAGCACGACGTCCGCGGGGCCGAGCAAATCGGATGTGTAGAACTCGTGGCACACCGAGGCTGCCGGGAGGGAAGGCGGCTCGCAGGCGATGTCTCCCGCCCCCATCACCACGAACTCCCTGGACGGGGATCGAGGCAGCGGCGAAGGCGAGGGGGTGGATCGGTCACGGATGGCCGGAACGCCGACGGGTGGGGATGCCGGTGAATCCGGAGGTCTGGGCGAAAGAGACCCATCCGCAGAGGCTGGAGGCGGAGCCGGCGGAGTGTCTCTGGAGATGGGAGGGGACTCGGGCAGCAGCGAAGCTGACAGAACGAGTTGAGGAGGATTCGAGGATTCACGGCTTGCGAGGCGCGTTGCGGTGGGACTCGTGGAGGTGAGGGCGAAGCTGACTGGTCGGCCACTCCGAAGGAGGGACGTGACGTCCCAATCGACCCACGTGCCAGCTCGGATCGGCCCCGACGAGTCGACGGCCGCGGTCACCCGGGGGCTGTTGAGGAACGTGAGGGTCGTCTCGCTCCAGGAATTCGTGGAGACCCCACCGACGTCGATCCCGGTCGCGCTCGTGCTCCCGGCGAAGACCCGGAGGACGGCATCGGATATGGGCGCGTCCATGCCTCCGAGATCGAAGCGGAGGAAGGAGCGCACCTCGGGGGTGCCGTCGGTTCGAAGTGCAGACCCGCCGCCGAAGTTTCGGCGCACCCGGAGGCTGCTCGCGTACGTGTCCGCCTCTGCCAGGTAGGTCAGCGTGGTGATCGTAGCCGCGGGCGTCTGGCCCGCCCCCGTACCAGCAAACTGCGTTGCCGGGAACGACCCCACCATGAGAAGAAGGGAGCCAAGGAAGGCTCGCCAGATGGGTATGGAGGGTTGGGCCCCGCGCCCGGGCAGCATCAAGCTTCGCACGATATGTGACGGGGCAGGAAGAATCCATACGATCTAGTGCGTACTTCTCATACGCACCGGGCTTGGACTGCCTGCCGGGCTCGTGGCGTAGGCTTCGCTCGTGCCGGACTTCGGGATCGTTGTGGGGGGCCGGATGGGGGCCATCGAGGACCTGGCGCGCGCGGCCGAGACAGGAGGCTACGAGAGCGTCTGGGTCGCCGAGACCGCCTCCTCAGCGTTCGTGCAGGCCACGCTGGCGTCTCGGGCCACGTCAAGGGTCAAGATTGGCACGAATATCGCCCTGGCATTTCCCCGAAGCCCGACCATCACGGCGATGGCCACCCGGGATCTGGCCGAGCTCTCGGGGGGCCGGTTCATCCTGGGCCTCGGTTCCCAGGTGAAGCGGATCAACGAGCACCGATTCTCCGTCCGGTTCGAGCACCCGGCTCCCAAGATGGCCGAGTACGTCGATGTCGTCCGAAAGGTCCTGGCTTCGTTCCGCGGCGATGCGATCGATCACCGGGGCCGGTTCTACACGGTGACGATGCCGCCCTTTCCGGGCGCCGATCCCGTGGGGGATGTACCGCTCTACCTGGC
>DASSDP010000039.1:0-4937 GCA_035697085.1 Actinomycetota bacterium
TGATGATCGATGCGCCGTGGGCCCGAGAAGAGGCGCTGGGCAGGCCCGAAGGTCAGATCACACTCACGCCGCTCGATCGAGACGAACAGATCCAGCTCATCGTGGACCTTCGCCGCGGCATCGACCTCTTGATTCATGAGGGTGTTGACCCTGCCAGGCTTGGCTACCTCGGCGTGAGCTACGGGGGTGCGATGGGAGGGCTCTTTGCAGGAATAGAACATCGCCTTCGTACTGCCGTGCTCGTCGTTGGCGACGGTGGCCTGGTCAGTCACTTCGCCGCCACCGACGACGCAACGTTGCCATTTCTTCAGGCATCTCCTCAAAGTCAGCGCGCCTGGATCTCGGCCATGGAGCCGATCGAGCCGATCTATTTCGTGGGACACGCTGCGCCTATGGCGCTGCTATTCCAATCAGGTGCCGAGGACCAGCTCGTCCCGCCCACGGCAGCTCTCCAATATCAACTGGCAGGAAGCGAGCCGAAAGAAGTCCGATGGTATTCGGCCGGCCACAGCCTGAACCCCGAAGCTGAGTGCGACCAACTCGAATGGCTGGACCACAGCCTTCGTTTGACTGGGATACCGGATCGGGTCCTGTGCCCCCAGGGGTCCTGATCCTCTGGTCGTCCCGGAGCTAGGACGCGCGCTCGACCAATAGTCCCCGCCGGGCCCGGATCCGGCGATCGACCAGCCCCAGCAGGATATCCACCGTCATCCCGATGAGGAGGATCATCACCATCACCGCCATAACCACCGGAGCGTTGAAGTTTTCCCGGGCCATGTCCTGAAGGTGTCCGAGCCCACGGGCGCCTGTGGCGATGAGCTCACCCGCCATAAGGGCCCGCCAGGCGAACGCCCACGATTGCTGAAGACCGGCCACATAGCCAGGGACCGCCGCAGGGATAACCACGTCCCTGTACAGCCGCCAGCGCCTCGCACCGAGGGTGCGTCCCGCCCGGACGAGCAACGGAGGAACAAGGCTGATGCTTCCGGATGTGGCCAGGGCCACTGCGGGGATCGCCGCGATGAGCACGACGAACAGGATGGCCCGCTCCGTATAGCCGACCCAAAGGATCGCCAGCGGGAGCCATGAGATCGACGGAAGAGCCTGAAGACCAGTCATCAGGCTGCCCACACTGCGACGGATCTTCTCCGAGGCAGCCATTGAAATACCGATCGAGGTCCCGATGACAATGGCGATAGCGAGGCCGACCCCCAGTCGAAAGAGGCTCTTCTGGGCAGCGCGCCCGATGCCCCCCTCCCCGAAGAAGTTGTCGGTTAGCGCGCTCCAGACCTTGGCAGGCGAAGGCAGGATCGTTCGGTCGAAGAAGCCGGTCGCGTGCACCAGCCACCAAACCAGGACGACACCGGCGAGTGCCGCAAACCTAGGCCAGAGGTTGGTCAGGATCGCTTTCGCGCGCGACAACTTTCTCCACCTCCCTCAGCAGGTGCTCGTGGATGTCCACGACGACTTTCGACAGAAGAACGTCCTCGAACTCTCGGGGCCGCGGAACATCGATGTGGTGCTCGGCCAGCAGGGTCCCCGGCGGGGCGGACATCAAGACCACTCGGTCGGCGAGAAAGACCGCCTCTCGGACGTTGTGGGTGACGAACACGAACGTGTTTCGAGTCTCCGACCACACCTCCTGAAGCTCCGCTTGAAGGATCTCGCGGGTCTGAGCGTCCAGAGCGGCGAAAGGCTCGTCGGCGAGGAGCACGTCCGGCTGGCATGCGAGCGCCCGGGCCAGGGCCGCTCGCTGACGCATCCCTCCGGAGAGCTCGTGGGGCTGGCTTGAGGCGAACTGCGCGAGGTGTACCTTCCGCAGCCAGTGCATGGTCCGGTCTCGACGTTCGTCCTTCGGAACTCCGATCAGCTTCAGGGCGAGCTCGACGTTGCCGGAGACGCTGAGCCAGGGAAAGAGCGCCGGCTCCTGGAACAGGACCGCTCGATCCGGGCCGGGTCCGGGGATCGGCCGGCCGTCAAGCATTACCTCGCCTTCGGTGGGAGATTCGAGCCCGGCAAAGATGTTCAGCAGGGTCGACTTCCCGCACCCCGACGGACCGATGAGGCAGACGAACTCGCCCGGGGCGACGTCCAGGGTCACGTCCCACAGGGCTCTCACCTCTCCTCCACGAGCGCCGCGGAACGTCTTTCCAACGCCTCTGGCCGACAGTTTCGTTCCGCTCTTTGGGTCGTCGACCGTGACCAACGTCGGGGCGGGAACCGCGTTCATTGGGTCACCTCCACAGGTGGATGGCCTCGCTCCACGAGGACCTCGTTGAGCAGGTCCAGTCGGTAGATGTCGAGGATGTTGGTGGGCTTCTCCTCCAAGTACCCGAGGTCGAAGGCGTCTGCGGCGCCCTTCTGCAGAGTCGCGGGGAGCGGGTCCCAGGAGAAGGTCAGCTTCTCCCAGGCGCTTCGAATCGCGGGTTCGGGAAGAGAAGGAGCCCCGGCCTCCTCGAGCTCGCTTCGGGCGATAGAGCTCGCCTTCTCGGGGTCATCCTGGATGAGCTCGAGTGCTTCCACGTTCGCCTGAACGAGGCTCCGAACCACGTCGGGATGTGCCTCCAGATAGATCGTTGACACGAGGAGTTGGGTCGTGACGAACTGCCCGTCCGGCCACAGCGACGCTTCGTCCACAAGGACCTCCGCCAGGTTCTCGTGAACGAGCAAGCTGGGCCACGGCTCGGGCTCCCAAGCCCCATCCACCTGACCGGCCCGGAAGAGTTGAGGAAGCTCGGGGTTGTCAACGGGGACCACGGACACCTCACCGCCGGCGTCTTTCGCTTCCAGCCCTTGCTCATGAAGCCAGGCCCGGAGAGCAACGTCTTGGGTGTTACCGATCCCCGGGACGGCGATCTTCTTGTCGCGAAGGTCCTCGGGCTTGGAGATACCGGACTCCGGTCGAACGACGAGCGCCGCCCCGCCGGAGACAGCCCCGGAGATGACGGCGACCTTCCCTTCGGAGCGGAGAAACAGGGAAGCCGCCGGACCCGGTCCGATGTAGGTGGCGTCGAGAGAACCGGCCAGGAGGGCGTTCCCGGCATCGGTGCCCGAGTTGAACACCGTGACTTCGGCCTTCGTATCGCCCAGAGCCTCATCGAGGATCCCCGAGCCCTGCGCCACGTAGCCCGGGGCGTGGGTCAGGTTGGGGAAGATCCCCAGTCGCAGGACCTCCTCGCTCCCCCTGGCTCTTGTTGCGGAGCTCGCGCATCCAGCCGAGATCAGGGCCACCATGGCCAGGGACAACAGTCTTCGGATTATCTTCACCGTGAACCCCCAAGAAACAAAAAGGCCGCGGCACAGGAATCGCCGCGGCCTCCAGTTGGTCTGGTCAGCCGATCCGGGGGACCCTACCCTCGGTACTCTGGAAATGCAAGTCCATCAAGGCCTTCTAGCGAAGGCGAAACTTCTCGGCCACCTCGATCTGGACGACCTTCCCGTCCTGGACCACGATGACCACGGTTCCAAACCGGATCTTCCGCAGGATCTCCACCACCCTCTTCATCACGTCTCGCTCTTCGTCCGAGAGTGACTGAGCCCGCTGGTCTATCGACTCGGGATCGGACATCTGTGCCAGAACCCTACCAGGGAGATCCCGGGAGGCGAACCAATGGAACTGGCGTGCGGCCTTGGCCGAATACCTGCCGGCAGTAGGATGGCGCGACGTGCGCGCAGCGATCATCGACAGGATCGGCGAGCCTCCGAGAGTCGGCGAGGTCGAGGACCCCGTCCGTGAGAGCGGACAGGCGCTCATCCAGGTCGCGGCCGCCTCGATCAACCCCCTGGATCTCGCGATCGCGTCGGGAAGCTACTACGGCGGATCGCCGGAGGTGCCTTATGTCCCGGGCACGGAAGGTGTCGGCGCAGTCCTCGAAGCGGACTCCGTCTCTGCGGGCACGGTCGTTAGGTTCGAGGCTCGATCCGGAAGGTACGGTTCCCTGGCGGAGCGGGCGCTCGCATCCGAAGAGACGCTCATCGAGCTTCCGAAGGCCACGTACAACGCACTGGCCGCAGCGATCGGGGTGGCGGGACTTGCGGCATGGCTCGCCCTCGAGAATCGCGGGAAGCTCGCGGAAGGCGAAACAGTGCTGGTTCTTGGGGCGAGCGGCGCGGTCGGCCAGATCGCCGTTCAGGCCGCCAAGATCCTCGGC
Organism: Actinomycetota bacterium; assembly: GCA_035697085.1. Taxonomy (GTDB): domain Bacteria; phylum Actinomycetota; class UBA4738; order UBA4738; family CALAEC01; genus DASQUW01. The sequence continues at coordinate 4,152 of DASSDP010000039.1, forward strand.
GCCGGAGCCGTGATCGCAGCCGCCAGGAGCGCCGATGGATTGCGACGAGCCCGCGAGCTTGGAGCCGACGCCACGGTGGAGCTCGGATCGCACGGAGCTGACGAACTCTCTAGCCAGTTTCGAGAAGCCGGCGGCGGCGAGATCGACATCGTTGTCGATCCACTATGGGGAACCCCTGCAATCGCCGCCCTTCAGAGCCTTCGGACGGGAGGACGCCTGGTCAACCTGGGCCAATCCGCGGGTGCTGAAGCCGTCGTTTCCTCGGCCGCCGTTCGGAGCAGATCGCGATCCATCGTCGGCCACGCGAACGCCAGGACCCCACTCGATGTGAAGCGAGACGCGTATCTGACCCTCCTTGAACACGCGAGAGAGGGCCGCCTCACCGTGGACTTCGAGGTCATACCACTCGAAGAGATCACTCGGGCATGGGAGCTCCAGGCAAGCTCCCCGCACCGAAAGATCGTCGTACGGCCCTAGCTAGATGCTCGCGCTGAAGGTGTCGCAGTCTCCCGGGTCGCCCTCCTGGAAGCCGTGCTGGAACCACTCCTGACGCTGGGCTGAGGATCCATGAGTCCAGGTCTCCGGATTAACTCGCCGGCCTGCGGATCGCTGGATCCTGTCGTCGCCCACAGCGGCAGCCGCCGCCAGCCCTTCCTCGAGATCGCCGCTTTCGAGGAGCTGATCGCTGTACGCGGAAAACGCCCAGACGCCGGCGTAACAGTCGGCCTGTAGCTCCAATCGCACGGACAGGTCGTTGGCCTCACCCGGACTCGCCTCCTGGGCCTC
>DASSDP010000040.1:0-10549 GCA_035697085.1 Actinomycetota bacterium
TGGCCCGTGAGGACCAGGTCGGCGTTGTGGTCGTACAGAAGTTGCCACAGGTTCCGAGTGTTGATCGCGGCCCTACCGCCGGAGCTAAAGAGCGGGATGTGCCAGTAGGCCAGCGTGCAGGCCGTGGGATGCGCGGCCAGGTCGGCGGCGAGCCAGTCGTATTGGGGAGTCCCCGGTGAGCAGCCCCCCGCATCGCTGCAGTTCGAGTTGATCACGACGACGTGCCAGTTATCGAGGTCGTAGCTGTAGTATCCCTGGGACGGGGCGCCCGCCGCGGCTCCGAAGTACGCGTAATAACCCGCCGCTCCCGGTGTCAGGTACTCGTGATTCCCGACGGCCGGATGGACCATGTCGTTCACGCGGCCCCACGTCGGATGGTACGACGCCTGGAACTTGGCGAGCGCGCCGTCCTCGTACTGGTTGTCGCCGAGTGGCATCACGGCGACGAAACCCGATGAAACGAGGAGATCGGAAACCGCCCCGTGATGGCACGAGGTGACGCCGATGGGTTGGCCGGGCTCGCAGGCTATGTCTCCCGCTGCCGCGACCACCACGACACAGGAGAACTTCTTGCCTCCGCCTCCTCCCTGAAGGCAGCCGTCGTTCCCCAGGCCCCCGAGGAGTTGATCCTTGCCGGCCTCGCCGAACAGGCTGTCGTTTCCCTTGTTCCCGGACAGGTGGTCTCCGCCACGGCCCCCGTACAGTCGATCGTTCCCGAGGTTGCCGCAGAGACGGTCGTTCGCCCCCAGGCCGTAGATGAGATCGTCTCCGCCGCGCCCGGCGATCACGTCTCTCCTCCCGGTGCCGTAGAGGACATCGGGACCGCTCGTCCCCACGATGGTGGCGGTGTATCCGAGGCACGAGGGTCGGCTGGCGGCGCGCGCCGTTAGGACGCCTGGCCATGGGGCGATCGCCAGGAGAGCGACGAGGACGGAAAGTGAGCGACGGGTACGCAGAGGAGACACCTTAATGGAAATCAAGCATTAGCCGCAAATACGTCGCCGTCAGTGACACGAGGCGCTTCCGGAGTCCGTGTAGCCTCCCCGGGTCTCGGGGATGAACTGCCATGAATAGGAGCCTTCCTCGAGCGTGAGCTGGAGCACCCCGTAGGTCGAACCGTTGGCCGCCTCTCGGTTCGTGCCCGAGGAGTCCACGGCGTAATGGGTCCTTCCCCCGGTCCCCACGATGAACTCGCGGATCCCATTCTCGTCGTTTCGCATGCCGTTCGGGGTCATAGGAGCGTACCGCTGATAGTTGTGGTCATGGCCGTTCAGCACGATCTCCCCGCCGTCGTCGAAGAGCAGCTCCCAGAACGGCTGGTAGTCGGCGTTGTTGGAGTAATGGCCGTTGGCGAATCGAGGCGCGTGCCAGTACGCCAGGGTGCAGGCTGCATTGGACGCGGCAAGATCGGCCTTCAGCCAGTCATGTTGGGGGGATCCCGCGTCGCAGCCACCTACGGCTCCGCAGTTGGAGTTGAGGGCGATCAAGTGCCAGCCGTCGAGATCGTAGCTGTAGTACCCGCGGCCCCGACTTCCCGCTGAGGAGCGGAAGTAGTCGAAGTAGCCGGCAGCGTCCTTCGTTCCGTACTCGTGGTTTCCGGGGACGGGGTGGGTCAGGTCTTTCACCCGCCCCCACGTTTCGTCGTACACCTTCATGTATTTGTCGAGCGCCCCGTCCTCGTACTGGTTGTCACCGAGGGGAAGGACTGCAACGAGCCCGTGCGAGACGAGCAGGTCCGAGGTATCCTTCATGCGACAGGAGCTCGACGTCCTCTCGTATCCCGGTTCACAGGCGATGTCCCCAGCAGCGGCAACCACGAGCGGACAGGTGTCCATGATTCCGAAGCCGCCTCCCTGTACACACCCATCCGTGCCGGTGCTGCCAAGGAGTCGGTCGTTTCCAAGCTCTCCGAAGAGGCTGTCGTTCCCGGAGTCTCCGGAGATCAGATCCCCTCCGCGTCCGCCATACAGACGATCGTGCCCTCGACCCCCGCACACGCGGTCGTCGCCGCCGAGCCCAAGGATGACGTCGTCGCCTCGGCGGCCGACGATGACGTCTTTGCGCGCAGTGCCGACGATGCGGTCGCTTCCGGCCGTTCCCACGATGGTCGGCGAACGCCCGAAGCACCGGGGTGGGCTGGAGGCTGTCACCGATGTCTCTCCCGCGGACGGCAGCGCCCAGACCACAGCCAGCGCGGCCAGCAGGCGCACGCGTCTACGGGTGGGCATGCAGGGCGTCCAGGTAAGCTCCCTTGCCCGAGGAAGACTCCCATTCCATGGCGCTCTCCACCGCCGTGCCTTCTCCCCATTCGTTGAAGGTGGCGATCAGCTGGAAGCGAGCTCGAGACGCCGCCATCTCGCGGGCGTTCTGGGTGAAGGTGCCGATGTTGCGATCGAGGCGGGGTGTGGATTCTCCGATCTTCCAGAAGCCAGGGGAGATCGAGAACGAGTGGGGGAGGTGCTGGTGTACCGGACCTGCCGGGGCGTACTGATGCCAGCCATTGGGCTGCACAGGGCAGTCGCGGAAGCCCGAGAAGAGTTTCAACACGACGAAGGCGCCCACGCTGTTGGCCGCCTTCCACCGGGCGGACAGCTCACAGCCGTCGTCGACCGTCCACACGAAGACGACGAATCGCCCGTCTCTCCGCAGGAACTCCCGGTGGCCGGCGTAGCGATCCCGAATGTACTCGAGGTCGGCGCGGATCTGGCCGACGCTCGGGTTCCCCTTCCCCTCCGGCTCGTAGAAGATCGTCCACTTGAACGAGGTTCCCTCTGCTGCCTTGAGCAGGGTCGAGACCCGCTTGTCGGTCCGGTGACCCTGTCCCCACCACGAGGAGATGCCGACATTGACGTTGGCGTACAGCATCTCGTCCACGTGCCGCTTGGCAACGGAGAGATTGTCGAGGCTGTAGAGGCCTGCCGACGGATGGAACTGCGTGTAGGGGTCGTAGCCTCCCTGATGCCAGGCCTCCGGGAACCAGGGGTAGTAGAAGACCCCGCGTAAGGGCCACTCGCACCCGGCCTTTCCGCCCGCCCCCGAATCCTGGAAGCAGGTATCGGTGCCGCTGTTTCCTCCGAGGGAGTCGTTTCCACTTTCGCCCAACAGGACGTCGTTTCCGTTCTCGCCAGACAGGCGGTCGTTGCCATCGCCGCCGTACACACGGTCCCCACCACCGCCGCCGCAGAGAAGGTCGTCGCCTCCGAGGCCGTAGATCGTGTCGGCACCGCCGAGGCCAACGATGACGTCGTTCCCGGCAGTTCCCTTCAGGACGTTGGCTTTCTTCGTGCCGAGGCGTGTCGCAGCCTGTCCGAAGCACGTCTTGCCGGTGGCGCCCTGGGCGATCGGTTGCCAGGAAAGGGCTCCTGCGAGAACCATGGAGGCCAGTGTGACCACGGCCCCCCTCCACTCCCTTTGTCGGATTTGACTCACCCCCTACGGGAAGTTCCGTAGGATACCCTGAGCGGATAACCCACTCAAGTTTTCGGTTGCCCGGTTGGCGCTCTAAAGGGGCCGCCTCCGGCGGAGGATGGCGGCGGCGAGGCTCAGCACCACGAATCCCGCTAATCCTACCAATACCGCCAGATTCGGGCCGCCGGGTTCGGTCTCCTGCGGGGCGTCCGACTCGAACTCCCCGACGTTCGGGATGGTCCCACCTCGGATGTCGGCCAGCACTTGAAGCGCGCTGGTCCCGTGATCTTCGCTCGGCTCGATGTGGGTGTTCTCGGTGAACTCGTTCCAGCTGATCAGGCCGAGCACGTCGGGCGCGGATTGCAGGGCGACGCCGATCTCGGAGCGAAGCGTCTGTCCTCCGTCCCGTCCGATCACACGCCAGCCTCCGATCCGCGTGGCGTCGAAGCCGGGAGCCGCGGGAGCGAACCACAGTCCGCCTCGATCGTGAACGGCCTGACCCATCTCCGAAAGCTTGGCCGGGTATCCGGGTGTCCCCTCCGGATCGACGGATGACCAGTAGTATGCGTTCCCGTCCACGAGCTGGCCCAGTCGTTCGTAGCCTGCCAGGCTTCGCTCTGATCCGAGCAACAGGAGTCGGTCACCGATCCGTTGCTCGACCAGGCTCACTTCCTCTACCTCGAACTCCCACGTCCCCGACCAGATGACCACGGGGATCCCGAACCGGCGATTGAACACCGGATTTGTTCCGTATCGTTCGATGAACGCCTCCAGGTCGCGAGCGATGCGCTCTGGAGGGAGGGGGCGCCGCTCGAAGTCGAGACCCTGGTAGATGATCGCGAGCTCGAAGTCGTTGTCGGCCGCGACTTCCACGAGCGTCTCCAATCGGCGACTGAGGCGATCCGTGTCCTTCCAGCTGACGATGAAGCCGTCGATGCCGGCCTCCTTGGCCCACTGGACGTGCGCTCGCATGACCTGCTCGTCGTCGCTGGAATAACGGCCGATGAGCGGGAAGTCGTTTTTCGCTCGATTCCACGATCCCGGGTCGAACCAGATGTAGTAGTAGGCGTAGAAGGGGAGCGGGTCTTCTACCTGGGCCGGCGCAGGAGTCGTGGCCACTCCCACGCCAAGCCAGACCAGCGGGAGCAGCAGGAGGCCGACGCCACGCCGAACTCTCCCGGTCATCGCACGCACCTTTTCATGGGGCGAAGCATCGTCACGGACGGACCTCATAGATCGTGATCACGGGCTTGAGCACCGTCTCTCCTCCCGGCGAGGCCACGGGAACGCTTTCGACATGCACCACTCTCCCGTCGTAGCGACGCATGTATCTGAGGAGAGCTCGCGAGAAGAAAGGACTCCGCTGGGCAGAGAAAGCGTCGTGCACCAGATACTGGATCTGGCCGGATCGAAGCTCCAGGTCGGGATTGGGGATGGGCGTGTACGAGGGATTCCGGTGGAGCGGATTCGGGCTCACCGAAAGACCCAGGGCCGATCGGTGTCCGTAGAACTGGACGATGTTCGCCATGGAAGGGCCGACGGTCATGAAGCGGGCGCCCTCCGGGACGTTCTCGTCGATCCAACGTCCGGCTTCACGCCCCCCAGGCAACCCTCCGGCACCGGCGAGAAAGCCCGCCGACTTTGAGCCGACGACGGCGCTCCAGGCAGGGACCGCTAGGGAGATCGCGATGAGACCCCCCGCCACGACCCGCCACTGATCCGAGCGGAAGAACCGTCCTGCTCTCATCAGTCCTTCCGGAGCCCGAAGCCGCGTCACGGCTCGTGCCGCCAGGAGTGCGACCGCTGGGGCCGCGGGAAGCAGGTACTGAAAACCCTTCACCGGCCACATCTGAAAGAACACGAGCGGTACCGCGATCCATGCGAGCAAGAGGGTCTCGCGCCAGCTCCTCGAGCGACGGAGGAACCACAGCCCAGCCCCGGCGACGACGAGCAGGAGGACTCCCATGGCCGGCGGTACCTCCACGAAGTAGAACGGCCAATCGTGATTCGGACGCCGGAACAGCTGCCAGACCAAGAACGCCTTCGCTGTTTGCGTCCCGCCACCCAGAGCGATCGAGATCGGGAACGGAGCGATGACCATGAACATGCACACGAGCGAAAAGAAAATGTCCCTGATGCGGAGGGGGATCGTGGGTGCCAGGGCAAGGAAGACGTACACGGCTCCGATCAGGATGATGCCCGTCTCCTTGGCCAGGAACGTGAGTCCCATCATCGCCCCACTCGCGTAGAGCCAGCCGGGCCGGTGGCTCACCCCGAATCTCGCAAGCGAGTAGAGGACGGCCGTGGAGAAGAGGACCATCGGTCCATCGAGCAGAACCTGTCTGGTGACGACCACGTGATACGGCATGACCGCCACGAACAGCGCGGCCCACAGTCCGGCGGTGCGGCCGTACAGCATGTCCCCGACGCGGTAGACGAGGAACACGGTGAGGAGGCCGACGACGACGGCGACCACCCGGGCCGCGAAGTCCGAGACGCCGAACTTGAACAGGACGGCGAGCACGTACTGGAACAAGAGCGGGTGCGCGCGGAACACGGGGAAGATGTCCTTCAGCGTCGGATCCTCCGCGATGGCGGCCGCCTGGCCCGCGTAGACAGCCTCATCGCTGTTGAATCCGAGCTTGTTGAGTTCCCAGAACCGCACAAAGGCCGCGAGCAGAAGGATGGCCAGCAAAGCAAGGGCAGTGCCCGAGAAACGGGGCACGCGGACCTCCGCCTCTTCTGGGACTGGGGCCATGGTGTCGACCGTATCCACCTTCCCGTCGGCCACAGCGACCCAGGGGCGCGTCTGTGCGCCTGCGCGATCCCTGCCCTTGATAGCTCTCTCCTCCCCGGGTACCGAAGGCGACAATCCCCGTCCGCCCATTCTCTAACGGTAGTTTCGGAAGGGCGGGAAGAATCTGAATCCGGGGATGGATACGTTACTTGACGGGGAATCCTGGCGCCGGTCGGACGGCTCGGCTGGCCCCGATGCGGGCCGGACCACGGCTAGCTCACGGGCTCCAGGCCGAGGAGTCGCTGGGCGGTCGGGAGCAACTTCCCGATCTCGTCCTTCCGCAGGTAGGCGTCGACGGCGGGCTCTCGGCGCGCCTCGGCCTCGAGATCGTACGCCGTGAACAGCAGGATCTTTGATTCCGGAGCGGCTTCCTTCAGCTGCGGAGCGGCCGCGAGTCCGACCATTTCGCCCTCGAGATTGTGATCGAGGATGATCAGGCTGGGGTGGGCCTCCCGGGCAAGCTCGATGCCGCTTTCCACCGTGGGGGCCTCACCGGTCATCTCGAACCGAGGGTCCGCCCCGAGGGTGACCCGGATGAGCAGTCGATAATCGGCGTCGTCCTCCACGAGCACCAGGTCGCTTCGGCCGGTGGTCACAGAGTTGCTTCTTCCTTGGGAAGTCGCACACCAAACGTTGAGCCCGTGGGTCGGTTCGATTCGTACCACGCCTCCCCGTTATTGGCCTGGGCAAGTCCGCTCACGATGGACAGACCCAATCCCGACCCCTTTTCGGTGCGCGTCAGGTCCGAATCCGCCCGGGCGAACTTGTGGAACAACCGCGGGGCGAACTCCTGGGGGATGCCGTTCCCGCGATCCCGTACGGCAAGCTCGATCCATTGGCCGTTATCGCTGGCAACGATCTCAATTGGAGGAGCGCCGTACTTGAACGCGTTGCTGATGTAGTTCACAAGGATGCGGTGCAGGTGGTCCCGGTCGGCCAGGCACTTGAGGGAGTCCGGGGCCCGAATCTCCAGCTGATCTGCCCGATCGACGAACTCCTCGAGAACCTCCTCGATCGCGGCGGACACGTCGATCGTCTCTCTGTGCACCTCGATGGCACCGGACTCGATCCGTGACACCGTGAGCAAGCTGTCCAGCATCCGCGTGAGATAGCGACCGCGGCGCTCGATGATCGTCAGATAGTCCTTCTTCTCTGTGTCTTCGAAGGAGTCCCATTGCTGAAGCATCGTCGAGGCGAACCCCAGGATGGCGCTCACAGGACCGCGGAGGTCGTGGGAAGCGATCGCCACGAAGTCTTTCATCGTCTGATTCGCGGCCTGAAGGTCGCGGTTGGCCAGATCGAGTTGCTCGTTCACTTGCCTGAGCTCCTGGACCGTGGAGTAGAGCTCGCCTGTGACTCTTTCGGCGATAGCTTCTGCTTCCGCTCGAGCGTGCCGTTCTCGCGCGAGTCGTTTCTCCAGACGCCCCGCGTTGTCGTTCTCGATCTGGGTCACGGGCGATCTCCTACCCTGTGAGCTTCTCAAATGAGCAGACGATCAGGCACTTCTCGTCCCCTCGCTTCATGCATTGGGGCTGGTCCATCGTTACCTGTTCTCCGAAATACTCGGCCGCACCTTCTATCAGGCCCTCGGCGAATGAGCAGAGCTTCCGGGCAGAGCGGTATCCGAGTGTGACCTGGCCGTTGCCCGGTGTCTCGAAGTCGAAGTCGGGGACATCGGCACCGGGGAAGAGCTTCCGCACCTCGGGATGGATCACGTCGTTCAGAGTCAGGATGAACGACCGAGTGTTGTCGTGGTGGAAGAAATCGGGGTACTTCTCACGCAGGAGCGGAAGAGAGCTCTTGCCGAACCACCGAACAAGGTCGTCGGCGGGGACGCCGAGCCCGGATGAGGCTGCTCCAACCAGAGCCAGGAGGTCTTTGTCCTCGTAGCTACCCACCGCCGTATAGGCACCTTCTTGGCCGGTGGCTTCGAGCAGTGAGTCCCAGGTCTCTTCACCGTACTTCTCGGTGACGACCCGCTCGAGCAGGTTGAACACGACGCCTTTCATCAAGGACCCTCCTTGATAGGCACTGGTCCTCCTATCGGACATTCAGCGGACCTACTTTAGTGCTAAGCACAGCGAGATTTGCGCCTCGCGGGCTTGCCGTTTCCGTGGAAGCGTGGTCGCAGGGTCATGCTAGGCTGGCTCGACTGCAGTCGGGGAAGCCGAGGAGGCCAATGGACAAGCCCGAAATCCTCATGACGCCGGGACCGACGCCCGTGCCTCCAGCGGTGTTCCTGGCTCAGGGCAGCCCGCTTGTCTATCACCGCGGACCCGGATACGGCGCCCTTCTTCGCGAGGTCACCGTCGGCCTGAAGGCCCTGCTCAAGACCGAGAACGATGTCCTCGTGTTCACCTCCTCCGGCACCGGTGGGCTTGAATCGGCTGTGGCCAACCTGTTCTCCCCGGACGATCGAGTCGTGGTTCCGGTCGCCGGCTACTTCGGGGATCGTTTCGCGAGGATCGCCGACGCGTACCGTCTCGACGTGCGGCGCGTGGAGTACGAGTGGGGCGAAGCCACGAAAGCCGAGGACGTGGCCGCGGCCTTGTCAGAGGCGCCCACAAAGGGAGTCCTCCTCCAGCACAGCGAGACCTCGACCGGCGTGATCCACGACATCCAGGCCGTCTCCCGGGTGGCCAAGGATGCGGGAGCTCTCGTGGTCGTCGACGTCATCTCGAGTCTGGGGGCCGTTCCATACGAGGGCGACGCTTGGGGAATCGACGTAGCCATCGGCGGATCACAGAAGGCTCTCTCGGCGACACCGGGGCTCGCGTTCGCGTCGGTGTCGGACGCTGCCTGGACCGCCTCACGGGGATCCTCCAGTCCACGGTTCTATTTCGACTGGGCGGCCTACAAGAAGTCCTACGAGCTGCCCAATCCGGAGAGCCCGTACACGCCGGCGATCAGCTTGATGCTTGGCCTCAGGGAAGCGATTCGGTTGTACATGGAAGAGGGAGCGGAGGCTGTTCTGGCCCGCCACGAGATGCTCTCGCGGGCCACCAAGGAGGGTGTTCGAGCGCTGGGCCTGGACCTCTTTGGGGAGCACCCGGAGCGCGCCTGGGCCATCACCGCGGTGACCGTGCCCGAGGGGGTCGACGGCAAGGAGTTGGTGGCGAAGGTCCGTCGCGACCACGGAATCATCCTCGCCGGCGGTCAGGGACCTCTCACCGGGAAGGTCTTTCGCATCGGCCACCTCGGTTACTACGACCGCTTCGACATCGTCCGCGCCCTCGCGGCCCTGGAGCTCACCCTCGGTGATATGGGGTATCCGGTGAAGCGGGGGGCCGCCGTTGGCGCGGCCGAGGAGGTCTTCGGGTCCGCCGGCAGCGCATGAGGATCCTTGTCACCGAGCCACTGGCCGAGAGCGGGCTGGCCGTCCTTCGCGAGGAATTCGATGTTGACGTCCGCACCGATCTCGCGGGCGGTGGCCTTGCCGAGGCCATCGGTCCCTACGATGCCCTGGTTGTTCGGTCGCAGACGCGGGTCGACGCGCAGGTGTTGGCTGCCGGTTCGAACCTGAAGGTGGTTGCTCGGGCGGGCATCGGACTCGACAACGTCGATGTGGATGCCGCCACCCGGGGCGGCGTGATGGTCGTCAATGCCCCACAGTCGAACGTCCTCTCCGCCGCGGAGCACACCATGGCCCTGCTGCTCGCGCTGTCCAGGAACCTTCCGCAGGCGCACGCGGCGCTCACGTCTGGCGTGTGGGACCGGGAGCGGTTCCAGGGAGTCGAAGTCCACGGGAAGACGCTCGGCATCATCGGCCTGGGGCGCGTCGGGTCAATGGTCGCCCACCGAGCGGCTGCGTTCGGGATGCGCGTGATCGCCTACGACCCGTACGTATCCAGAGACCGGGGTCGGCAGGTTGGAGTTGAGCTCGTTCCGGACCTGACGGCCCTCCTCGTGCAGGCAGACTTCATCACAGTGCACCTTCCCCGGACGCCGGAAACAGAGGCGCTGATCGGCGAGCGCGAGCTCGGCCTCATGAAGGAAGGCTCCCGCATCGTGAACACCGCGCGCGGAGGCATCGTGGACGAGAAGGCGCTGGTGAAAGCGCTCGAGGATGGGCGACTTGCCGGCGCAGCGCTGGACGTCTTCGACGGAGAACCGGTGACGGAGCACCCGATGTTCGCCCGCGACAACGTCGTCGTGACGCCTCACCTCGGAGCGGCCACCCAAGAGGCCCAGGACAAGGCGGGAACGGCGATCGCCGACATGGTCCGTCTCGCCCTGCGAGGAGAGTTCGTGCCCTACGCCGTCAACGTTCCCGTGGGTGAGGTGGCTGAGGTCGTTCGGCCCTTCCTCCCACTCGCGGAAAGGATCGGGCGAATCCTCACGGGG
>DASSDP010000041.1:0-8088 GCA_035697085.1 Actinomycetota bacterium
TCACCGAAGGCGGCCGGACGGCCCGGCTCCACGAGAGCACCCACCGACATCACGGCGACCCGAGCCCTGGCATGAACGGGTGCGGAGGCCCGACCGGATGCAGCCAGCAAGCCCAACTCCGGGGCCGAGAGGCGTCTCCCCCCCGGGGCGAGCACGTCACCGGCTCGCACATCCTCGCCCGCAGGCCGAATGCCCGTCCCCAGCTCCGCGAACTGCCACACGCGCACGCTTTCCCCGTCGGCGTCGCAGCTTTCCAGCGGAACGACGCTGTCGGCTCCCGCGGGCATGGGGGCTCCCGCTTCCATCCGTATCGTCTCCCCCCACCCGACGGTTGCCTCGGGTCGCATCCCCGCCCGGGCCCATCCCACCAGGTGGAGAACGACGGGTGCTCCCGGCGCCGCCGCGTGGATATCCGCGGCGCGAACCGCATATCCGTCGAAATCCCCCGTCGAGATCGGCGGGACGTCGTACTCGGCGATCACATCGGAGGCGAGAACGCACCCATGCGCCTCCAGCAACGACAGCTCGATCGGGGGGAGGGGATCGATGCTGCTGAGAACGCGAGACCGCACCTCGTCGACCGAGAGCTGCGGCAGGCTCACGTCAGATCAGCTTCTTGCGCTGCACGAAGTCGGCGAGGAACGCCCGGAACGCCGGTCCCAGGTCTTCACGTTCGATCGCCAACTCCACGGTTGCCCGCAGGTAGTCGAGCTTCTTCCCGATGTCGTACCGGACCCCATCGAACACGAAGGCGTAGACGGCCTGCTGCCTGGCCAGGAGTGCGATGGCGTCGGTGAGCTGAACGTCACCTCCCGAGTCCGGCGGCGTCTGACGAATCGCGTCGAAGATCTCAGGCGTGAACACGTACCGGCCGATCACCGCCAGGTTTGACGGGGCCTCCTCCTTCGAGGGCTTCTCCACGATGTCCAGCACCCGAGCCAGATCGTCCTCTACGAACTCGGGCTTCACCGATCCGTACAGGCTGATGTCATCCCGAGCGACCTCCTGAACGGCGATCACGCTCCGTCCGTACCGCTCGTAGATGTCGATCATCTTTGGGAGAAGCGCGTCGGATGTGGCCACGATGTCGTCTCCGAGGAGCACTGCGAACGGGTCACCACCAACGTGCGGCTCGGCCACCGCTACCGCGGCGCCAAGGCCGAGGGGGTCCTTCTGACGGATGTAATGGACCACGGCCATATCGCTTATCTCTCGGACCTGTTTGAGCTGGTCGTGCTTCCCCGATCGCTCCAGGTACGACTCCAACTCGAAGGAGCGGTCGAAATGGTCCTCCAGGGTGCGCTTGCCCCGCCCCGTGACGATGAGGATGTCCCGGATCTCCGCCCGAACGGCTTCCTCGATCACGTACTGGATGGCGGGCTTGTCCACCACGGGAAGCATCTCTTTGGGTTGCGCCTTCGTCGCCGGGAGGAACCGCGTGCCGAGCCCGGCGGCGGGGATAACCGCCTTGTTGACCTTCACCGCATCCTCCACGGGAACGGGAGTTCTTGAGTGTATTCCTCGGAGTGAGGGTCGGGAAGCTTCGTCGCCGGCGTGTGCCCGACTCTAGTGGGACTGCGCGGTCTCGACGCGGTCCCGGCCGGCCTCCTTGGCACGGTACATCGCTAGGTCGGCCGCGCGGACGAGCTCGTCGGCGGTGGACCCGTCCTCGGGAAACGCCGCCACGCCGATGCTCACGGTGAGCGGCACGCCCGCGTCGCCGTCCTCGCCGAACGGCCGGTGACGAATCACCGAAAGGATCTTGTCCGCCACGATCCTGGCGCCCTCACGCGGCGTCTCGGGGAGCACCACGACGAACTCTTCACCGCCGTACCTGGCCAGCGCGTCGATCTGCCCTCGGATCGTGCTCATGGTCCGCCTGGTCAGCTCCACGAGGACCTCGTCGCCGACCTGATGGCCATGGGCGTCGTTCACCAGCTTGAAGTGGTCGATGTCCATCATCAGCACGGAGAGCGGGCGGTCGAATCGCTGAGCTCGCTCGATTTCCTTCGTCAAGGTCAGTTGGAGGTAACGTCTGTTCCACACCCCGGTCAGTCCGTCCGTGATGGAGAGGCGCTGGGCCTCCTTGTGGAGCAGCACGTTCTCCACCGCCACGGACGCCTGGGCGGCGAACGAACCGAGCGTGGCCACGTCGTCCTGGACGAACGGCTCCGGGATGCTCCGCCCGTACAGGGCCAGGACGCCCATCGTGCGATCTCCTCGGATGAGCGGCACGGCGATGGCCGTCGGCGCCGCCGGCTCCACGGGTCGACTCGGGGAAACCGGGTCGCGCTCGGACGGAAGCAGCACGGAAATGCCCGCCGCCGAACGGCCGGCGATCCCTTCCCCGATCCGAAGCGCCGCTCGCTCTGGGGCCTCGTATCCTCGAGCGACCTCCAGACGAACGTCCCTCCCCGACGGGGAGATCAGGTACACGGCGCCGGCCTTCGCTCCCAGGGTGATGGCCGCCGTATCCAGGATCACTCCGAACATTCCCTCCAGATCGTGTGTCGAGCTGAGCGTCGTCCCAAGCCGGTCGAGGCCGCGCCGGAGCTCGTCTCGAGACTTTCGGAGCTCCCCCACGTATCCGCGGAGATTCTCCGTCATCGAGTTAAAGGCCTGGGCGAGCTGGGCCACGTCGCCCTGCCCCTCCGCGTCGACATGCGTGTCGAAGTCCCCGGATGCAACAGCCATCGCCCCTTCTGCCAGGCGCTGGAGGGGGCGAGCCAGCAGGCGGGCGAGCGCGTATCCGAGCGCGGTGGCAACGAGAAGGCCGATGGCCACCACGATGACCCAGATGGAGGTGCGGAATCCCGCAGCGCCCTCGGGCTTTGCGATCACCGCGATCCCGCCATCACCTCCCTGAACCTCAGAGACCAACGCCTCCAATCCGTCCCCGACCTCGACGAGACCCACGGATCCCGACGGAATGCGAGGCGCGGCAGACAACGTGGTTGCGATCACTCGACCGCCGCTCGTCACTGCAAGATCGAGGCCGGTGGTTTGGGACAGGTCCCGGACGAACGACTGGTCCGCGTAGAACCCACCCGTGACGGTGACGTTTCTCTTCCCGGCCAGGACCTCGACCCTCGACCGCAGGAGCCCGGCCGATCCGCCCTCCGCCGCGAGATCAGCAGCCGTCGGTGCGCGAACGCTCTCGACGAACGAGGCCTCTCCAACACTGTCGGCGAGCACATCGCCGCCGGAGGTCACGATGAGGAAGTCGAGCTCCCCTTCCTGTCGTGCCCGATCGAGCCTCTCGTCGAGCTCGCCGCTTTCGAGGGAATCGATGATGCCCCTCGCCACGTGACGGACCTCGCGCCGGGCCACATCCAGGTGAGCCATCCAGAGCCCGGCTGCGGATCGGGAGCCGACCTGGAGCTGGGTCTCGTTTCTCTTCTGGATCTCCCGGCTGACGAGTTGCTGAAGCACCACGGCAGCGGCGAGAAGCGGCACGACGACAATGCCGGCAAAGAACATCGTGAGTCGGGCGCGAAGCGTCACTCCAACGATCCCCCCGTGCAGCTACTGGGCAACCGGCGTCCCCCTGGGCGCTGGCTTCAGGGTCCAGATTCCCCTTTCATAGGGAGTATCGACGAATTCCCGGAAATCCTTGAAGGGGGAACGGCCTCGTGACCGACGAACCCGCGGCACGAAAGGCCACGCTCCGCGACCGGATGCGCCTGATCCGTGACGCGATGCCCCCCGAAGAGCGGGCCCGGAGGGCCCGACTGATCGAGGACCGGCTTCTCGGACTGAACGAGTTCCGAGCTGCCGGGATGGTGCTTTTGTTCTATTCGTTCGGTTCCGAGGTCACCACCGGGGCGATCGCGGAGCACATCATGGACGAGGGAAAACAGCTCTTCCTGCCCTATCTGACCCCACAGGGGATGGAGGCGGCCGAGGTGCTCCCCGGAGATCCTCTTCTTCCTTCCGGCTACGGTCCACGGGAGCCGTCCCGTCGCCACCCTCTCGACCCCGGGGAGGTGGACCTGGTCGTCACACCCGGCCTGGCCTTCGACCGACGAGGGTTCCGCCTCGGCTACGGCGGTGGCTACTACGATCGATACCTGTCCCGGGTTCGCCCCGAGACCACCCGGATCGGGCTCGCCTACTCGGCCCAACTCGTCGATCGCGTCCCCGAAGAGCCGTCCGACCAGCAGCTGCATCTCGTGGTCACCGACTCCGAGACCGTGGACTGCCGGACCCCAGACTGACCAAGCACCGGGCCGAGGATTCCTGGTCCGCCCCTATAATCGGTTTCGGATGCCCACGTATGAGTACGTCTGTGTCGACTGCGCCAACCGATTCGAAGTTTCACACCCGATCGGCGATGCGGCGCCGTCCGTCTGCGAGATCTGCGGCGGCAAGCTGCGAAGGGTCTTCCACCCGATCGGCATCGTCCTGAAGGGCTCGGGCTTCTACAGGACCGAATCCCGGACGAAGCCGAAGGAACCCGTGTCGGAGAAGAAGGAATCCGCGGGTAAGAAGGAACCCTCCACGACCCCGGCGGACACATCCTCCGCGTCGAGTGAGAAGCAAGAGAAGTCGGCATGAGCACGGCGGAGATCGGCATCTTCGGCGGGTCGGGCTTCTATTCGTTCCTCGAATCGGTGGAGGAAGTCAACGTCGACACCCCGTACGGCAAGCCTTCCGCTACGCCCGCCGTGGGAGAGATCGGAGGCCGGCGCGTTGCGTTCCTCCCACGCCACGGAACCAAGCACCAGTTTCCACCCCACCGCGTGCCGTACCGAGCCAACCTGTGGGCGATGAAGGAACTGGGCGTGGAGCGAATCATCGGTCCCTGCGCGGCCGGGTCGCTCCAGATCGAGGTGAAACCGGGGCATTTCGTGATCTGCGACCAGCTCGTGGACCGAACCACTGGGCGAACGGACACCTTCTACGACGGCCCCGAGACCACGCACATCGCCTTCGCCGATCCTTACTGCCCCACGATGCGCGAGGTCACGATCAAACAGGCCCGGGATCAGGGCCTCGACGTGCACGAGCGTGGCACCGTGGTGGCGGTACAGGGTCCTCGCTTCTCCACCCGCTCCGAAGCCAAGTGGTACCGCGACCAGGGCTGGGAAGTCATCAACATGACCCAGTCGCCCGAGGCGGTCCTGGCCCGGGAGCTCGAGATCTGCTACGCCAACATCTCGCTGATCACGGACTACGACGTCGGCGTCGAGGGCGAGGACATCGAGCCGGTCACCCACGAGACGGTGATCCGCGTCTTCAACGAGAACAACGCGAAGCTGCGAGACCTGCTGTTTCGCATCGTCCCGGCGCTGCCACTGGAGCGAGACTGCGTGTGCGCCACAGCCCTCAGGGGAGCACGGCTCGAGCCCGACTGACCACCGCAATGTCAGTGGCCCGTGCAAGGATCGACACCTCCGCGCGGTAACTGCCGCCAAGCCAATCGATCTCCCCCGGAAGGGAGCCGTCATGCGCCGGCGTCGACCCCGGGTATCCGGAGTGTTGGTATTTCTTTCCCTCGTTCTGGCCGCGTCCGCGACGCTCGCCCTCCGCGGCCATCTGGCCAGACTGGAGGCTCGGGCAGCATCCACCGGACCGGGCGTCTCCGTCGTCGTTGCGGCCTCGGCACTGAGCAGGGGGACGGTCCTGGCTCCATCGATGGTTCGACTGGCGGAGTTCCCCCCCGGGGCGCTCCAGACGGGCGCTCTGAGTTCGGTTGAGGGGATCTCGGGCCGGTCCCTTGCCGCGGACGTGGCCGCAGGCGAGCCGATCACGAGCCTTCGTCTGGCTCCCCCCGGCGGACCGGTCGCGGCCTTCGTCCCCGATGGCTTCCGAGCCGTTCCGGTAGGAGTCTCGCTCCCGGCGGGGGCCCTGGTTCCCGGCGACCGGGTCGACGTGATGGCCACCTTCGTGGGACCGAACGCACACACGGAAACGGTGGCCGGTGAGGTCGAGGTGCTCACGGTGCTGGAGGGATCCACCTTCGAGGGCGGGGAGGGAACCACGGTCTACGTTGTGGTGACTCCCGAGACGGCCGAGCGTCTCGCATTCGCGGGAGTTCACGGAGATCTCTCGATTGCCGTGGCCCCGCCGCCATGATGCTGCCGTACACTTGCGCGAATGTTCCGGGCGCTCGTTCTCGGCGCCGTGCAGGGCCTCACGGAGTTCGTGCCGGTATCCTCGTCGGCCCATCTCGTCTTGGTGCCGTTTCTTCTCGGGTGGCCGATCCCCGGATTGGCGTTTGACGTCGCTGTCCACCTGGGGACCGCCCTCGCGCTGCTTATGTACTTCCTCCGGGACCTGGCCGAAATCGTGACCGGGGCCTCCCGAGCGCTTATCGGCCGGGGGAACGAGAGGGACGGAGAGCTGGGCCGGCTGGCCCTGTTGCTAATCGCCGGCTCGATTCCCGCGGGCCTCGCGGGCCTCCTCTTCTCGGACTTCTTCGAGAAGCTCTTCCAGCAGCCGGTCGCTGTCGCGCTCCAGCTGCTCGTGACCGCGGGCCTGCTCCTGGCGGGGGAGGCCATCTACCAGCGACGTCGTGCCCAAGACCGCCGTGGGCTCAACGAGGCCACATTCGGCGATGCGGCTCTGGTCGGGTTGTTGCAGGCGTTCGCCATCATCCCGGGCATCTCTCGATCGGCGGCGACGATCACCGGCGGGATGGCTCTGGGGCTTTCCCGAGACGCTGCTGCGCGGTTTTCCTTCCTCTTGGCGCTTCCGGCCCTTCTCGGAGCCGGGTTGCTGGAATTGCCCAACCTCCCTCCGGGTGCGGATACGAGCACGGTGATCGCGGCGTCCGCTCTCTCGGCGGTGATCGGGTTCCTATCGATCGCGTTCCTGCTGCGATACCTCCGGACCCGAGATACTCGCCCGTTCGCCTACTACTGCGTTCTGTTCTCGACCGTCGCTCTCGGCTACGCCCTTCTGGCCGACTAACTCAGCGGCCCGCGACGGTCATCTCACCAACGAGCAGCGTCGGCGAGCCGATAGAACCGCCGAAGAATTGAAGGTCCGAGCCGACCGTAACTACCTGCTTCAAAACGTCGAGCAATGTGCTGGCGATGGTCATCTCGCGAAGCGGCTGACCCAGCGCTCCACCCCCGAGCCGAAGACCCGTCGCTCCCACCGAGAACTCGCCGCTTACGGGGTTGGCGCCGGAGTGGAGACCCGTCACGTCTTGAACGTAGACGCCCCTCCCGGCTGCTGCGAGCACCGCTTCCGGCGCATCCGATCCGGCGATGACGAAGAGATTCGTTGGCGAGACGCCCGGCACACCGCGGTATGAAGGCCGACTGGCGTTTCCCGTGGACGCTCCGCCCTCTCTCCGAGCCGTCACGGTGTTGTGCAGGAACCCCCGGAGTGTTCCGTGCTCGATGAGGAGGCTTCGCGTCGTGGGCACGCCTTCGTCATCGAACGGCGAACTGGCCGGGCCATCGGGAAGGCGCCCATCGTCCACGAGCGTCACCCCGGGTGAGGCAACCTGCTCGTCAACCAATCCGGCCAGCAATGACCGCCCCTTCTGACGCTCTTCCGCCGACAACGCCCCGGCCAGGACACCGAGGAACCCCGCCGCCGCCCACGGGTCGAGGACAACCGGCAGCCGCTCGCTCTCGGGCTTCACGGCTCCGAGCAACCTCGCCCCTCGGAGAGCCCCTTCCGCCGCCGCTTCCTCCCATTGCAGCTCGTCTGTCTCCCGAGCGACCCGGAAGGAGAATCCCGATTGCGTCTCACCGTCGCGCTCCGCAAGAGCGGCAACCATGCACCAGCAGTCGGTGCGGGCGTACTCACCCTCCGTACCGACCGTCGAGGCCACGGCGACGCGGGAGACTGCGTCGCCGTACATGACCTCTTCGACCTTGCGGACGTCCGGGTGAGAGGACGTCGCCGCGCGCTCCAGGTCGAGCGCCAGGGCAACCTTGCGGCTTGGGGGAAGCCCTGCCATCGACGCACGGAAGAGCCCAGGCACCTCCTCCGCCGGCGGTGCGATGGGAAGTCCGTTCGCCTCGTCGGGAGTCGCCAGCACTGCATTGGTTCGCGCGGAATTGAGCAGACCCGAGGCATCCTCAACACTCGGGTCCGCCGACCACGCGTACCCGAGCCGACCATCCG
>DASSDP010000042.1:0-9485 GCA_035697085.1 Actinomycetota bacterium
CCGGCCTCCCGACCTCGGAGCGTGCCAGTCGTCGATCCACCACGCCGGGCCGGCAACGGGGAAGGGAGCCGCCACCTGGAGAAGAGCCTTCTTCAGGGGCATCCCGTACGTGGTGACCTCCGAAAGGATCTTCATCAGGCGCGCGGTGCTGTTGGGACTGGAGATGGCGAACGGGGCATCCGGCTGATCCACGACGGGCGCGGCGATCGGGCCGATCTCGCCGGTTCCAATGATCACTCCATCCCCGGTCTCGATGGGCGGCTTGATGGGACTCCCACCGGTAACGGGTGCCAGGTTTCCCGGGATGAAGATGGGCGGGGGCGCAGGGATCGGACCGGGCGCCTCGGGAGACGGAGCCGGTGGCGGGGAAGGCTCCTTCGTCGTGGGCGAAGGCTCGGGTGTCGGCGTCGGCGCTGGATCCGGCTGAGGAGCCGGTGAGGGCGATGGGCCCGGGTCAGGCGTGGGGTACTCCGGCGCCGGCGACGGCGACGGCGACGGACAGGGGTCGGGCGTTGGGCTCGGCGACAGGCTCGGTTCGGGCGACGGCGATTGGGGAATGGAGGGATCCTGGGGATTCGGGGAAGGCGATGGGGACGCGTCCGGAGAGGGATTGACGCACGGATCCGCCGTCTGCGCCGGGCCCGAGATGGGCGTGAGCATCTGGTGCGCGACGACAAACGCGCCCATGAGTGCGATTCGGACGAGGCCCTTCATATCCTGTAGCCCACGCGGGCGATGGTCTTACTCTAAGGGTTCTTCGCCCGGGCCGACAACCCTCCCCTCAGTCTGTTCTCTAGTCCGACTTACCCGATCTGGGCGGCAATTTCCCGGAGACGCCGCACCCGCTCAGCCGTGGGCGGGTGGGTGGAGAAGAGCGTCGCCAGCCCCTGCCCACCACGAAGCGGATTCACGATGAACAGATGGGCCTGGGCCGGGTTGAGGCGAGCGGGGACGACCTTGGCCGCCTCCTCCAGCTTGAGAAGCGCGCTCGCCAGCGCTTCGGGATCCTGGGAAAGGATGGCCCCGGACTCATCGGCCTGGTACTCGCGAGAGCGAGAAACCGCCATCCGGATGAGTCCCGCCGCGATCGGGCCGACAAGCCACAGCAGCAGAAACGCGATCCCGCCGATCGGGCTGTCGTCGTCGTCTCCCCCTCCGAAGAAAAGGAACATGTACGCGAGGTACGTGAAGGCCGAGCCGATGGCCGCGGCGATCGTCGAAACCAGGATGTCCCGGTTCATCACGTGGGACAGCTCGTGGGCCAGGACACCGCGGAGCTCGCGCCGGTCGAGGATCTGAAGGATCCCACTGGTCACCGAGACCGCCGCGTGTTCCGGATTCCGCCCCGTGGCGAACGCGTTCGGCTGGTTCATCTCGCTGACGTAGATGCGAGGCATCGGAGCCTTGGCCTCGGCGGCCAGCTCCCGGACGATCGAGTACAGCTCCGGGGCTTCGGCCTCGCTCACAGGCTTCGATCGAGTGGCCGCGAGGGCGATGCGGTCGCTCGACCAGTACATGATGAAGTTGAAAACGAAAGCGAGGACCAGGGCGATCGTGGCCCCCTGTCCCCCTCCGATGAGTGCCCCCACCGCAACGAACAGCGCGGCCATGCCCGAGATGAGGACCCAGGTTTTTACTCTGTTGATACCGATCATGTCACCCTCCTGGAATCCATTGTAACGGCCGGTTCGGATTGGGCTTTGGGGCGGAAGGTCCCGCCAGGGCTGGCTTTCTTCGGAACGTGAACGACGGAAACCGTCGCTGAATGTCCCAAGAACGCGGATCTTCTGCTAGGGCAGCGTTGCGTCGGGCGGGAATTGGGCGAAGAGGTCGGGCAGTATACCCACCGCGACCACGGCGGCCATGGCCAGCACCACCACCCCCGTTACCAGCACGGGAGCGCGAAGCGGTCTCGGCTCTGGGAGCTGGACGAAGAACATCTGTTTCACGATCGAGACGTAGTAGTACAGGCTGATCACCGAATTGATCACCATCACGATGGCCAGCCACGCCTGATCGGCGTTGATGGCGGCCCGAAATATGAAGAACTTCCCCCAGAACCCGGCGGTCGGCGGTATTCCTGCCAGTGACACGAGGAAGACCGCCATGGGAACGGCCAGGGCAGCCGCACGCTGCCCCAGTCCGGCGAAATCCTCGATGAGCACGCCGGGTTTGTCTCGAGAGAGGGCGATGACGACGGAGAACGCGCCGATGTTCATCGTCCCGTAGATGAGGATGTAGAGCACCGCTGCCGAGAACGCCTCCCTGTCCCCGGCAGCCGAGGTCCCAACGAGCGCGAACGGGAGCAGCATGTACCCGGCCTGGGCGATGCTGGAGTACGCCAGCAATCGCACCACCTGCCGTTGCTGCAGCGCCACCAGGTTCCCTATCGACATCGTCAGGACGGAGAGCACCGCGAACACCGGCGTCCAGAACTCCGCGAGCGGTCCGAACGCCACGAACATGATCTGGAGCAGACCCGCGAATCCCGCCGCCTTCGACGCTACGGATAGGAACGCCGCAACCGGGATGGGCGAGCCCTCGTAGGTGTCCGGCGCCCAGAAGTGGAACGGCACCGAGGACACCTTAAAGGCGAAACCGACGACGACGAAGAGGACGGCCGCGATAGCCAGCGGCTCCGACACGGATAACCTCTGGACGGCGACCAGCGGACCACGAACCGATCCCGACAATACTGAGGCAATCGTGTCGAGGCGAAGTGACCCGGTGATGCCGTAGATCAGGCTCATGCCGTAGAGCATCACGGCCGTGGACAGGATCCCGATCAGGAAGAACTTCAGCGCGGCCTCGTTCGACTTCGGATCGCCTTTTCGAAAGCCCGCGATAAGGAAACCAGGCGCGGTCACCAACTCCAGCGAGATGAACAGCATCAGCAGATCTCGCGAAGAAACGATCGTGAGCATCCCCAGGAACGACGAGAGGACCAGGAAGTAGTACTCGCCCTGGTAGTACCGGCCGTGCTGGAAGTACCGGAGCGAGATCATGAACACGGCCAGGGCAACCACCAGGAAGAACACCTTGAAAAGGATCGCGAAGGAGTCGACGACGTAAGTCCCTCCGAACGACGTTCGCCTCTCGCCGATGAGCGTCAGCGTCGCCACCAGCGCTCCCGCGGTACCGAGGAACGACACGGGCATCGCCCACCACTTCCGCTCCCGGCGTAAGAAGAGATCCAAGGCCAGAACGAGGAGGGCCGTGCCCGCCAGGATCAGCTCCGGGGCGACGGCGTGGTAGTCGACGTCGAACGGCATCTCGCTAGAACAGCTTCACGAGCCCGCCGACCGCTTCGCTGGTCACTCCAAAGATGAGTCGGGGGAAGATCCCGAGCGCGAGGATCCCGACCAGCAGCGGGGCCCAGGCCACGTACTCGTACGCGTTCACGTCGGCGAGCTGTTTCCCTGCCCATCGCTCCGGTACGGTTCCGAGGTTGACCCGCTGGAGCATCCACAGGAAGTACCCCGCGGTGAGGATCGTTCCGATGCCCCCGAACACCATCAGGGTTCGGAACAGGCCGACCGACAAGCCTTCAGCGGGGTTGTAGGAGGACAGCAGGGCCATGACCTCGCCCCAGAATCCGGCGAGGGCGGGAAGGCCCAGGGAAGCGATGGCGGTGAACGCCAGGATGCTTCCGAGGTATGGCACCTTCTGGAGCATCCCGCCCCCGATCTCGGCGATCTCGCGGGTGTGGTACCGCTCGTGGACCGAGCCGGCGAGGAAGAACAGCATCCCTGTGATGACGCCGTGGGCGACCATCCCGAAGATGGCCGCGTTGATCCCGATGTCGGTGAGCGTGGCGATCCCGAGCATGACGAACCCCATGTGGCCCACAGAGGAAAACGCGATGAGCCGCTTCATATCTCGTTGCGCGAGGCACGCCAGCGCCGCGTACACGATGGCGATGACCGCGAGGACACCGATGTACGGAGCCCACACTCGGGCTGCGTCAGGCAAGATCGGAAGGGAGATCCGAACGAACCCGTACGTGCCCATCTTCAAGAGGATGGCCGCCAGCATCACCGAGCCGACCGTTGGGGCTTCGGTATGGGCATCGGGGAGCCACGTGTGGAACGGCCACATCGGGACCTTGATGGCGAAACCGAGGAACAGCCCCGCGAAGACAACGAGCTGGAACGTCCTGGCAAAATCGGCTTGCTGGAGGGCGATGATGTCGAAGGTATGAGGCTCGGCCCGGAAGTACATCGCCAGGAACCCCAGGAGCATGAACACGCTTCCGAACAGCGTGTACAGAAAGAACTTGATGGCCGCGTATTCCTTGTTGGCGCTTCCCCAGATCCCGATCAGGAAGTACATCGGGACCAGGACCAGCTCCCAGAACACGAAGAACAGCACCAGATCGAATGCCACGAACGTGCCGGCCATCCCGGTCTGCAGAAGCATCAACAGCGCCACGAAGGCCTTCGGACGTCCCGGCTCGGGAAGGTACTTCCAGGTGTAGATCATCGACAGGAACGAGATCAGCAGAGTCAACTCGAAGAGCGGCAAGCTGATGCCGTCCACTCCCACGTGGTAATTGGCCCCGATCGCCGAGATCCACGATGCGTTCACCCGGAACTGGAGGGCCTCCTCCGCCATCGCCGTTCCGAAAGCGCCCGGCGCACCGAAGTCGAAGCGGAACAGCATCACGATCCCCACCACTAGGGCGAGGCCCGTGAACAGGATGCCCAACCCTCGGATCAGTCGATCCCGATCCCTCGGCATCAGGGTCACCACAAAGGCACCAGCGGTGGGAAGGAACACACCGAGCGTGATCGCCCAATCGTCGAACCAGTCCATCCCCTCTCCTAGACTCGGGTGTAGATCACCGCCAGGATGGCCACCCCGGCGAACAGGAACACCGCGTAGCGCTGAACATTGCCCGACTGGATGTACCGAAGCAAACCGCCCGTCCAGCCCGTCCCGATGGCCACCCGGTTGACGGCTCCGTCCACAACCCGTCGGTCGACTCGATCGGTGGTCCGACCCATGAGCCTGGCGAACCACGCGAAGGAGTGGACGATCCCGTCAAGGATGTACCGGTTCGACCAGTTCACCGCCGCCGAGACGCTGTACTGAATAGGACGGACGATGCCTCGCATGTAGATGTCGTCGAGGAAGTACTTCCGCTCGAGAAGGACGTACGCTGGCCCGAGCGCTCGAAGCGGTTCACGCTCTCGCCACCGCCGGTACAGGCCGTACCCGACCGCGATTCCGGCCGCGGCCCCGAGGATCGACACCGCGGCGAATCCGTACGAGAACGGCTCGTGGTGGACCTCCCCGAAGTGGACCCAATCGGCGAACACCGCCCCGAGCTGGGGAGCTCCGAGGAATCCGACGACGACTGAGAGTCCGGCAAGGACGATGAGCGGTGCGGTCATGACCCTCGGGGACTCGTGCGGGTGGGCCTCGCCCCGGTACTGCCCGAAGAACGTCAGGAACACCGCTCGAGTCATGTAGAAAGCCGTCAGGATCGCGGTGAAGAGGGCGACGGCCCAGACGCCATAGTGCTCGGTCCGGAACGCCACCGTGATGATCTCGTCCTTGGACCAGAAGCCCGCCAGAGGCGGGATGCCGGAGAGCGCGGCGGCTCCGATGGCGAACGTGAGGAACGTCACCGGCATGTACTTTCGAAGCCCGCCCATGTCGCTCATGTTATTGCTGTGGACGGCGTGAATGACCGAGCCGGCGCACAGGAACAACAGGGCCTTGAAGAACGCGTGAGTGAACAGGTGGAACAGGCCCGGCGTGTATCCCTCTTCTCCCAGCGACAGTCCCGCGATCATGTAAGCGAGCTGTGAAACCGTTGAATACGCCAACACTCGCTTGATGTCGTCCTGGATCATCGCCAGGAGAGCCGCGATGAGCATCGTGATCGAGGCGATGACCGCGACGAACTCCAGCGCCCCGCCGGTGGCGTGCACGAACAGAGCGAAGAGTCTGCCGACGAGGTACACGCCTGCGGCCACCATCGTTGCCGCATGAATCAGCGCGGAGACGGGAGTGGGACCGGCCATTGCATCCGGGAGCCACACGTGAAGCGGGAACTGCGCCGACTTACCGATGGCCCCGCCGAACAAGAGGACCGCACCGACGGTGAGCACGCCGGCGGCGACCTCGCCGGACTCGGCGAGCTCCGTGATCTCGCTCATGTTCGAGGTACCGGTGGCAAAGATCAGCACGAAGATCCCGAAGAGGAACGGGATGTCGCCGGTCTTCGTGGTGATGAACGCCTTGATCCCGGCGTCCGAGTTCACCTTCTCCTCCCACCAGTGCCCGATGAGTAGGTACGAGCAGATGCCAACGAGCTCCCATCCCACCAGCAGCTGGATGAGGCTGTTGGAGATGACCAGAAGGAGCATCGAACCGGTGAAGAGCGACAGCGCCGCGTAGTACCACGTGAACCGGGGGTCCTTGTCCATGTACCCGACGGAGTAGATCTGCACGAGCAACGAGACCAGCGTGACGATCACGAACATGACCGCGGCGAGCCCGTCGATTCTCAAGCCGAGCTCCAGCTCGAACGAGGCGAGGCTGAACCAGGAAACGGACCGCTCGTAAACCAGATCGCCGTCACCAACGATGCGCCCGAACACCGTCACTGAGAGCAGCAAGCTCAGCGCGACCGCCGCGATGCCGATATCCGCGCCTCGCCCGGGCGTCCGCTTTCCGAAAAAGACGATCAGGAAGAAGGCGATCAGCGGCAGCGTCGGGATGAGCCAGGCCTGCTCTAACACGGTTGCCACCGCTTCATCCGGTGCCCCTCACTTCGCGGCGCCGCGTAGGCGTGGGAGGCCCCTCGCGAGCGTTGTTGCGAGCGAGGGTGGGCCCCGCGCCGTCAACAGGCGCCGCGGATGAAGCGGTGCTCACCATTTGAGCAAGTTGACCTCGTCGACGTTGATCGTCTCGCGATTTCGGTAGATGAGGATGACGATGGCCAACCCGATGCCGACCTCGGCGGCGGCGACCGTGATCACGAACAACGCGAACACTTGGCCGCCCAGGACCGCATCCTGGAAGAACTGGGAGAACGCCACCAGGTTCACGTTGACGGCGTTCAACATCACCTCGATCGACATCAGCACCAGAACGGCGTTTCGCCGAGCCAGGACGCCGTAGACGCCGATCGAGAAGAGCACCGCCGAGAACAGCAGAACGAGCGGAAGGCGGATCACGCCTCGTCCTTTCGGGCCAGGACGATCGCGCCGACCAGGGCCGCGAGAAGCACGAATGACACGACCTCGAAGGGAAGCACGTACGTGCTGAACAGCTCGTTGCCGATGCCCGCGGTGAAGGACGGAGTTAGCTCGATCCTCTGCCCTGAGAATGCATCCTGGATCAGGAGACCCAGTCCGGCGAGGATCCCCACACCGACCAGCGCGGCGATCCCCCGCTGCTGGTTGTCCAGGGCCTCGCGCCCGATCGGAGCACGGGTGAGCATCAGACTGAAGAGCAGCAGCACCACGATGGCCCCGACGTAGATCAGCACCTGCACCCACGCCACAAACTCCGCAGCCAGCAGGAGGTAGACGGCGCCCACCGCAGCCAGCGTCACCACGAGGTACAGAGCGGCGTGGACGACGTTCTTCGCCGTTACCAGTCGAAGCGCGGCCACCGAGCCGGTCACTGCCAGGATGGCGAAGACCCACTCCTGGATCGTCACGACTCGGCTCCCTCCGCTTTCTTCGCCCGGGCGGCCCTGATCGCCGCCGACTTGGCCCGTCCTTCGGCGACCCTCCGGTCCGTTCCCTTATCCAGCTCTTCCTGGAGAACACGGTCGTATGTTTCCTGATCCGGCTCCACTTCCTCGCGAACCCGCGGCGCAGCGGGGGCAGCACCCTCACCGGGAGCGAGCGTCCCGGCGGCCTGTTCCGTAGGCGCAGGGGGCACAGGGGGCGCTGGGGCCGCGGCGGCGGGTGCAGCTGCGGCGGCGGGTGCAGCTGCGGCGGTTGCCACGGACTCCACCGGCTCCGACCCCGGGAGCTCGGCTCCCTCTTCGAGCTCCGGCGGCGGCAGGACCGTGTAGTTCCACTCGTCGAGCTTTTCCTTTTCGTGGGTCAGTTCCTGGATGCCGTAGGTGGCGTACTCGAACTCCGGGCTCCAGAACAGCGCATCGAACGGGCACACCTCGACGCAGATCCCGCAGTACATGCACAGCGCGTAGTCGATGGCGAAGCGGTCCAGGACCTTGGCCGAGCGAGCGCGTCCCCCCGCCGCGGGCTCGTGCGTCTCCTTGTGTGACTCGATGTAGATGCACCAGTCGGGGCATTCTCGCGAGCATTTCCAGCACACCGTGCAGTTCTCCGCCTTGAGCGAGATGACCCCCCGGGTCCGGGGTGGGAGGTCCGGCTTCTCGTGGGGGTACTGCTGGGTGATCGAGGGCGAGAGGAGGTGCTTCAGGGTCACCAGGAGGCCCTTGACCAGACCGAGTCCGGGAACGGCCGCGGTCGAACCCCAGATGAGGTTGAGCTCGGCCTGGTAATAGAGAACGTGCGCCAGTCCCGCCGGGAGGAGCATGATCCCGACGAGGCCCGCCGCCGTGTGCTCCCGTCCGGACTTCGTCTGCATCCTCGCGATCCGCTCGCCGGTGCGGAACACCGAGATGTTGGGTGCGATTACGAACGGAAGGCCGGCGAGGAACCACAGCACCACTCCCCACAGCGTGATGGGGCGCGAGAAGATCAGGTAGACCGCCAGCGGAACGAAGGTGAGCCCGGCGCTGGAGAACGCGAGGAACGACAGTCCCGGGCTGATCTCGGGGTCTCGAAGGTACCGGCGGGCCTCGTCGTTCACCTTGTAGTGCCACACCATGGCGTAGACCCCGAGCGTCGCGAGGCTCAGAAGCCATACGCCCAGCGGGCTCCGCCGCCGGTATTCCTGTCCGTCGACGACGACCTCTCCGGGCGCGTATCCCGGGCGGTAGGGCTGATCCTCGTCCTCCTGCTCGAGAGCCCTGGGCTCGACGTCGATCGCCATGACTACACCAGCACCTTCACGACGGCGGTTCCCAGGATATTCAGCAAAGCGAGCGGGATGAGCCCGATCCACGAGAACCGCTGGAGCTGGTCCTCCCGCAAACGGGGATAGGTCGCCCGGAGCCAGATGATGAGGAAGGAGACCCCGCCGATCTTTGCCGACATCCAGATCGGTCCGGGGAGGAACGGACCGAGATACCCCCCGAGGAACAGAACCGATGCCAGCGCCGCCAGGACCACGATCCCCGCATACTCAGCCAGGAGGAAGAACGCGAACTTCAGGCCGGTGTACTCGGTGTAGGCCCCGAAGATGATCTCGGAGTCTGCGACGGGCATGTCGAAAGGGGTGCGGACCAGCTCGGCCAGAGACGCCAGCACGAAGATCAGCAGTCCCAGCGGCTGGACCAGAACGAACCAGTAGTCCCGTTGTGCTTCCACGATGCCGACGAGCGAGAGCGTGCCCGCGAGCATGGCCACCGCCACCGCCACAAGGAT
>DASSDP010000043.1:0-14013 GCA_035697085.1 Actinomycetota bacterium
CCGGTGGCGGGAACGTTGTCCACGCCAACCACCCTTGGACGATAGATCAGCCGGAGAACGGGGCCGAGCAAGACGTGCTTGAGCAGCCAATACGTCAAGCCCTCACCTCACATCGCTCACGGGTTTCAAGAGGGTTCCATAGACTATAGACTCGCCTATGACCCATCAAGTGACAGAAGGGACGGGGCCGTGATGGCGGCGCTGGGAGCCCTGGAGATCTCTTTCATCACCTTCGTCGCCGGCATGACGGGACTCGCCGGCCTCTTCGGCCTGTACGTTCTCCTTCAGCTGTTCCGGAACTCCGGCCTCCGACGGCGGACCCAGTCGTGAACGAGAAGAAGCGAGTTCTGCTCGTGGAGGACGACGACTCCGTCCGGCAGCTCGTCAAGATCACGCTGGAGATGAACGACTACGACGTGGTCGAGGCGAAGGACGGCCTCGAGGGACTTCTGTTGCTCGACATGCACCATCCCGACGCCGTGGTGCTCGACCTCATGATGCCGGATGTGGGCGGCGAACGGATGCTCGCTCAACTTCGGGCCACTCCTGAGACGAAACGAACGCCCGTGGTCATCATCACCGGAAAGCCCGAGGTGGCCCCCGAGGTGGTGGGGCTGGTCGGTCGGGAGAACTTCTTCCCGAAGCCGTTTGACCCCGACGCCGTGATCGCCAGGATCAAGTCCATGGTGGGATGACCCCCGAGGTCGTCCCTGAAGCCGAGGCGTTCACATTCAAGGGGGGTCCCACCGGAGTTCTCCTCCTGCACGGTTTCACCGGAAACCCTTCGAGCCTTCGCCCCTTGGGTGAGGCTCTCAACGCACGAGGGCATTCGGTCAGTTGCCCTCGATATCCGGGGCACGGCACGCGGTGGGAGGACCTCGCCGACACGACATGGCGGGAGTGGGAAGCCGAAGCGCTCGTCGCAATGAAAGCTCTGGCGGGGCGGTGCGACGTGGTCGTCGCCTGCGGACTCTCGGTGGGCGGGGCGATGGCGCTTCATCTGGGCGCTCGCCGGCCCGAGGCCCTTCGGGGAGTCGTGGCCATCAATCCCTACGTCCGGAATTGGCGGATCGCGTTCGCCCCACTGGTCCGGCCGCTGCACCCCACGGTGAAGGGCGTCGGCGACGACATCAAGAAGCCCGGGCGGACCGAGATTCCCTACGAACGGATCCCCGTCGCGGCGATCGTCCAGTTGAACCGGTTTCTGAGGCTCGTGCGGTCGGAGCTGACCTCGATGCGTCTCCCACTCCTCGTGCTTCGTTCCGCCGAAGACCACGTCGTTCCCCGAGGGAACGCGGAGTACGTCCTGAGAAGAGTCGGGACCGACCAGAAGGACCTCATCCCTCTCCCGAACTCCTACCATGTGGCCACGCTGGACAACGACGCCGATACGATCGTCGAGCGAACCCATCGGTTCATCGAGGCCATGGTCGGCGCGCCCGGCTAGGAGGGTTCCTCCTCCACCATCACCTCGGCAAACACAGGACGGTGGTCGGATGCCTCGATCATCCTCGGATCGTTCCCGACCCACGCCCGTTGTACGGATATCCCCTGAGAGACGAATACGTAGTCGATCCGGGCCCTCGGTTTCCGGCTGGGGAACGTCTCTCCCTCCCCCTCGCCGGCAGCGGCGAACGCATCCCAGAAGCGCTCCGCGATCCATGCTGCAGCCGGGCGCTCCGGGCCCTCGTTGAGGTCCCCGCCGAGCACCTGTGGGCCCGGAAGCCCCGCGAGGAAATCCGTGAGCTCCTTCGAGTGTCGGATCCGCTCGGGATCCGAGAGTCCCAGGTGCACCGACGCGACGGTTAGACGGAATCCGGTATGGCCGATCCGCGCGGTCACCACACCGCGGCGCTGCCGTCGATTCGTTCGGGCGAACTGAAGGTTCCGTCGATCGATGATGCGCCACGGAGGACGGACCAGCACTGCATTCGTCACCGGGCGAAACAACCGGAGGCCGGAGGTCGACTCCATCCCCAGCCGCCGGGCGAACCGCCGGAGGCGAATACCAAGAAAGCCGCACTCGTTCATGAGGATGACGTCCGGCCATTCGTCGGCGATGGCTCGCGCAACTTTCCGAGCACCCGCGCGCAGTCCGTGCGTGTTGTACGCGAGCACCCGAAGCTTCGGCATCGCCGACAGCCTACCCGCAGGAACGAGCAGCCCGTTTCGCCGCTACGCCGGGCGTTCGTGGGCAACAAGCGTGCCGGCTCGGCCCTCGAGGGCTTCCGTCGCACGGTCGAGCGCCGCGATGATCGCCCGTTTCCCTCCGGCGTTGACGAACCCCACAGCGGCCTCGACCTTTGGGCCCATCGAGCCAGCCGGGAACCTGCCGGCTTCCAGAAGCCTCTCGGCGTCATCGGGCGACAGCCACTCCACGAGCCGCTCTCCTGCCTCACCGTGATGCTCATGCACACCCTCGACGTCGGTAAGGGTGAGGAGCACCTCGGCCTGGACGTCCTGGGCCAGGATGCTCGCAGCAAGGTCCTTGTCCACGACGGCTTCCACCCCGACCAGCTTGGGCCCTTCCTCGATCACCGGAACCCCTCCCCCGCCTGCGGCGATCACGATCACCCCGGACTCGGCCAGCTGCTTGATCACCGCTCCCTCGACGATCGAGTACGGATGCGGCGACGGGACCACCCTCCGCCATCCCCCGTCGGTGGGCCCCACCGACCAGCCCGGCTCCTTCGACAGCTTCCTTGCCTCCGCCTCGGGGTAGTGGGGACCGATGGGCTTGGTCGGCTTCTGGAAGGCCGGGTCGTCCGGGCGAACACGAACCAGTGTCAGGACGGCCGCCACGGGCCGCTCCATCCCTCGCTCATAGAACACGTCACCGATGGTGACCTGGAGCAGATACCCGATCTGTCCCTGGCTCTCGGCGCCGCACACATCAAGGGGCATGGGGTGGACGGCATCTCGGGCCATCTCGTTCTGGAGAAGGATTCGACCCACCTGCGGACCGTTGCCGTGGGTGATGACGACCTCCCAGCCGGCGGCAGCGATGTCGGCGATCTTCTCGGCGGCGAGGCGGGCGTTACGCCGCATGACGTCGGCGGTGTCGTCTTCCCCCCTGCGAAGCAGCGCGTTCCCACCGAGGGCAATGACGACTCGGCTCACGCTACCCTCCCGGCCCGGGGAGCCGTTCCTGAAGGATCGCGGCAAGGGTGGGCTGCCCCGCCGCCTCTTCCAGCTCGTAGCGGACCCGAACCGACGGCTTGGAGAATCGCGCCACCCGTGTCAGGTCGACGGGGGTGGCGATCACCACCACGTCGCACGGCACGGCGTCGATCGTCTCCTCCATCTCGGCGATCTGCTGCGGCGAGTAGCCCATGGCCGGAAGGACCGGTCCGACCCGGTGCAGTCTGTAGACGTCTTGAAGCGTGCCGGCGGCCCATTCCCGAGGATCCACGACCTCCGCCCCGTGCTGCTTCGCGGCCACGACCCCCGCGCCGTACTTCATCTCCCCGTGCGTGAGGGTCGGGCCGTCCTCGATCACCAGCACCCGCTTCCCCACGATGGCATCCGGATCGTCCACGGTGACCGGGCTCTTGGCCCTGATCACGACGGCCTCGGGATTCAGGCGCCGCGCGGTCCTCTCGACCGCGTCCACGTTCTCCGGAATGGCCGTGTCGACCTTGTTGATCACGATGATGTGCCCCATGCGCAGGTTGGCCTCGCCGGGGTGGTAGGAGGTCTCGTGCCCTGGCCGGTGGGGATCGGCCACCACGATGTGGACGGTGGGTCGGAAGAAGGGCAGGTCGTTGTTGCCTCCATCCCACACAAGGACGTCGGCCTCGGCCTGGGCCGCCTTGAGGATCTCCTCGTAGTCGACTCCGGCGTACACGAGAGTCCCGCCCGCGATGTGGGGCTCGTACTCCTCTCGCTCTTCGATGGTGACCTTCGCATCGTCGAGATCTTCGTACGAGGCGAATCGCTGCACCCGTTGCGCTGCGATGTCCCCGTACGGCATTGGATGACGGACCACCACTGCCTTTCGTCCCTGAGTCTTGAGGGCCCGAACCACGGCTCTGGTGGTCTGGCTCTTCCCCGCACCGGTTCGCACGGCGCAGACGGCGACTACGGGAACCGTGGCCTGGAGCATCGTGGCGTCCGGACCCAGGATCGAGAAGCTGGCCCCAGCGGCGAGAGCAGTGCTCGCCGAGTGCATGACGTGGTCGTGGGAGACGTCCGAGTAGGAAAAGACGACCTCGTCCACCGAGAGCTCCCCAACGAGTCGGATGAGGTCCTCCTCGGGGTGGATCAGGATCCCTTCGGGGTATCGGGGCCCGGCCAGCTCCGGTGGGTACCTTCGATTGTCGATGAACGGGATCTGCGTGGCCGTAAAGGCCACTACCTCGACCTCCGGATCGTCCCTGTAGACCACGTTGAAGTTGTGAAAATCGCGCCCCGCGGCGCCCATGATCAGGACCTTTTTCACCTGGACCTCCGGATTCGGTGGCGGCTTGGCCGTAGGAACGGAAGGACTGTCGCCAAGAGGAATCTGGCGGTCCGATTGTAGCGGAACGGCCCCCGGCTACCGGGCCACGGGGCGCCGGGAGAGCGCCGGAAGCACCTCCCGGCCGATCAGGGCCACCCTGTCCTTGGGACCCGCGGGAACCAGCACCGCCCAGGTGGCGCCGGCGCCTTCCAGACCGCCGAGGAAGGCAGCCAACTCGGCTGTGGTTCCCGCCCAGACGTTCTCGTCCAAGCCGCGAGCCTTGCGCCGCTCGAGGAGTTCCTCGGTCTCGCCCTCATCCTCTCCCACGAGCACGATACCGGCCCATGTCGCCTCCACCGTCCGGCCGGCGGCCTCGGCTTCCTGAAACAGGATCTGGGCACGCTCCCTGAAGGGATCGATCCCCAGTCCCCAGCCGTTCCAGCCATCAGCGATCCGGCCGGCCATCCGGACGACGTCCAGTGCCTGGGCCCCGATCCAGATCCGAGGACCTCCCGCTTGAGCGGGCGGAGGGACCAGCGGACCCAGCAGGGGCGGCACGTACCGGCCTCCATCGAATCGCCGGCCCGAGAACAGCGCCTTCAGCGCCCGGACCGTCTCGTCCAGGTGAGCGCGGCGCTCCCTCCGGCCGAGCATGGGGATGCCGTACGCCTCATGTTCCGCCCGGTCGATCGGATCGCCCGTCCCGATGCCGAGCACGAGGCGTCCCCCGGTGGCCACGTCGATCCACGACGCCGTCTTCGCCAGCAATCCGGCGGGCCGGAGAGAGGCCCGGGTGACCAGCGTCCCAACAGTGACCCGCTGCGTGGCCGCGCCGACCGCCGCCAGCATGGTGAACGCCTCCAGCGAGGGACGATCTCGAGGACCTCCGGGCGGGAAGAAATGATCGAAGACGAAGGCCCCGTCGAAGCCCAACTCCTCGGTTTCCCGAGCCGCCTCCAGCACCCGTTCCACGTTGCCGGAGAACAGGGGAAGGATGATCCCGACGTTCACTCACCGAGCTCCAGGGCCAGAGCGGCCGCCCCGATGGAGCCGGCGTCGTTGCCCAAGGCGGCAGGCAGAAGAGGCACTTCGGGACGGTAGTCGGGCGCTTCCACCGTGGCACTGAAGGAGGCTCGGGCGGGCCCCAGGAGCAGATCGCCGACGTCGGCCACCCCCCCACCCACCACCACGGCTTCAGGATCGAGGATGTTCACCAGACCGGCGATGCCCTCTCCTAAGCGCCGACCCACCTGAGCAAGGATCTCGGTGGCAACCGGGTCCCCCTGCATGGCGGCTTCTGCAACGTGATGGCCGGTGATCTCGTCGTCGCCGGCCAGGGTGGCGATCGCCGAGTCCGGACGGGCCTCCACCGCCAGCCTCCCCAGCCGGTCCAGGGCATGTCCGCTGGCCACCTGCTCCCAACACCCCCGGTTCCCGCACCCGCATTGGGGACCTCCGGGTTCCACGATCACGTGGCCGATCTCCGCGGCGAACCCGTGGGCTCCGCGGTACAGGGCGCCGTCGGCAACGATCCCTCCGCCGATCCCAGTCCCGACCGTCACCATGAGCACGTGTCGGAACCCACGAGCAGCCCCGAATCGATATTCCCCCCAGGCGGCTGCATTGGCGTCGTTGTCGACCACGCAGGGCAATCCCATGTGCTCGGACACGCGATCGCGGATGGGCAGCTGCCTCCACGCGAGGTTGGGAGCCCACCGCATGGTTCCTGTGGCGAAGTCCACCATCCCCGCCGCGCCGATACCGACCGCCACCGGCTGGCCCGAGCTTCGAAGCTCCTCCGCCACCTGGAAGACCGTCTTCATCGTGGCTTCGGAATCGGTGGCCGGCGTCTCCGCCGAGCCTCGAGCGAGCACATCACCGTCTTCGTCGACGAGAAGCCCGGCGACCTTCGTTCCCCCGACGTCGAGGCCGATGGCGGCGCGCCCTGCCATGGCTAGAAACGGAGGAGGGCTCCGATGCCCCCCAGGGTCGTGAGGCCCGGCACGTCCTGCACCGTCTCCACCCCACAGCGCTGGCGGAGCGCCAGCTCCATGGCTTCCTCAACCAGATCGGGCGCCTCCTCGAACTCTCCGCCACAAACCGAGCATTGGTCACCGCTGGTGGCCAGATGCCCGCACCGCGTGCACCGCACTCCCGATGCTTCCAGACCGAACGCCACAACAAGCGTTTCCACTCGGCCCGATTCGAGCGCGGAGAGCGTGTCCTCGAACGCGGCCACCGCCCTGCCCGAAGCAGAGCCCATCTCGGATACCAGCCGATCGACCGTCTCCCACTCCCGTCTCGTCTCCAGCTCCTGCTCGACGGCGAGCGTCCTCTCCAGAACGTCGGCTGCCCGAGCCGTCATCGGGAGAGTGATCCGAGCCACCACCGCGCGCCGGACGTAGTCGTGGAGCTCCCGTTCCAGCTGCGCCACGACCTCGTCGGGCCCGGCCAGGATGACGTGGTCGAACCCGCGATCCTGCTGCTGGCGCAGAAGCGCGTCGGCCACGTGTTTCAAGTGCCGCTGGATGTGGTCCTTGATGTGCCGCTGCAACCGGGCCTGGGCCCACCCCCCCTGGTCGTGCCACCCCGGGACGTCGTCGAGGATCTCGGATACCTCTTCGATCTGGCCGCCGACCGTCATGAAGATCCGGGCCTTCTCCCGGTCGACGAGCGCCGTGGAGAACGTCTCGAACGACTCCAGGAGGGCCTCCAGGGGCAGCAG
This sequence comes from Actinomycetota bacterium, assembly GCA_035697085.1. Classification (GTDB taxonomy): domain Bacteria; phylum Actinomycetota; class UBA4738; order UBA4738; family CALAEC01; genus DASQUW01. Next base: position 7,167 of record DASSDP010000043.1, read on the forward strand.
GTGCGGCCGTGGTGCCACCACCACTCGATCTCGGACCGACTCAGGGAGCGTGACCTCCTTCCACAATCCCGCCCCGGTGCAAGAAAAGAGGGCCAGTCCCCGGGTGCCGTCGCGTTCGAACGCGTCGCTCACGAATCGGCGCATCTGCTCGGCATCGGCCTCCACGGAGCGGCGATGCTCCTTGGGCCACGAGCCGTCCCCGGCTTTGCGAAGAAGATCGTCGAGACGAACCAGGTAGTCCGCCCGCCTGGGGAATCGCCGGCCGTCGACATCGAGATACAGGCTCGTCACGGGGAACCGGTTCGTGGACCAGTCGGCGAGCTCCCGAAGCAATCCGCGATCCAGAGTGGTCATGAGATCGTGGCCGTCACTCGACGTCGATCCTGTGGAGTTTCGCTGACTCCTGAGCGTCCTCGGTTCGGGCGTCGATGATCGCCTTGACCGCCATCATCAACTCGCGGCCGGCGCTCAAGAGGTGGTCGACCGCCTCGGGCCTCACATCTCCCGTGACACTGAGGAACATCCCCACCGGGCAGAGCGCGACGGGGCAGACCGGGGCCTCGGCCTCCTCTTTCTTCGCAGGCTTCGATCGTTTCCGCGTATCAGCCATGGCTCCTCCCCTGCTCTTCCGCCGAAGGGCTCTCCACCTTCTTCCTCGTCTTGACGACGCCGCCCCCGTCCTTTTCGCCGAAGCGCAGCTCCAGTCGATCCTCGACGAACCTCGCCTCCCGAACCTCCAGGCGCTGGAGTGCGTGAGGGAGGATCAGCGTGCGTTTGTACGATCCCACACGGACCACGAGCTCTTCGGCCTTTCGGTGGATATCGAGATTGTCGCGGTCGATGAACGGCAGCTGCAACGACAGGACGTACCACGGCCCCCTCTTTTGCACGCGGATCGGCTCGTCGAGGTGAAGGACTTTCGTCTCGTCGGCGTCCTCGTAGACGTCCTCGCCCATCCGGGTCAACAGATCGAACCCCACCATCTCCTGCTCGAACAGACGAGCGGTCAGCACCGGGACCGGCTCGAACGACTCCCGGATCGTGGCCAGATGCTCGTTCTGGATCTCCTTCCACTTCCCGAAGTAGGGATCGGTGACGTCCCCGGGGATGATGCGGTTCGCCACGATCGCGTCGACCCGGTAGCCGAACAGCGAAAGATACGTGTACGTCCGGCGAGCCTCCGCGATCACCATCTTCTCCGGGTTCACGACCAGCCGCACCGACGACTGCTTCTCGTCGCGAAGGATCTTCCCGACACCCTCGAGGTTCCGGTGAAGCCGCTCGACCGCAGCGAAGATCCGGTCCTCGGCGATGGGCATCGTGGTGATGCGGGTGAGGATCGGGCGAATCGTCTTCACAACCTTCCTCTCCACCGGGAAGATCCGTTCGATGTACCAATTCATCACCTCCGGAAGCGACAGCAGCCTGAGCGTCTCCGCGGTGGGAGCGCAATCGATGACCAGGAGATCGAACCGGCCGCTTTCGACGTGCCGCTTCACGTCGGTGAGGCTGAAGATCTCGTCGAGCCCGGGGATCACCGACAGCTCCTCGGCCTCGATGGCATCGATCCCGGCCCAGTTCAGGAAGGAGATGATGTACTCCTGGATGTCCCGCCAGTTCGCCTCGAGACGTGACTGGGCGTCGATCTGCTCGGCCCACAGGTTCTTGCGAATCTCGGAGACCTGGTCTTCGAGCTGGATGTCGAAAGAGTCGGCCAGCGAGTGGGCCGGATCCGTGCTGGTGATCAGCGTTCGATGACCCTTTTGGGCCGCTCGAACCGCAGTGGCCGCGGCGATCGTGGTCTTTCCGACGCCTCCCTTGCCCGTGAACAGGAGGATCCTCATTGGCTCCCCATGGTAGCCGAACCCTTCCCATCCCCAGACGGATGCAACCACGGCGATCCCGTGGCCCGGAAGTAGCCCACGTTCACCAGCTCGGTTGTTCCGATCGTCCCCCTGCCCACCAGGGGCTGGTGGACGTGCCCGAAGTACGCCCATCGGGGTCGGTGGCGTTGGATGTACCGAACCACTCCGGCGGAGCCGGGTTCGAATCTTCGACCGAGTACGTCGTACACGAACCACGGGATTCGCGGCGGGATGTGCGTGCAGAGGACGTCCACCGGGCCGATTGCCTCGAGCTTGGCATCGTACGACCGTTCATCCACCTCCCCGGGGGCGTTGATCGGTGTTTGCATCCCTCCTCCCACGATGCCGAACCGCTCTCCTTCCAGCTCTATGACCTCGCCGTCGACGAATCGCACACCGGGGCGGATGAACGATCGGAGGAGCTCGGGGATGTCGACGTTCCCGTACGTGACATAGGTGTTGTCGGGGAACGAGTCGAACACCCGCTCGTATTCCGAGCGAGCCAGCTCCATATATCGTTCGCGAACCTCGACACTGTCTCCCACGCGACTTCGCAGCGTGCGACGCGCTTCCTCGAAACGACCACGGGCCCGCAACGAGACGGCCTCCTGGACGGGCTCCCTCCCGAATGCCTCCACGAGGATCCCGTCCATGGTCCGGTAATCGAGGACGTTGATCAGGTCGCCGAGGACCAGGAGAGCGTCACAGTCGCGTCCGGCTTCGGCGAGATGGTCGACGGCGCCGTGAAGATCGGAGATCACCTTGATTCGCATGTGGTCGCTGCGCTTTCGTTCAGCCGCTAGCTTTGCGATGCCCGCATACCCGAGACGACCAGCATAACGACGATCACGAACATGAGCCCCGTGGAGCCATACAGGAGGAACCGCGAGCTCATCATCGGCTCTTCTCCCCGGGCGATCCTCCGGGCGTCGGTCGCCGTCGTTGCGTAGACGATGGCTGCGGCGGCAAAGAGAACCAGCAGCAGCGCCCTGAACGGCCCCGCTCCCTCGCCGCCGGCGGTCGCAAGGATGGCCAACCCCATCCCGATGGTCCAGAGGAACACCACCGCTCGCGCCAGCCCCTCGGCGCTCCGCCCCAGTGCCCGATGGCCGAGGCCGGGAAATACCAGCGACAGCGCCGCTGCCCGACCCGGGTCGACCGACGGTCGCACCGGGCCCTGGTGGAACAAGCTCCGAAAGGGCGTGCCGCACCGCCCGCACGCCGACGCCTCGATGGGGTTTTCCATGTCGCACTCTGGGCAGACCCAGAGAAGCCCCTCGCCGACGGCCCGAAACCGACCGCTGGACCTCTTCCTTCCGGGACGCTGGGGTGGGGCGGGCTCCTGGGGCGAGACAGCTTCGTCGGAGACAACCTGGCCATTCGCTGTGGGCCGGTCGGATGTCTCCACCTGGGCGGGTTCTGGCTTCGGCGGTTCGGCGGCCACGGGGACACTCTCACCCAGCGGGGTCAGGCACTGCCCGCACCATGCCGCTCCCTCCCCGATGAGGCCACCACAGCTCGGGCACCGCCTCTCGGTCATGCCGGGTCCTTCCCCGTCGGCGCTCGCATTCCTCTATGTAACCACCCAATGGCCGAAATGGGAGGATTTTGCATTCCGGAGGCGCTGCTACCATGCGAAGGATGCCGGTCGAGTGGACCGTGGGCGCCACAGCCTTCCTGAGCCGTGACTGGGACTCGCTCGTTGAGTCCGATCCGGACAGTTCGTTCTTTCAAACGCCCCGGTACCTCAAGCTGTTTTGGGAGACCTTCGGTTCCCAGTTCCCCCAGCTCGCATCGGTTCATGACGGCGATGAAGCCATTTCCGCGGCAGCTTTTGACGTCACGGAGGGGACGGTCACGTTTCTTGGGGACTCCGAGATCACGGACTACATGGGGCCGGTCGGGCTCCGCCAGGGTCAGGAGCGCGCCGCCAAGGAGCTGATGGCATCCCTTGCGGCGCGGGACGACTGGGAAACGGCCGATTTTCGCGGCCTCGCACTCGACGCGGGGTGGCACGGGGCCCTCGCGGATGGAGCTCGGGACGCGCCCTTGGCGGTGGAGGTTGGTGACGATGGCGTCGCGCCCCTGCTCCCGCTTCCGAGCTCATTCGACGCCTACCTCTCGAGGCTACCGGGCAAGCTGCGCCACGAGCTTCGACGGAAGAGGCGCCGGCTGCACCGGGCGTTGCCGACAGCCCGTCTCGTCGACGCAACGACGTCGACCTTCGCCGAGGACATCACGACGTTCGTCCAGCTCCACCGCGCCAGCAAGGGAAGGAAGGGAAGGTTCATGTACGAGGGGATGGAACGGTTCTTCGAGCGACTCGGGGACGCCCTTCTTCCCGACGGGACGTTTCGACTGGTGTTCCTGGAGTCGGATGGAGCAAAGCTCGCCGGAGCGGTTGGATTCCGCGACCGTGGCCGGTTCCTTCTGTACAACTCGGCGTACGACCATACTCGGTCGGATCTCTCGCCAGGGATCGTTCTCATGACGATGCTCATCGAGGAGCTCATCCGGGAAGGGTGCGAAGCACTGGACTTACTGAAGGGCGACGAGGAGTACAAGTACCGACTGGGAGCGACCCCCAGACCCATCGGTCGGCTCCTCGTTCGGCGACGTTGACGCGCTTCGTTCGCACCCCCGTATCCTGAGAGGCATGGATCTCGACGAAGCGAGAGGCGGCGCTCGCCTGATCGACGGCCCCGTCTACGCCGACCTCTCCGACTGGCACACGGTCCTGGTCCGCGGGTACGACGCCCGGGGCTGGTTGAACGACCTGCTAACCGCCGACATCGATCATCTCGGGACGGGTTCCGCCCGCCCGGCCCTCCTTCTTTCTCCAACCGGCCGTATCAGGGCCATGGTGACGGTGGGATCGATCCAGGCAGGGCTCATTCTGCTTCAGGATCCTCGCCAGCCCTCGGCCATCGATGCCCTCCTCGCGCCGTACCTGCTGTCATCGGATGTCGAACTCGCCGACGCGTCCGAGTCGATGACTCTTCTGGCGTTCCCGGAGGCCGAACCACCCGACATGCCCGGCGCCGAGTCCCTCCGGCCCTCGTGCCTCGGTCCCGGCGCAGATCTCCTCGTCTCCGGGAAGCCGAGGGAGTCATCGCTCAAGGGGCTGGTGAGGGTGAGCCACGAAACGGTGGAGGCCTGGAGGATCCACCGAGGCATCCCTCGTTTTCCCGTGGACCTGACCCCCGAGTCGCTTCCCCACGAAGCCGACCTCGACACCGCCATCGACTACGGAAAGGGGTGCTATCTGGGGCAGGAGGCCGTTGCCAAGGTCCGCAACCTCGGCCATCCCCCGTGGGTGGTCTTGTCGATGCGCGCGGAGGGACCGGTCGCCGCGGGCGACGCCGTCGTTGGTGACGGGGATGGCGAGGTGGGCACGGTGACCAGCGCGGCCACCGTGGATGGTCACGCCGCCGTGATCGCCCGGGTTCGGTGGTCCGCCCGGGACCTGGCTCTGGTCACAGCGTCAGGGACGCCGCTTCAGACCTCGGGGCTTGCGTCCACGGCGGCCTGAAGGATCCCCCCACTCCTCGGGGGCAACCCATCCCAGCTCCGCTCCGGTGGCATTGAGCGCCAGCACCTCTCCGGTTCTCGGGTCGTAGCTCCAGTCGGCGCGTCGGAGCTTGTCCCGGTATCGATACGAGAAGCGCACCCGCCACTCCTTCCCGCGAGGACGGGAAGCGGACCACCCGCTCTCCAGGACACGTTCGGGGAACCGAACGCGGCGCTTCCGAAGGTTGCCCAGGATGGCCTCTCCCACAGGGACCTCGGAGTCGCCCAGTCGGTCGCGGGTCAGATGAGCTCCCAGCAGCTGTCTGACCACGGCGATCCTCTCCATCTCGATCGTCTCGTCCAGACGCTTGACCCAATCAAGGGTCGCGCCGGACAGGTTCGCCACTGCACGGACGGAACGTCCTGCCCGAAGAAGTGTCTGGATCTCTGCGGCCGTCAGTCGCTGGCGGCCTCTCCCGGACGAGGGAGCGGCTCGGCCCTCGGTGGCGGACGGGTCCACCTGGCTGGCTCGAGCCTCCCTCTCCACGTCAGGAGCCGCCGCACCTTCGTCGGATGGTTCCGGCACCGGGGCCAGCACGAGTCGGTGACCGCGCGAGCCGATATCGCCGCCGCCGATGAGCGCCCGGACTCCTCGAAGCTCCGGTACTCCGCTCCCGAACCCCGTGGCCCTCTCGAACGCGCCGGGTGGAAGCCCCCGCCCCCTTGCCCGGGCGGAAACACCCTCCCCCGCTGCGGAAGGCGCCGGAAGAACGCGCACGTGGTCCCGCCCCGCCGTCGCCTCCTTGCGAGCCTCCGCGGGTGACGGTGCAGCATCCTCTTCGGTCACCAGCTCTCGAAGCTTCGGGGTGATCGGAACCACGAAGCTGCCACGCTTCCCGCCCTTGGTAGCGGCGAAGACGAGCGACTTCGCGTCGTCGCTCTTGCCGACGAGATGGATTCGCTTCACGGGATCGATCCTCGGTCGAAGCTATTCGAATCGGACTCTCCGGGCATTGTCACCCCCAGACGGGGCCGAATCAACGAGGCTCTACAATGGGCTTGTGGAGCGGGCCGTCATCATCGAAGGGGCGAGAACGCCGGTCGGAAACTTCCTCGGGTCTCTCTCCGACGTCCCCGCGGTCGATCTGGGCGTTGTCGCCGCCAGGGAAGCCATGACTCGCGCTCGGGTGCAGCCCGATGACGTCGATCAGCTCGTCTTCGGCCATGCCAGGCAGGCGGGAAACGGCCCCAATACGGGTCGGCAGGTCGCATACCGATCCGGGCTCCCCCAAGAGGTCCCCGGCTTCAGCGTCAACATGGCCTGCGGCTCCGGAGTGAAGGCGGTCCAGGTGGCCGCTGCCGACATCGCGCTCGGAAACGCCGAGATCGTCCTGGCCGGAGGGATGGAGAACATGACCCGCACGCCGGCCATCCTCGACCGGATGCGCCGGGGCTATCGAATGGGCGACGCG
>DASSDP010000044.1:0-5930 GCA_035697085.1 Actinomycetota bacterium
GCCTCGCTCTCGATCATCGGTTCCAGCAGCTTCCTCATGGCAGCACGAAAAGGCCTCGATCCGAAGACCGGGCCCTTGACCTCCTGTTTTCGATTGAGATCGATTGTATCGCCGTCCCGATCAACCGCCTCGGCGGTTGAAGCGGTCCTGGGCGGTGGCGAGTCCCTCGCGAATAAGCGCGAGGACGGCGTCTGCGGCGTCTTCGATCAGCAACTCGACATCCTCCCGCTCACGCTTTGCGAAGGTGTCGAGGACATGATCGGCTGCCTCCTTCCTCCCGGGAGGGCGGCCGACTCCCAAGCGGACTCGATAGAAGTCTTTCGTGCGCAAAGCTTGACTCAGCGAGTCAAGGCCGCGGTGCCCCGCGGTGCTTCCCCCCTGTTTCAGCCTGAGCGAGCCAAATGCGAGGTCGATCTCGTCCTGGCACACCACGATGCGATCCGTGCCGATCCGATGACGTCTCGCGAAAGAGGCGACCGGAGGGCCGGAGATGTTCATGAAGGTCATCGGTCGAACGAGCCACACCCGCTCTCCGTCAACTTTCGCCTCCGCGACGAGCAGGGGGAGGAAACGCGCTTTGCGGAACCGCTCTCCGAGCCGTTCGGCGAGCCGCTCGACCACGCGTGCGCCGATGTTGTGGCGTGTGGATGCGTACCGTTCCCCAGGATTGCCCAGCCCAACGACGAGCCAGGCGCTCACCGTGGCAGGACCGCGCTACTCCTCCTCGCCGCCGGCGGGTTCCTGACCCTCGGCAGCAGGAGCCTCGCCCTCGGCAGGAGCCTCGCCCTCGGCGGCTTCGGCCGCTTCCTCGGCAGCCTCCTCCTCGGGGACCTCCTCCTCGAGCTTCAGGACCGGAGGCGGCACGACCGAGACGATGATCTCGTCCTCCGGCGTGAGCACGGTCACGTTCCCGGGGATCCTGAGGTCCTTGAGGTGAAGGGCGTCGCCGATCTCGAGCTTCGTGATGTTCGCCTCGATTGATTCGGGGACCTCGGTGGGAAGACATTCGACCCGAAGCTCCCAGAGGTGGTGCTCGACAACGCCGCCCTGCTTCACCCCGACCGATTCCCCGGTCAGGTGGACGGGCACGTCGACCTGGATAGCCACATCTTTCCGGATCCGCAGGAAGTCGACGTGAAGGATGGAGCCGCGGACGATGTCGCGCTGAACCTCCCGAGGCATCGAGAGATATCGGTCGCCGTCAACGGCAAGATCGATGAGCACGTTCGACCCGGCGTCGGTGTGAAGCGCATGCCACAGCGCGCCGGAGTCGACGGTGAGGGTCAGCGGGTCGATGCCACCTCCGTAGAGGATGGCCGGGACTCTCCCGGTTGCCCGGATCTTGCGAGCCACGCCCTTGCCCGCGCCCTCGCGTTTCTCGGCTTTGAGTTCGACTTCCATGGATGCGATCCCCCGATCGCCGTTCGGCGCAACATTGTAGCCCGGGTCGGACGGAGACGTCCTTGACGTGCCGCGATAGGCTCAAAGGGAGTCTGCCTCCTGCCGATAAGAGGAATATGACCCGAGCTCCCATCGCCTTCGTGCTGGTCGCCGTCCTGTCGGTCCTGGCCGTGCCGGCCCAGGCTGATACCGAGACCACGTGTTTCGGCAAGCCGCCCACGATCGCCGGAACGACCGGAGACGACCACATCGTGGGGACGGACGGCGACGACGTCATCCTGGGGTACCGGGGCAACGACCGGATCGAGGGCGGGCTGGGGAACGACCTCATCTGCACATGGACCGGCAACGACGTACTTCTCGGGGGGCCGGGGAACGACCAGATGTTCGGCGGCCGCGGGAGCGACCAGCTCTACGGCGAGGACGGTGAGGATCGCCTCTTCGGTGGGGCGCACGCGGACACGCTGGAGGGCGGACCGGGCAACGACCACCTGGACGGTGAATGGCAGAACGATGCCCTCCTCGGGGGCAACGGAGACGACAAGCTGCTGGGTCGGGCCAGCAACGACTTCCTGAGGGGCGGGCTCGGCAACGACTACCTCGACGGCGGTGGCCAGGACGACCGCGTCTTTGGCGAGGACGGCGACGACTACATGCACGAGGACGACGGCAGGGACCTCGTGGACGCCGGCGTTGGCAACGACACCCTGAACGTGCTGGACGACAGCGACATCATCAAGGGCGGGCCCGGAGTGGATCTGTTCACGATGTTCAACGCGAAGCACCACGTGGACGCTCGGCTGTCCCTGCACAATGCCCACGGCCTCGGCTTCGACAAGGTGTACGGGATCGAGAACCTGACGGGGACCCCTTTCCCCGACATCCTCTATGGCGACAACAAGGCGAACATCATCCTCGGCCTCGGCGGCAGCGAGAGCGGCGAGTTCAGGATGCTCGGATTGGGTGGAAACGACGTCATCCTCGGAGGCCGAGGCTCGGACAGAAACGTCGACGGGGGAGCCGGCAAGGATCTCTGCAGGGCCGAGCAGAAGGTCAACTGCGAACTGAGATAGCGCTCGCCAAGTTCAATCAACCCGCCGATATCCTTGAGCCCGCATGGCCGACGACCGCGACGACGCACCGGCACCTCTACCCAACCGACTCTCCCGGGCCGGCGCCCGCATCCGTGGGCTCGCGCTTGATCTGACGCCCCTTCGAGAGTCGCGGGAGTTCCGACTCCTGTGGCTCGGGGAAGTCGTCTCCCACACAGGGCGGCATATCACTGTGGTGGCCCTTCCGTTTCAGATCTACACCCAGACGCGATCGGCACTTGCCGTGGGGATGATCGGGCTCGTCCAGGTCGTCCCACTCCTCGTCTCCTCGATCGTCGGTGGGGTGATCGCCGACTCGGTTGATCGTCGAAAGATCCTCATTGCGACCCAGGTTGGGTTGACTGGAGGCTCACTTTTGCTCGTCGTCGGTGCCGTTGTGGGCGATCCACCTCTGTGGGTGCCGTACGCAGCGGCCGCACTGATCGCCGCACTCAGCGGCCTCCAGGAGCCGGCGAGGATCGCGGCGATCCCGAACCTCGTCCCTTCGAACCGCCTCTCGTCTGCCATCGTCCTGAACCAAGTGTTGTTTCAGTTCAGCGATGTGGTGGGCCCTGCGGTGGGTGGGCTCATCCTTGCCCGCTTCGGCCTGGCATGGGCCTACGGAGTTGACGTGCTGACGTTCCTGGTCGCCCTGATCACGCTCGCCGCGATGCGGCCGATGCCTCCTTCTCGAACCGAAGGTGAGCTGCGAGGGCTCGCAGCCGTCCGCGAGGGGTTCGCCTACTTGAAGGGAAGGCGGGTTATCCAGTCGACATTCTGGGTCGATCTCAACGCGATGATCTTCGGGATGCCCCGGGCCCTGTTCCCGATCCTCGCCGACAGGACCTTCCACGTGGGACCGGCCGGCCTCGGCCTGCTGTACTCGGCCCCGGCGGCTGGAGCTCTTGTCGGGGCGCTCTCCACGGGATGGGTCCGCAACGTACGGCACCAGGGTCGCGCCGTCCTGTGGGCCGTGGCCATCTGGGGAGCGGCAATCGTTGGATTTGGTCTCTCGACCCAGGCGTTCTGGTTGGCGCTCTCGTTCCTTGCGGTGGCGGGCGCGGCCGACGTCATCAGCGCGGTCTTCCGCGGCACGATATTGCAGGCCACGGTCCCCGACCGTCTGCGCGGTCGGCTCTCTTCGATCCACTTCGCGGTGGTCGTTGGCGGTCCTCGCCTCGGCGACGCGGAGGCGGGACTGGTGGCCCAGCTCACATCCCCCGTGTTTTCGGTGATCTCGGGCGGAGCGGCGTGCGTTGTTGGGGTGGCTGTCCTTGCGTTCTTAGTCCCGGAGTTCGCCCGTTACCACGCCGGCGACCCGCCGTAGCATCACCCAACTTGAGAGCGGACCCTAGAGCAGGTCGATCCGCGCGAATCCCCAGTAGGGCGTCGCTTCCGATGGGGATCCAGGGGGATGTGGTAGCGAATGGAGCTCGGCCTTCGCGATCAGTCGACCACGGAGTTTGATATCGGCGATATATCGCCCTTCGCTTTCGTCCGTGAACTTCCAGGTCAGCGCGCTCTTGAAGAGATCTCCGTCCCTTGCCAGGCTACCCAGGCCGGCTATCCAACGCTTCCACCGGTCTCTAAACATGTCCCAGGATTCGCTTTCAGTTAGGTTCGGCGTGAGCAGTTCCGTATAGATGTCGCAGAGTCGAACCTGGCCGATCGCCCCGGTGAGGGACTGCATCGCCTCCTCAGGTTTATCAGCCTGAAGCTGGGCCTCGTAGTCGCAGTGCTTGGGAATGAAGTCGGCGATGACCGGAGCGCATGTGTTCTTTGGCCAAGCGTACGTCCGCGATGCAACCAATTGATTGACGCCGTCCTTCAAAACAACCTGGTCGCCTGCGAGTAGTTCGAACCGCTCGCCTAACGCCTCCAAGACGTGCGCCGGCTGTGTTGCGGGCGCGACATTCATTTCCCCATCTACGACTCCAATTCCAGGATCCCAGCCCTTGTTCACGTAAGACGGGCGAACCCGAATCGACACCGTGAAGCCCGTACTCCCCGGCGCTCCGCGTGGTGCGTAACAAGAAGGGTTGAAGACCTGTTCTATTAGAAGCTGCCCACCGTTGACCTGTGGACAGCAACTGGAACCCCCGGTCCCCATAGAGTCCTCCTGAATGATGTGGACGCGAGTACCATCCGGAAGATTGGTTTCAACGATCAAACTGGCACCACCATCGGTATCAGGAGACGGAGGCGCCGCTCGCTCGGGAAAGCGAAGGAAGGCATTGAAGGGCGACCTTTCAAGCGACGGACTCCCAACAGGCCTGGTTAGGCTCTCCGCCAACGGGATCAGCTCCGCGAGCCTCTGGCCCCCTCCTCCGTACATCGCAAGACTGTAAGGGCCCTCAAGCCAGTCGAGCACGGCCGCCCCGAGGCCGGGACCGCTGTTCTCATCGCGCTCAGCTGCAGCCGCCTGAGTCCCCCTAAGGGGAATGAGAGTAAAGGGCCCTCCATCGTTGATCGTTTCCTGCCAACCCGACAGATACTCCTCTTCCGATCTTGTTTCCGGCTGGTAGTAGAGATCGACGCCCGTGTCGTAGCGAAACAGAAGCCGACCTTCCCCCGGGTCAAACAACGCTTCAACCACGTGCTCGGGGCTCATCGGTCCTGAGCTCGGCAACTGTGGGCAATTGCATCGGCGCAGCTTTTCCGTGGCCGATACCACCGGCACCGGCACCCCGCCGGTCAAAGGATCGTCATATGTCACAAGAAGAGAATTACTGGATCCGCTATCCGAGGCCCGCTCCGAACGAGTCAGCGCCTGCACAATAAACCCAGCAATCAGCGCTGCCACTAATAGACCCACGGTGACTGAAAGCGGGCGGGGAACGCTTCGGCCCCGCCGGGAACTCATCCTATGGCTGGTTCTCGCCGTGGAAGATCTCCGAGACCGACTGGTCCTCGAACACGGCCTTGAGCGCAGAAGCGATGATCGGAGCGATGGAGAGAACCGTGACCTTCTCGCTCCTCTTCTCCTCCGGGATCGGAAGCGTGTTCGTCACGACAAGCTCCTTGATGGGCGACTCCTCGAGACGCTGGATGGCCTTCCCTGAGAGCACGGCATGCGTCGCGGCCGCGTAGATGGCTCCGGCGCCGTCTCGATCCAGAGCCTTTGCCCCCTCGGACATGGTGCCAGCGGTGTCGATCATGTCGTCCACGAGGATGCACGGCCTCCCTTCGACCTCGCCCACCACCGTCATCGTCTCGATCTTGTGAGCCTCATGACGCGAACGGCGCTTGTAGATGAACGCAAGGTCGGCGTGGAGGTGCTCTCGCAGCCGTTCGGCCGTCTTGACCCGCCCGGTGTCGGGGGCCACGACCACCAGATCCTCTCCCTTCAGCCCGATCTCACCCGTCAAATAGTCGGAGAGAAGAGGAAGCGCGGTGAGGTGGTCGAAGGGGAAGTCGAAGAATCCTTGGATCTGGCCG
>DASSDP010000045.1:0-10353 GCA_035697085.1 Actinomycetota bacterium
CCTGATGCTGCAGCCGAAGAAGGTCAAGCATCGGAAGCAGCACCGCGGCCGGATGCGGGGCAAGGCCAAGGGCGGAACCGACGTGCACTTCGGTGACTACGGTCTCGCGGCGATGGAGCCCGGATGGATCACCAACCGGCAGATCGAGGCCGCCCGTGTGGCCATGACTCGGCACATTCGCCGAGGGGGGAAGGTATGGATCAACATCTTCCCCGACAAGCCCGTCTCCAAGAAGCCGGCGGAGACGCGCATGGGCTCCGGGAAGGGGAACCCGGAGTTCTGGGTGGCGGTGATCAAGCCCGGCCGGGTGATGTTCGAGCTGTCCGGAGTGTCTGAGGCCGTGGCCCGCGAGGCCATGCTTCGGGCCGCCCACAAGCTTCCGGTGAAGTCGAAGTTCGTGGCTCGGGTGGGAGGTCGAGAGTGAGTCGGCCGGCCGAGCTTCGTGAGCTCCCCGACGACGAGCTCCATGCCAGGGTGGACGCCGCCAAGGAAGAGCTGTTCAACATGCGGTTCCAGCTGGCAACAGGCCAGCTCGACAATCCCATGCGGATCAAGGAGATTCGGCGCGAGCTGGCCCGTCTCCTGACGCTTCTGCGAGAGCGCGAGCTCGAGGAGTCTGAGGCCGAGGTGAGCGAGTCGTGAGCGACGAGCGGAGCAGACGAAAGGTTCGTGTCGGCGTCGTCGTCTCCGACAAGATGGACAAGACCGTGGTGATCCGAGTGGACGGCCAGCGCCGTCACCCCTTGTACGCGAAGTCCGTGAGGCGCACGTCGAAGCTCCAGGCGCACGACGACGCGAACGAGGCTCGGATCGGCGACACGGTGCGGGTGATGGAGACCCGCCCGCTGTCGAAGTCGAAGCGGTGGCGCGTCGTGGAGATCCTGGAGAGGGCAGAGTGATGAACGGGGGTCCGGGGGGAAGCAGCCCCGAGGCGCGAAGCGCCGAGGATCAGGCTGCTTCAGTCCCCCGGCCGAAGTTCGCCGTCGAAGACGGCGAGCTGAGGGGTAGGAACAAGTGATCCAGCAGGAGTCGAGGGCGAAGGTGGCGGACAACACGGGGGCCAAGGAAGTGCTGTGCATTCGGGTGCTCGGCGGTTCGGGCCGTCGGTACGCCGGCATCGGCGACATCATCGTGGGAACGGTGAAGGACGCGCTCCCGGGCGCGCCGGTGAAAAAGGGTGACGTGGTCCGGGCTGTGGTGGTTCGGACGGCGAAGGAACGTCGGCGCACCGACGGTTCCTACATCAAGTTCGACGAGAACGCGGTGGTGCTGATCAACGAGCAGAACAATCCACGGGGGACGCGAATCTTCGGGCCGGTGGCCCGAGAGCTACGGGAAAGGCGATTCATGAAGATCATTTCGCTGGCGCCGGAGGTTCTTTGATGCCAGGAGTGACGATCAAGAAGGATGACGAGGTCATGGTGATCTCCGGCAAGGACCGGGGGCGGACCGGCCGTGTGATCCGAGTGCTTCCTCGCGAGGGTCGGGTCATGGTCGAGGGCGTTGCCCGCGGGAAGAAGCACGCCCGGACGCGTGGCAAGCGTTCCTCGGGCGGCCAGCAGCTCCAGCAGGGCGGGATCATGGACGTCGACTCGTTCATCGACCTCTCGAACGTCCAACTCGTGTGCAAGTCGTGCGGGCAGCCCACCCGGGTGGGCTACCGGTTCGATGGAGACAAGAAGATCCGGGTGTGCCGGAAGTGCGAGGCCGACCAGTGAACGGGCGCGTGCCTCCCCGGCTCCAGCAGCGCTACCGGCAGGAGCTGCTGCCGGCGCTGCAAGGGGAGCTCGGGTTCGACAACCCCATGCGGGTACCTCGCCTGGAGAAGATCGTGGTGAACGTGGGCGTGGGCGAGGCGACGCGTGAGGCCAAGCTGCTCGACTCCGCCATCGAGGATCTGAAGGTCATCACGGGGCAGCGGCCGCTGGTCACCAAGGCCAAGAAGTCCATCGCCTCCTTCAAGCTCCGGGCGGGGATGTCGATCGGGGCGAAGGTCACGCTGCGAGGAGATCGGATGTGGGAGTTTCTCGATCGCCTGCTGTCGGTGGCCCTCCCACGCATCCGGGACTTCCGAGGTCTCGATCCGGAGGCCTTCGACGGCCGGGGCAATTACACCGTGGGGATCACGGAGCAGCTGATCTTCCCGGAGATCGATTACGACAAGGTGGATGCGGTCCGGGGAATGGATATCACCGTCGTCACGACCGCGGCCACCGATGAGGAAGGGCGCGCGCTGCTGCGGGCCCTCGGGTTCCCGTTCCGAGGCCAGCCCGCGGTCCAGGGCGCTGGCTGAGGAGAGACATGGCGAAGAAAGCGCTGATCGAGAAGTCGAGACGCCGGCCGAAGTTCCTGGTCCGGGCGTACACGCGATGCCGCAGGTGCGGGCGTCAGCGTGCCGTGTACCGGCGGTTCCTGGTGTGCCGCCTGTGCTTCCGCCAACTGGCCCACGCCGGCGAGATCCCCGGGATCACGAAAGCTTCGTGGTGATGCTCCGATGATGACCGACCCCATCGCCGACATGCTCGCCAGGATCCGCAACGCCAGCATGTCGTACCAGGACGATGTCACGATCCCGGCCTCCCGTCTGAAGGAGGAGGTCGCCGGCGTGCTCGCTCGGGAAGGCTACGTTCGCGGATTCCGTGTCGAGGGTGAGGTTCCGAACAGGAGCATCAAGATCGAGATGAAGTACGGGCCGGAGCGGGAGCGAACGATCCACGGCCTGAAGCGGATCTCTCGTCCCGGGCGGCGCGTGTACGCCAACCGAGGAAAGCTGCCGAGGGTGCAGGGCGGTCTGGGCGTGGCCGTGCTCAGCACGTCTCAGGGTGTGATGACGGACCGACAGGCGGCGCGTCGAGGAGTCGGCGGCGAGGTTCTCTGTTATGTCTGGTGAGGGAGCATCCAGGTGAGCCGGATCGGAAGGCAACCAATACCGATCCCCGAACAGGTGACGGTGGACATCGCCGGCCCTCGGGTGACCGTGACCGGGCCGAAGGGAACACTGAACCAGGACCTCAGCCCGGAGATGCGAATTCTTCTTGAAGACAACACGGTCCGGGTGGAGCGCCCCTCCGACGAGCGAGAGCACCGGTCCCTGCACGGACTCACCCGGACGCTGATCGCCAACATGGTCGAAGGCGTGGTGAACGGGTACGAGAAACGGCTGGAGATCCACGGCGTCGGCTACAGGACGGTGCTCACGGGAGCCGATCTCGAGCTCCAGCTGGGTTTCTCCCACCCGGTGCGGTTCCCCGCTCCGGACGGGATCGAGTTCGAGGTTCCCGCCCCCAACCGCATCGTGGTCCGTGGGATCGACAAGCAGCTGGTGGGGGAGGTCGCCGCCGACATCCGAAAGCTCCGCAAGCCGGAGCCATACAAGGGGAAAGGGATCCGGTACGAAGGCGAATATGTGCGAAAGAAGGCCGGGAAGGCCGCGAAGGGGGCGATCGCGTGATCGCCTCGAAGAAACGAGAGGCCCGGGCCCGCCGGCACCGACGCGTGCGGAAGCGAGTCTCAGGATCCGCCACCCGGCCTCGCGTGGCCGTGTACCGGTCCAATCGGCACATCTACGTCCAGCTCGTCGACGACCTGTCCGGTCGAACGCTCGCCGCCGCTTCCTCGCTCGACGCCGAGGCCCAGGCTTCAGGCGACAAGAAGGCGAGGGCGAAGGCCGTGGGAGCGCTCATCGCCACGAGAGCGAAGGACGCGGGGATCGAGGCTGCCGTCTTCGACCGAGGCGGGTTCCTGTTTCACGGCCGCGTTCGTGAGCTCGCGGAGGCGGCCCGAGAAGGAGGACTGAAGATTTGAGGCGGTACGACGCGGCCGAAGGGAAGAGCCCGTTCGAGGAACGGGTCGTCTCGATCAACCGGGTGGCCAAGGTGGTCAAGGGGGGCCGCCGGTTCTCCTTCGCCGCGCTCGTGGTCGTGGGCGACGCGGCGGGTCGAGTCGGCGTGGGCTATGGGAAGGCCAAGGAAGTGCCGGCGGCCATCCAGAAAGGCGTCGAGGAGGCCAAGAAGCTCATGTTCGACGTTCCGCTCATGGGTGTGACCATCCCGCATCAAGTGATGGGCCAGGACGGAGCCGGCCGGGTCCTGCTCAAGCCCGCATCTCCCGGAACCGGCGTCATCGCCGGCGGACCGGTGCGAGCCGTCGTGGAGTGCGCCGGCATCAAGGACATCCTGTCGAAGTCGCTCGGCTCCGATAATCCGCTCAACATCGTGCACGCGACCGTGGCGGGCCTGCGGAGCCTTCGGCGGCCCGAGGAGGTGGCCCGTCTTCGGGACCGCGACGTGAAGGAGGTGGCTCCCAAGCCCATGCTGGATGCGATGGCCGAGGCGGCCGAGCGCGTCCGCGCGAAGCGGGCTGAGTCCAGCGCGGGAGACGGCGATGGCCAGGCTTAAGGTCACTCAGGTCCGCGGGGTGGTCGGACGTCCTCAGGGCCAGAAGGACACGATCCGGGCCCTGGGGCTGAAGCGGATCCGCCACTCCGTGGTGAAGGAGGATCGTCCCGAGATTCGGGGAATGATTTCCAGGGTGGCGCACTTGGTAGTGGTCGAGGAGGTCAAGGAATGAGGCTCCATCACCTGCGTCCCGCTCCCGGGGCGAAGCGCCCCCGTCGACGCGTGGGTCGGGGGAAGGCCGCCGGTCAGGGAAAGACCGCGGGCAGAGGGACGAAGGGATACCTGGCCAAGCACGGGAAGAAGCCCGGGTACGAGGGCGGCCAGATGCCGCTGGCCAGGCGGGTGCCGAAGAAGCGAGGTTTTACCAATCCGAACCGCGAGGAATGGGCGGTGGTGAACGTGGAGCGGTTGGTGTCGAAGTTCAAATCAGGCGCCACGGTGACACCGGACACGCTGGCGGAAGCAGGCCTCGTCCGGAAACGCCTTCCGGTGAAGGTGCTGGGACGAGGGGACATCGACCGGCCGCTCTACATCCAGGCGCACAACTTCTCGAGAGCGGCACGCCAGAAGATCGAGGAAGCGGGAGGAACGGCCGAGGTTCTGTAGTTCGAGATACACTAATCGACCGCTCCGAGGTTCCCGGAGCCAGGAGGAAGGCACGAAGTGCTGAGGGCGTTCGTCAACGCGTTCAAGATCCCGGATCTTCGCAACAAGATCCTGTTCACGGTGTTCATCATCGCCGTGTACCGGCTCGGCTCCCACCTGCCGATCCCGAATGTTGATTTCGATGTCCTCGCGAGCGAGGTCGAACGGCAGGCTCAGGGAGGAGTGCTCGAGTTCATCAACCTGTTCTCGGGCGGGGCGCTCACCCGGCTGGCCCTGTTCGCGCTGGGCATCATGCCCTACATCACCAGCTCGATCATCATGCAGCTCCTCACCGTGGTCATCCCCAAGCTCGAGCAGTGGCAGAAGCAGGGCGAGATGGGGGTCAAGAAGATCACCCAGTGGACCCGGTACATGACCGTGACGCTGGCGCTTCTTCAGTCCACCGGCCTCATCTTCCTGTTCAACAACCAGTTCCAGGGCTCCATCCGGGAGTTCACACCTCCACGGGTGGCGTTCATGGTGCTCACGCTGACGGCCGGGACGGCGATGATCATGTGGCTGGGTGAGCTCATCACCCAGCGGGGGATCGGCAACGGGATGTCGATCCTCATCTTCACCAGCATCATCTCCCGGCTGCCCTTCGAGGGAGCCAGCATCCTCCGCGTTGGCGGGAACATGAAGTTCAGCGTGATCGTCGGCCTCGGCCTCCTGATCATCGTGGCCGTGGTGTTCATGGAGCAGGGGCAGCGCCGCATCCCGGTGCAGTACGCGAAACGTGTGGTCGGACGGCGGATGACCTCCGGCGGGAGCACGTACATCCCTCTGAAGGTCAATCAGGCCGGGGTCATCCCCATCATCTTCGCCTCGTCGGTGCTGTACTTCCCCACCCTCATCGGCTCCGCGGTGGGCGGGGGGTTCAAGAGCTTCGTGGACAGGTATCTGGCGAACGAGGGAAGCATCGCCTACATCCTGATCTACGGGCTCCTGGTGGTGTTCTTCGCCTATTTCTATACGGCGATCTCGTTCAATCCCGTGGACACGGCCGACAACATCCGCAAGTACGGCGGGTTCATCCCGGGCATCCGCCCGGGGAAACCCACGGCCGAGTACCTTCAGCGGATCCTCAGCAGGATCACCCTTCCAGGCTCGCTCTTCCTGGCTACCATCGCCCTGATACCCTCGATCGTTCTGGCAGTGTGGCTGCTCGATCCGAGCACGTTTCCGTTCGGGGGCACATCGATCTTGATCGTGGTGGGCGTGGCACTGGAGACCATGAAACAGCTCGAGTCCCAGCTGACCATGCGCCACTACGAAGGATTCCTGAGGTAGCCGGGGTGCGCATCGTCCTGCTCGGTCCCCCTGGTGCGGGGAAGGGAACCCAGGCGCATCGTCTGGCCGACTACTACGACGCCAAGCTGATCGCCACGGGCGACATGTTCCGAAAGCACGTCCGGGACGGAACTCCTCTCGGTCTGAAGGCCAAGGAGTACATGGATGCGGGCGATCTGGTTCCCGACGACGTGGTGATCGGGATGCTCCTCGAGGAGCTGCGGAAGGCACAGAACGGGTTCGTGCTCGACGGGTTCCCCCGGACCGTTCCTCAAGCCCAGGCTCTGGAAGAGGCGCTCGCAGAGATCGACCACCCCCTCGAGGCCGCTGTGATACTCCGCATCCCCGACGACGTCGCCGTGGCTCGCCTCGCCGGCCGCCGCACCTGCTCGCACTGCGAGCGGACCTTCAACGTCGAGCTGAAGCCGACGAAGGTCGAGGCGATCTGCGACAACTGCGGAGGGGAGCTGGTTCAGCGAGGAGACGACCGCGAGGAGATCATTCGGCGGCGGCTGGAGGTCTACCACCAAGACACCGAGCCGCTCGAGAAGTTCTACTGGGATAAGGGGCTTCTGAGGGAAGTGGACGCCGTTGGATCGGTCGAAGAGGTTACTCGCCGGACCATCGCCGAGCTGAACGACCTCGCGGCAGCTCGCCAGTGATCATCCGCAAGTCTCCCGACGAGATCGCTCAGATGCACCGGGCCGGTCGGATCGTGGCCGGCACCATCGAAGCCGTCACCGCAGCCGTGCGTCCTGGGGTCACCACGGAAGGCCTCGATCACGTGGCCGAGGAGTACATCCGCACGCAGGGCGCGCTTCCTTCGTTCAAGGGATACAGGGGGTTCCCCGCCTCGATCTGCACATCGGTGAACGATCAGGTCGTCCACGGGATCCCCGGACCGCGGGTTCTGAAGCCAGGGGACATTCTCTCCCTCGACTTCGGGGCGATCTGGGAGGGCTACCACGCGGACTCGGCGGTCACGGTGTTCGTTGGAGAGCCTCCCTCCGCGGAAGCGGAGAAGCTGGTGCGGGTGACCGAGGAGGCCCTGGAGGCCGGGATCGGACAGCTGGTACCGGGAAAGCGCCTGTCCGACATCGGCTACGCGGTCCAGCAGATGGTGGAGGGGGCGGGTTTCTCGGTCGTCCGGGAATACGTGGGCCACGGGATCGGGCGGAACCTGCACGAAGACCCTCCCATCCCCAACTACGGCCCGCCGGGTCGAGGGCCCGACATCGCCCCAGGACTGGTGGTGGCCATCGAGCCGATGGTCAACGCGGGAGGGTGGGAGACGAGGCTCCTGGCCGACGAGTGGACCGTCGTCACCGCCGACGGGTCCCTCTCCGCGCACTTCGAGCACACCGTGGCGGTCACGGAGGACGGCCCGGCCGTCCTGACGGCCCCATGAACACGCGAACCAGACACTCCGGACGTTGGGTGGACGCTACTTGGGGAGTCACCTATACTTGTTTTGGCTCTCGATCTGGCGAGGTCGAGGGTCCCTTTCTGTGTGTCCTGGAAAATCCTAGGAGCGTGGGGTGAAGGTACGGCCGTCGATCAAGAAGATGTGTGAGAAGTGCAAGATCATCCGCAGGAGGGGGCGGGTCACCGTGATCTGCTCGAATCCCCGACACAAGCAGCGGCAGGGGTAGGGAGCCATGGCCCGGATCGCAGGCGTTGATCTTCCCCGCGACATGCGGGTGGGAGTGGCGCTCACGTACATCTACGGGATCGGGAACACCCGGGCCCGGGAGACCGTGGCCAGGACGGGTGTGGACGAGGGAACCCGGGTTCGCGATCTCTCCGAGGAAGAGGTCGTTCGGATCCGTGAGTGGCTCGACCAGGCCTACAAGGTGGAGGGCGACCTTCGCCGCGATGTGGCTCAGGACATCAAGCGGAAGATCGAGATCAATTCATATCAGGGTCTGCGGCACCGGAGAAGCCTTCCGGTTCATGGGCAGCGGACCCACACGAATGCGAGGACCCGCAAGGGACCGAAGAAGACCGTCGGAGTGAAGCGGAAGAAGGGTAAGTAAGCGTGGCCAAGCCGAAGAAGAAGGTTCGAAAGAAAGAGAAGAAGAACATCGCGCACGGGGCGGCGCACATCAAGTCCACGTTCAACAACACGATCGTCACGATCACCGACCTCGAGGGGAACACCCTGGCCTGGGCGAGCGCCGGCAACGCCGGCTTCAAGGGCTCCCGGAAGTCAACGCCGTTCGCCGCGCAGCTCGCTGCAGAGGCGGCCGCCCGCCGGGCACAGGAGCACGGCGTCCGCAAGGTGGACGTGTTCGTGAAGGGTCCGGGCTCCGGACGGGAGACGGCCATCCGGTCTCTGGCGGCGACCGGCCTCGAGATCCTGGGGATCAACGACGTCACCCCGGTCCCGCACAACGGATGCCGGCCGCGGAAGCGGAGGCGGGTCTAGATGGCCCGGTACACCGGCGCCGACTGCAGGCTCTGCCGGCGTGAGCGGATGAAGCTCTACCTCAAGGGGACGCGGTGCGAGTCACCGAAGTGCGCCATCGAGCGGCGTCCGTACCCGCCGGGGGAGCACGGCCGGGCGCGGATCAAGGAGTCGGAGTACCTGATGCAGCTCCGCGAGAAGCAGAAGGCTCGCCGCATCTACGGGCTCATGGAGCGTCAGTTCCGGAACTACTACGAGGCGGCGGCTCGCCAGAGGGGGATCACGGGCGAGAACCTGCTTCGTCTCCTGGAGACTCGCCTCGACAACGTTGTGTTCCGCTCGGGCCTGGCCACCTCCCGCGACCAGGCCCGCCAGCTCGTTCTTCATCGTCATGTCCAGGTGAACGGGCGAACCGTGAACGTCCCATCGTTCCGTCTTCGTCCGGGGGACACCGTGCAGATCCGGGAGAAGAGCCGACGACTGATCCCGGTGAACGAAGCCCTCCAGCTGGCGCAGGGAAAGATCATCCCTCCGTGGCTGACCGTCAACGCCGAGGAGTACTCGGTCGTCGTCTCGGATCTCCCCGCTCGGGCCATGATCGATACCCCGGTTCAAGAGCAGCTGATCGTCGAGCTGTATTCGAAGTAGGAGTACGTCCCGCCATTTGAAGGCCGGGCAGGAGTGGTTGATCCCCGGCCGAAGGAGGAATGCAGGGTGCTGATCGTCGCAAGACCACAGATCAAGGAAGAAGTCGTCGACCCCACGCGCTCGAGGTTCGTCATCGAGCCGCTGGAGCCCGGATTCGGGTACACGCTGGGGAACTCCCTTCGGAGGACGCTTCTCTCGTCGATCCCCGGGGCGGCCATCTCCTCGGTGAAGATCGAGGGTGTCCTCCACGAGTTCGCCACGATCCCGAAGGTCGAGGAGGACGTCACCGACGTGATCCTGAACATCAAGGAGATGGTCATCCGCTCGGAGGTGGACGAGCCGGTGACGATGTATCTGAAGGCCAAGGGCCCGGGAGAGATGAAGGCGGGCGAGATCACGCCGCCCGCAGGTGTGGAGATCCTCAACCCGGACCTCCACCTGGCCACGCTGGGCAAGGGCGCCAGCCTGGAGATGGAGATGGTCGTGGAGCGAGGGGTAGGGTACCGCTCCGCGGAGAAGAACAAGAATCCGAGAGATCCCATCGGGGTCATTCCGGTCGACTCCATCTTTTCGCCGGTGCGGAGGGTTTCCTACGCTGTGGAGAACACGCGAGTCGAGCAGATGACCGACCGCGACCGTCTGATCCTCGATGTCGAGACCAACGGCGCGGTAACGCCGCGCGAGGCGATCGCCTCGTCCGGGACGACCATGGCCGAGTTGGTGGGCCTCTTCGCCGATCTCGCCGAGAGCCCCGGCCTGTCCGTGGGTCCGGCGGAGACGGAAGGGCAGGTCTCGGGCGAGCTGGCCATGCCCATCGAGGAGCTCCAGCTCTCCGTTCGCTCGTACAACTGCCTGAAGCGCGAAGGGGTCAACACCGTGGGCGACCTCGTTCAGAAGACCGAGCAGGAGCTCATGGACATCCGGAACTTCGGGCAGAAGTCGATCGACGAGGTCAGGTCGAAGCTC
>DASSDP010000046.1:0-11888 GCA_035697085.1 Actinomycetota bacterium
GGGTTCAGAGCAGCATCCGTCTGGATGACGTTCTCCACGATCCGCATGGCGGATCCGTTCCTGGTGGGGAACGATCGACCGAGCGCGCTCACCACGCCGGCCGTCACCGAGCCCGCGAATCCGAGCGGATTCCCCACGGCCACGACGAGCTGGCCGACCCGCAGGCGGTCGGCATCTCCGAGGTCCGCGGACTGAAGGTCGGAGGCATTCACGCGGATCACGGCGAGGTCGGACAGCGGGTCGCTCCCCACAATCTCCAACTCGAACTCGCGCCCGTCCACGAAGGCGGCCTTCCCTCCGTGGGCGCGCGAGATCACGTGGGCAGAGGTGAGGAGGAAACCATCCGGAGTGATGACCACGGCCGAGCCGCCACCGTCGGCCCGGCGCCCTCCGGGCACCTGGTGGGCCACCCGGAGGCTGGCCACGGATGGGATGAGCCGCTCGGCGACGGTGGTCACCACCATGGAGTAGGCGTCGAGCACCTCGCCGTTCGTGGGAGTCTTTCCATCGCCGGTGGGAACGGGCGACGGATCCCGGAGGATCGCGTCGACGTAGCGAAGAGCAGGAGGATCCGCCGCCATCAGACCGTCTGGATCCGTGCGTCCGGCCCCTCGGACCGGACCCGCTCGACCGCCTCGAACGCCTCCCTCAGCTTCCCCAGCCATTGCTCCTCGTTCTCTCCCACCAGTTTCACGCACCACGCCAGCGCCTCGCTCCGGCTCCTGGCCACCCCGGCCGTCACCAACGTGTCGAGCACACCGCGCTCCGTCATCCTGAGGCGGGTCATCACCGGCACGCTCGCCGTGGTAAACAACCGACGCTGGTCCCCGCATTCCGCTCCCCAGGACACCTTCCGACGGAACCGCCATTGGGCCTCCCTGGCGATGGCCATCCGTCGCTCCCTGGTCTCCTCCCGGAAGCGCTCGATCCGGGAGACGCGCCCGGCGGCCTTGGTCTCGTCCGATGCGCCCTTGTCCAGCGTCGGCTCGGGGAGCTTCCCCACGATCAGGATCTCTTCTCGATCCGTGGTGATCTCCGGCTGCCCCTCGAACCAGTCGTCGGGCAGGCGCCCGGCGAACCACCCCTGAAGCTTCTCCTCACTTCCCCGGTACCCAGCGCTTCTGTGTGTCACCGTGAGCCCCTTCCTGTCGCGTTGATTACAAGATTACGAGGCATCTCGACTTACCGCAAGGGGCAGGGGAAGGGGCTCAAGGAGCTCAAGGGGGAAGGCTGGTCAAAGGGGCGGGCCTGAGCGCTAGGTGTGCTCCATCCACCATTCGGTGAACTCGGAACACCGCCCGTCTTCCTCCAACCGGATCATCCAGAGGTTGCTGTACTTCTTTTCTTCCTTCGGATAGTCGGTCTGGCCTTGGACGAAGCCCACGTCCCCGGCGATCGCCAGGACCTCCGAGCGGAACGTCCACTCGTCCGGCTCCTCTTTCCGGCCGAGCCATCCCTGGACGATGGCCTCGCGACCGGTCCACGGCTCCCGAAAGGGGGCGGTGTAATAGTTCGCCCCGTCGGAGAAGAGGCCCCCGATGTCTTCCGGGTCGTTCGACGTCCAGGCTCGAACGTAGCCTTCGATCCAGCTCTCCACGTCCTTCCGTTCCATTGGGCCCCCCTCGGTCGGATCGACGCGCCGGCAGATGCATCATCGCTCAGCAGCAACGTTGATGTCGGTCAGGTCCGGGGGCGTTCCTGCGGATTGCCTCACCGATAGCTACTCTTGGGTGCGACCATGAACGTCCTCTTCGTGTGCACGGAGAACGCCGGGCGAAGCCAGTTGGCCGAGCACCTGTTCAACGCGACAGCCGCCGATCACCATCGGGCCCGTTCTGCCGGAACGCGGCCGCGCGACCAGGTCTACCCCGACGTGGTCCGATCCTTGTCGCGTCGCGGCGTGGACGCGACCGGAGCCCGACCGAAGCCGCTCACTTCCGACCTTCTCGAGTGGGCCGACCGTGTCGTCACCATGGGCTGCGGAGATGAGTGCCCCGTCACCGGGAAGCCCACGGAGGACTGGGAGCTGGCGGATGTGCGGGGTGCGTCTCCGGAGGGCGTGGAGAGGATCGCCCAGGACATCGAGAGGCGGCTGGGCCGGCTCTTCGACGAGCTGGACGGCTCCCCCTGACCCCGGGCCGCCCTACGTGGGGGGCGGTGTCATCGGGGCGAGTACAATGCCCGTATGGCCCGGTCGGCCCGGAGTATGCGCGAGAGTCCCGGCTCCAAGCTGGGTGTCGTGGACTACACCCTGGCGAAACGGGCGCTGCTTCGAAACGTGCGCCGAGGCCTGGTTTCGGTCCTCGACATCTGCGACGCCCACCCCGAGCTGATGAGGGCGGCCCGCCATGTGGGTGAGGAGACGTCTCGCCCGTGCCCCATCTGCGAGCGACCTGGTCTCCGTCGGCTCGCCTACGTGTACGCGGACGAGCTGAAGCGAGACAACGGCCGGGTCTGGGCCATCGACCAGGCGCTGACCCTGGCGGCGCGATGCCGGAACGGCGTCTGCTACGTCGTCGAGGTGTGCACCGGCTGTTCCTGGAACTACCTCTCCGAGGCCTTCGTGGCCCGGACGGCGGGGTAGCCGGCCGAGTCCGCGGGAGCCATTGAGGCACCGGGCCTCCCCCATCCTGAGGTGATGGCCGTGGCCGTCGCCCTGATCGTTGCACTGTTCCTCGGACTCGTTGCGGACCTGGCCACTGCGCTCGTACTGAGGGTGGTCTGGCATGGGGGCAGCGTGGGGTGGCCGCTCTCTGCCTTCGGTGCGGATGTTCGTCTTCTGGTGATGAACAGAGATCGGATCTCGGTCGTGGAGGCGTTCGGTGCCGGTCTCGGATTGCTGGGGGGGACGCTGGCCGCTGCGGCCGCAGTGGGTGCCGCACCCGGCAACGCTCCGTTCGTCTATCTGGCCCTCGCGCTCGGCGCAGTGGGCGGGCACGCGGCGGCGTCCCTATCGGACATCGGCCCGGCCGAGCTGCGCGCCAAGCGGGCCCGGCTTCAGTTCGCGATGGTGGAGCCGGCATTCGCCCTCGCACTGGCCGTCGGGTTCATTCGGTGGCGAGCCGTCGACCTGGAAGCCGTCCGCGGGGCACACGACGTTCTCGGCTCTGGGATGGAAGTTGGCCCCCCGCTCGCCTCGATCGGACTGATCCTCGCAACACTCGTTGGCCTTGCCTGCGGAGCTCTCAGGCTCGCGCCAGAACGTGCCGCGGAGACCGGGACCGGGGGCGGGTCCTCGCTCCTGGTGACGCTCTGCCGGTGGTCCCTCTCCGGAGCCACGGTGCTTGTCGCGGCGGCGTTCCTGGCGGGTGGAGAGAACACACTCGCTGCCGGCTGGCCACTGGACCCTGCGCTCCTCCCGGCGCTCCTCACCGCGGCGGTGGGCGCCCTAATCCTCGGTGGGGTCCGGGCAGCTCTCGATGCTCTCCCGTGGAGCATGCGCCTGCTGGCAGGGTGGGGTGCCGCGCTGCTCGCGGCCGTTGCCCTCGAGCTGGTCTTCCTGGCATGACGATCCCGGACGCGTCGCTGCTCCAAGTGGCCGCGGTCGGCCCCGCCGTGGCCGGCGTCGTGTGGCTCGGACTCCTTCGGTGGCCCTGGATTCGTCGCCTCGCGGCCGGAGCCGTGTGGCTCGCGGCCCACGCCGCCGCATGGTCCGTCTTCTGGCGGCTCTACGGAGCAGAGACCGTGGGGTGGAGGGGGCTGGAGCCGGGGTTGCTCCAGGCCAGCGTGGTTCCCGTCGCAGAGATCGGCGTTTTGCTGGCGCTGATTCGGGCGGATGCGCTTCGCGGTCGGGCCGCGGTCGGCGCCGTGGTCGGTCTGACCGTCTCGATGTCGGCAGTCGTGGTCGGGGCGTACTCGACGAGCCTCGTAGGGCAGGCTCTCTTCCTTCCCGTTCCCACACTCGCCGCAGCGGCAGCCTCACTGACGGGCTCGGGGTGGCGACGGATGCCCGGTCTCGGTGGACTGGCCGCGGCGGATCTCGTCGCGGTGCTGGGCTTCGCCGTTCTGTTCGATCGATCGGGTTCCTCCACCGTCACGTCGGCCGGCGGCTTGGGGCTCGGCAGCGCGCTCCTCCTGCTCTCTGCGGCGGCGAAGGTTGGGGCGGTGCCCGGCTTCGCAACGTGGCGGCTGACGGCGAGCAACGGTCCGGGGGCACTGATCACAGCGGCGCTCCGAGGGCAGGGCGTGGCCCTCTGCGCTCTCGCCGGCCCGATCGTCGCCGGTGTGGAGGACAGCATCCCACTCGCCGCCGCCGCCGTGGTGGCCACAATGATCGCCGGAGGATCAGGGCTCCTGGCCGGCCGGGCCCACACCTCGCTCACGGCGATCTGCGGCGCCGCCGGCGCCGTGCTGTTCCTGGCGATTGGCCTGGGGGGCTCCGTCGGACTCCGTGCGTTCTTGCTTCTGTTCCCCGCGTTTCTTTTGGCGTCGGGTGTGGCCCTGCTGGTGGGGTGGCCGGGGGAGGAGGAGGAACTCGCCGGCCGACGCTCCCGCATCCGGCGTTGGGTGGGCGGTGCGGCGCTGGGCGTGGCCGCGGCCTCGCTGGCCGGGCTTCCTCCGGCCGGGGGCTTCCCCGGAACGTGGCTCACGTTCGACCTGGCCACGGCTCGAGGAACGATCGAGCCGCTATACGTCATCCTGACCGGTGCGGCGGCGCTCGGCCTCGTGGCGGCGGTCGTGGGAGCGATCCCGCTTCTTCGAGCGGTCCGTCCAGGGTGGATCCCCGCCCTCGTGGGCGCGGCGGGAGCGGGCATGCTCCTGTACGTCGGGAGCCTCCCCGTCCGGGTGGGAGGCGGTTGGTGGCTGCGCGTTGAGGATGGACTGAACGCGCCCCGACTCCTTTCGTTCGTCGGCGCCCCCAGTCTTCCCCCCGTGGCCGGGAAGGTCCTTCTGGCGGCCGCTATGGCGTCGGCGGTCCCGGTCGGCCTCGTGATCCTCCTGGGAAGAGGGTTCCGTGACGCCGGAGGAACCTTCGCCGGCCCGATTCCCAGACGAAACCCGGGGCCAAGCCGGGGTGGGGTGAGGCACCTGGCCCGGAAACTTCTGGCCCGTTCGGAGCGTCTATATGTCGGGATGGCCGCGGCCATGCTGATCGAGCTGGCCGCGGTGTGGTCGATCGTCCAGCTGGTCATCCGGGCCGGTCGGAGAGGATTTCTGTAGCCGGTCATCCTCCCGGGTAAGAAAAGGGAGTTCGGCGGGTAAACTCTGAGATCAGTGGCGGTCCACACCCTTCCCAGAAAGAAGGTCGGAAGGACCGCGCCGAAACATCGGGCCACCCCACGCCGCCGCAAGCGACGGTTCCTACGGCGATTGTGGTGGCTGGTGACCATCCCAGTTGCGATGGTGACGGCGCTGGCCCTGGCGTTCACCTACGTCTACCTCAAGCTGCCCCTTCCGCCCGAGCCGGCGTCGGAGCAGACCACGTTCCTCTACGACAGCGCGGGGAACTTCGTGACCGGCCTGCATGGCGAGATCGATCGAACGATCATCCCGCTGAGCGAGATGCCCGAGCACCTGAAGCAGGCGGTGATCGCCGCGGAGGACGAGCGATTCTACTCTCACATCGGAGTGAGTCCAGCGGCCATCGTCCGGGCGGCATGGGCCAACTTCCGGGGTCGAGCGATCCAGCAGGGCGCCTCGACCATCACCCAGCAGTACGTTCGGAACGCCTTCCGGTCGGAGTTCGGCTACGACCCCGAGCGCGGCTTCGAGCGGACGCTGGCTCGCAAGCTCAAGGAAGGGCTGCTGGCTATCAAGCTCGAGCGGAAGTACTCCAAGGACGAGATCCTGGAGCGGTACCTGAACACGATCTACCTCGGGGCGGGGGCGTACGGGGTTCAGGCGGCAGCCGAGACGTACTTCGGCGTGCCGGCCGAGCAGCTCTCGCTGATTCAGTCGGCCACCCTGGCGGGGCTCATCAGCTCCCCGGAGGCCAACCAGCCCCGCAGGAATCCCGATCTGGCCAAGGCGAAGCGAAACCACGTGTTGTCGAGGATGGCGGAGCTCGGCTACATCTCCGAGGCCACGTATCGAAGCCTTCGCACCGAACCCGTGGAGACGGCTCGGCGGAAGAGGAGCCGCGTTCTCAGCACGCCGGCTGCGTACTTCGTCGATTACACGAGGCAGTACCTGGAGCAGAACTACGGCTACGAGGAGACCTTCGCCGGGGGCCTTCGGGTTCGCATGACGCTGGACATGACGATGCAGCGAGCGGCGGAGCGGGCCATCACCAACCACCTGGGGCAGCCGGGGGATCCGGATGTTGCCCTCGTGGCCCTCGACCCGCGCACCGGCGAGATCAAGGCCATGGTCGGGGGGAAGGACTTTCGCAAGGCAAAGTTCAACCTGGCCACGTTCCGAGGGGGGACCGGACGACAGACCGGATCGGCCTTCAAGGTCTTCACGCTCGCCGCGGCGGTGGTGAACGGAATCTCGCTTCGGTCACGCTTTGCCGGGCCGGGGAAGGTCATCATCGACGACGACCGGTGCGGCCCGGAGTGGGACCGGTGGGACCCGTCCAACTACTCCGACTCGGGGAGCGGAACGCTCGATCTGTTCGGAGCCACTCGCAGCTCGGTCAACACCATCTTCGCCCAGCTGGTGGTGGAGGTGGGCCCGGAACGGGTGGTGGAGATCGCCCACAAGATGGGCATCCAGAGTCCCCTCGACCCCGTGTGCTCCATCACGCTCGGAACCGAGGAGGTCACACCGCTGGAGATGACCCAGGCGTTTGCCACCCTGGCCACCGGGGGCGTTCGCCACTACGCCACTCCGGTGCGGGTCGTTCGAACCGCAACCGGGGAGGTCCTTGAGCGCACGACGAAGAAGGGGACCAGGGTCATGGACGCCAACGACGCGTGGCAGGTCGTTGCGGCGCTCGAGGACGTGGTGTGCTGCGGGACCGGGACCGCGGCCAACATCGGGGTTCCTCAGTTCGGCAAGACGGGCACGGCTGAGCAACACGCCGATGCGTACTTCTGCGGCGGAACCCGTCTGATGGTCACGTGCGTCTGGGTGGGCCACAAGAGAGCCCGGATCCCCATGACCAACGTGCACGGGATCTCTGTGACCGGGGGGTCATACCCGGCGCGCATCTGGCACGACTTCATGGCCCCGGTCCACGAGGGACGGTTCGTGCCCGACTTTCCCACTCCCGATTTCACCGGGGAGATCGTGGAGGGTGAGGGCATCGAGGTGACCCCGAGTCCGACCCCTCCGAAGAAGGTGAAGAAGAAGAAGACGAAGCTGCCGCCTCCTCCGAGTCCCCCCTCTCCGACTCTGCCCCCACCGCCGCCTCCGACGACGCCGCCCCCGCCGATCGAGACGACGCCCCCGGTCGAGCCGAGTCCGGTGCCGACGATCACGCCCTGAGGTTCGTTCGGGAAGGTTCCGCTATTCGATGAGCCGGCGGCGCATGGCCTCGGCCACGGCCGCGGTGCGATCGGTGGCCCCGAGCTTCTGGTATATGTGCTCGAGGTGAGTCTTCACGGTGTCGGGTGAGATGAACAGTTGCCCGGCGATGTCGCGGTTCGTGTGCCCCAGGGCCAGGAGCTGAAGGATCTCGATCTCCCTCCCCGTGAGCGTCTCCGCCTTCCGGTCGCTCTGCTTCGCGGTGGAGAGCTCGTCGGCCAGCACCACGACGAGGTTGGGATCGATGACCAGATTCCCCGCCGCCACCAGGCGAACCGTCTGGGTGAGGTGCTCGGCGTCGCGAGCCTTGAGCACGTAGCCGCGGGCACCGGCCCGGACCGCGTCCACCACGAGCTGCCGGTCGTCGTAGGCGGTCAGCATGATCACCCCCACGTCGGGGTACTTGCCGCCGATGGTCGCGGCCGCCTCCAGGCCGTCCATGTCGGGCATGCGAATGTCCAGCACCGCGATATCGGGATTCTGTCGTTCCACCTCGGCGATGACCTCGGCCCCGGTCGATGCCTCGCCGACGATCTGGATGTCATCGGCCAACTCCAGGTAGCGCCTCAGTCCCTGTCGGACGAGCGAGTGATCGTCGGCGATCACGACCTTGATGGTCACGGGCGTTCCTCCCTGGGCGTTGGCTCATTCTATTGGTGGGAGGCGTCCCGAGCGAGTCAAAACACGAAGTACCAATTGACGAAGAGGACGGTCATCACGCCCAGTCCTGCCGCCGACACCGCCACGACCGCCTCGTGGACCCCCGCTCGCCGTCCCGCCCACACCGCCGCGGCCCAGAACAGAGGAAAGGCGGCAAGGAGGAATCTGGCGATCGACATGAACGGGCGCGGCGGGAACACCAGGGACAGCGGCGCGATGAGGCTGGCCCAGGCGTAGACCGAGAACGTGGGCCGGGCCCGCATCGTCGCCCACGCCGCGGCGACCAGGGCCGGCACCACCAGGAGCCAGTCGAAGAGGTGGTACCCGCCCGGATACTGGCCGATCCACCTGAAGGCTTCTCCGGTCCCCCGGAGCAGGGTCGCCGGGGGGAAGGGGACACATCCGATCATCCAAAGACATATCTCTGCGGCCTCTCGCTGCCATGTGGCCTGCTGGTGAAGAGGTGCCAGCGCGTCGCCTCCGAATCCTTGCCAGAAGCCCAGGTAGGCGAGCGTCCCCACCGCGACGGCTCCCGACCACAGCAGCCGGGGGGCCAGCCGACCACCCCGTTCCCGGAACTGGTGGATGCCCTCGACGGCCAGCGGAAGGACCAGGAGCACCCCGACATTCCGGGTGACCGCGGCGAGGGCCCCGGTCACCCCGGCGAGCGCCCATTTCTCCCGCCGGGCTGCCCACAGAGACGCCACCACGAGGAGAAGGAACAGGGACTCCGAATACGGCGCCAGGAGGAAGTACGCGCTGGGGAAGATGGCCAGGTACAGGACCGTCCGCCGGGCGATCCGCTCGTCGAACTCGGAGGAGGTGAGGAAGTACAGAACGATCAGGGCGCCGAGGAACGCGGCGTTCGAGATGAGCAGGGCCGCCCCCAGTGGGTGGCCGCCGAGGATGGGAGAGACGACCCAGATCAGGATCGGGTACAGGGGGAAGAACGCCGCGCTGCCGTCGCCCGGCGCGTAGCCGGCGGTGGCGATCCGAAGGAACCACAGCGCGTCGAACCGTTCCCACGCCGTGATCAGGTTGTGCCACCCGGGCGTGATCGTGGACGCGGGCCACCCGGGGACGTTGACCGGCACGGGGATGCCCGCGGCCTCCCCGATCGCGGATGAGTGGGGAAGGAGCGCCACGGCGAGAAGCGCCAGCACCGAGAGTGCGACCCGGACGCTCAGGAAAACGGCGAGGCAGTACCGGATGCCCCGCACGATGCGCGCGCGTTCCGCCTGTCGCGAGTCCGGGACCGCCTGCGAGCGGGAAGCGTCCTCTTCCTCGGTCCTCACGCCGTCACCGCCGCGGGCTCGGGTATCGGATCATGTGTTTGCGCCTGCCCTCGGATCCATGCAACCACGCAGGCGATCAGGACGATAGCCCGGACGACGAGGGCCAGCTGGAAGCCCGCCGAGGGAAGGTCCCCCGTCTCGAAGTCGGCGAACCAGGTGAACCGGGTGACGAAGACGGCGACGTCTGCGGCCTGGAACGCGGCGAACAGACGAATGTCGGGATGGGCCAGGGCGAACCACGGGAGCAGCCACAGGCTGAACTGAGGCGAGTACACCTTGCTCGTGAGCAGGAAGACCACGAGGATGGGGAAGCCCAGGGTCCACAGCTGAAACCCGTGTCGGCGCCGCTCCGCGGCTATCCACATCAGGGCCGCGAGCGCCAGGAACGTCGCCGCTGCCAGCACGTTGATCGCGCCCGTGGTCCACCCCAGCTTGTGCTGGGGGAGGAGCCACGCGGTATCCCAATCCGCCCCCCGCGTGGCATTGAAGCGGAAGAAGAACGACCATCGTTCGGGGGCCAGGATGGCGAAGGGCAGATTGACGGCCACCCACGATCCCACGGTCCACGCGGCCAGGCGGACCGCACGATCGACTCGGCCGGCTCGTAGCCGCCCGGCGGCGAACGGAATGAGCAGGAGCGCGGGATAGAGCTTGGCGGCAATGGCGAGGCCGAGGAGGATGCCTGCGGCGGTGTCTCGCTCGCGAAGGTACGCCAGCGTGCCAATGGTCACCAGGGCGACGGCCAGCAGATCCCAGTTCATGAATCCGTAGACCGCCAGGGTTGGTGCCAGGGCGAAGAATAGCGCCCGATGCCCGGCCATTCGTTGGAGCGCCCACGCGGTGGCCAGGGCCGAGACCGAAAGCATCAGCACCGTCCAGGTGAAGAACGACGCGTGGGAATCTGCGGGTGCTCCAGCCGCGGCCATCGACAGCCCCGTGAGCACGGGGTACTCGTTGTCGGCCTCGAGGTAGGGAACCAGCCCGCGATCGATCCCCCGGCCGGAGTACAGCGGAACGATGTCGGAGTAGCACAGCCGCCGGTACTGCCGCTCGTCTCTCCAGTCACCGCCGGCACACGGGAGCTTGATGAGATAGCCGACGGCGAGGGTCAGCACGGTGGCCCCAAGCGCCACGCTCAAGCCCACGCCGGTCCCACGGGCTCGCCGCTCCCTTCGCACGGAGTGGATTATCGCTCCCGCCCAGAGCCCGAGGGCATGGCCCGCAGGGGCTACGGGGAAACCATCCCAATGGGCCTCATCGGACCCCGTGCGGCTCACGTACGCTGGGTGCGCCTGACGATCAAGGAGGATCCGGAATTCCGACCTCGGTGAGAGATCGACTGTCAACCTGCAAACCCCGAACCATCTCTCGGGTCGAGCGGCCGCGCACCACTCGACGCGACGACCTCGTCACGGCGCTCCTCTCCGCCTGGCTGGTGGTTGGTCTCTTCATCGACGGCTGGGCCCACAACAACCTGGAAGCCCTCGAGACGTTCCTCACCCCCTGGCACGCCGCGCTGTACACGGGCTACGCGGCCACGGCGGCGTGGATGGCATGGTTGGTGCTCCGGGAGCTGCGGCGCGGAGCGAGCGTGCCGGCGGCGATCCCCGTCGGCTACGGGCTGGGGCTCGTCGGCGCGGCCACGTTCGCCGCGGCCGGGGCCGTCGACTTCATCTGGCACAGCATGCTCGGGGTCGAGGTGAGCATCGAGGCCCTTCTCAGCCCGCCGCACCTGGTGCTGTTCACCGCCGGTGTTCTCATGGCCACGAGCCCGCTCCGAGCGGCATGGTCCTCATCCGATCCGCGGAGGATCTCGTGGACACGATTCATGCCGCCGCTCCTCTCCATCACACTGACCACGGCGGCGGTGGCTTTCTTCTTCCAATACGTGTCGGCGTTCCTCAGCCGATTCGCCACCGCCCCGGACGCGGCGTCACTGGCCCGCCTTCCCGGCGGCTACGTGACCCCGGAGACGTCGCAGATCATCGGGATCGTGTCGGTCCTGGTCACCAACCTCATCCTGATGGCCCCCGTCCTGCTCATCCTCCGCCGGTGGCACCCTCCGTTCGGCAGCGTGACGTTCCTGTTCACCACCGTCGCGGCGATGATGGCGTCACAGCACCAGTTCGAGGTGGGGATCACCATCCTTGCCGCCATGGGCGGAGGACTCGCCGCGGATGTGCTCATCGGTCGACTCCTCCCGTCGACGTCCCGGACGGCTGCGGACCGCCTCGTGGCGGCGATCGTTCCGATTGTCCTGTGGACGACGTACTTCCTTCTGCTCGATATCCAGTTCGGTGTCACGTGGGTCACCGAGCTGTGGGGCGGGACCATCGTGCTGGCGTCTCTGTCGGGGTTTGCCCTCAGCCTGCTGATGACGCCGCCGGTCTCCGGGGCCGAACCCGGAGCGTGAAGCGGGCGTCGTACTCGCTTTCGAGTGAGAAGGAGTCGTTCGGCACCGCCTCGTCGACATCGACCTCCAGGCCATCGGAGTCGGAATACAGATCGGCCAGCCAATGGTGG
>DASSDP010000047.1:0-10157 GCA_035697085.1 Actinomycetota bacterium
CCCCCCGCAAGCGTGCTCGGAGACCGAGAGAAGAGCTGCTGAGCTCTGCTCGCTACCTGTCGACGTCTCCCACGACGAAGAACACCGAGCCAAGGATGGCGATGAGGTCGGGGAGCAACGCACCCCGGAGGAGCCAGGGGAGCATGGAGACGTTGGAGAACGAGGCCGTCCTCATCTTCAACCGGTACGGATACTTCTTTCCGTCGCCCACGAGGTAGTACCCCATCAGGCCGAGCGGGTTCTCGGTGCGAACGTAGACCTCGCCTTCTGGGATGTTGATCTTCTTCGGAAGCTTCGGGCTGATGTACTGCCCGGCGGGGAGCTTCTCCATGCACTGCTCGATGATGTTGCACGACTGGTACATCCGCTGGACGAGGATCCACAGCCGATCGTAGCTGTCGCCGTTCTCCCCCACCGGCACGTCGAACTCGACCTCCGAGTACTTCTCGTACGGCTCGTCCTTCCTGGCGTCCATGGGCACGCCCGAGGCCTGAAGGACGGGCCCGGAGACGCCGAAGGCGGTCGCCACCTGTCCCGGCAGCACTCCGACGCCCCTGGTTCTCGCGGCGATGATCTCGTTCCCCATGATCAGCCGCTCGAAATCCCGAAGCTTCTTCCGGTTCCACTTGAGAACCTCCGCCGCCTCCTTCAGGAATCCCTTGGGGAGGTCGTCCTTCAGTCCGCCGACCCGCGCATAGGAGTGGTGCATCCGCGCGCCCGTGGCCGCCTCCATCAGATCCTGGATCATCTCCCGCTCCCGAAACGCGTAGAACATCGGAGTCATCGCTCCGAGCTCCAGCGGGTACGAGCCGGTGAACATCCAGTGGTTCAGCAGGCGATTCCACTCGGCCATCATCGTGCGGATCCATTGGGCCCGGTCCGGGACCTCGATGCCGGCCAGGCGTTCGACTGCGATGCACCACCCGAGCTCGTTGTTGAACGCGGAGAGCCAGTCGTGCCGGTTCATCAGGACCAGGACCTGGAGGTGATCGCGGTGCTCCGCGAGCTTCTCCGCCGCCCGGTGCATGTAGCCGATCACCGGTTCTGCTCGGTTGATCCGTTCCCCGTCGAGCTGAAGCACCAATCGAAGCACGCCGTGTGTGGAAGGGTGCTGCGGGCCGATGTTGAGCACCATCTCCTCGGTGGAGAGGTCCCGTTCGACCGTGGTGATGACGTCCAGTCCTCCACCGCGGAGAAGCCACTGCTCCCCCAGCTGGGTGTAGGCGGAGCGCTCGTCGGTGGACTCGGCCACGGTTACAGACTAATCCTAGCGCTGCGACTCGATCCAGGAATTCAGCTCGGGGCCTGACTCGAAGCTCGCGATGAGCGCATACCTCGGCTCGGTCCCCTGGTGCCACACGGCGTGATACAGCCTCTCCGAGTCCAGGACGAACTGCGCTCCCGCTGGGAGAGGAATCCGATGCTCGGTGGCGGGATCGTCTTTCGTCTCCCTCAAGATCATGAAGCTGTCCGGGTTGTCAGTGAGCTGGAGCCACGCCCGCACCACCCAGCCGGTGGCCGCTTCGGTCAGGCGGTTGTTGTCGTCGGGGTGAAGATTGCTCAGAGCCTCCGCCTCGGTGTTGGGCTCCAGCTTGATGATCCGGACCCGCCCGAAGTTCGCCCCGACGTTCTCGGTCCACTTCCGAAGCGTTGGGCTCGCCTCGATGTTGGACGTCCACACACCATCCTTGTCGGGCTTCCCGTGCTCCCAGAAGCCGCGGGGGTCGTGCTCTCCCGTGGCCGACGCGAGGATGGCGAAGTTCGTGTCGCCGCCGCTCTTCCAGTCGAGGTACTCGAGCCCCTCCCACTCATTGGGGTCGAGCTCGCCCCGGTACGGCGCCAGCTCAACGAATCCCGTCCGATCGACGATCGGAAGGGAAACGAACTTTGTGCGATCGGCGGCAGCGCTTGGGGTTTCCATTTCCATGACGATTTGAGCCTCCTCGGGTACCGACGCGGTGACGAATCCTATCAGGTGACCCTCAGATGTCGGCCGGACTCCCGATTGGGGCATCGGACAAAGGCACTCTTTAGAGGCGAGCGTCTCAAGTCTGGCTTTTCATGGGTCGAAAAATGACATGTGAGGAGGATCCGCGACGATCGCGTCGCCCGATCTCTGCTCGCCCGTGACCTCTTGAGCCGACGCCCCGATTCCCAGTCGTCCCAAAGATCCTGGACTCAACTGTTGCCACGCGTTGCCGCGGCAACAGCAGTGACCGTGGGCTCCCTCGTCTTGATTGGTTGGTTGCTGGACATCGCCGCCCTCCGGACGTTCATCCCGGGGGTGACCAACCCGATGGTCGCCAGCACCGCGGTCTGCTTCATCCTCACCGGCGTCTCGCTGTGGCTGTTGGCGAACGACGAAGGAGCCGACCGCCGACGGTGGGCGGGAGTGGCGAGTGCGGTCACCGTCGCCCTCGTCGGTCTGCTCAAGCTGAGCGAGTACGCCTTCGGATTGGACCTCGGGATCGACCAGACGCTTCTGACGAAGGACGCCGGGCCGTTCCCGGGCCAGATGGCCATCCCCTCCGCAATCAGCTTCGTTCTGATCGGTGCCGCCTTGGTGCTCCTGGACGTGGAACGACCGTCCGGACGCGCACCCGCCGAAACGCTGACACTCATGGCGGCGCTCTTCCCGCTGCTCGGACTGGTCGGCCGCCTCTATGACGTCCCCACGCTTTCGAGGCTTGTTGGCGGAACCGTCGTCATGGCCCTCCACACCGCGGTGACGTTCTCGGTCGTTTGCGCCGGTATCCTCGCCGCCCGACCGAGCCGCGGGATCATGAGGATCGTCGGCAGCGATGGCCCCGGTGGTCTTCTCCTTGGCCGCCTCCTGCCGAGTGCCCTTGGAGTCGTGGTCCTGGCAGGATGGATCCGGCTGACCGGGGAACGGTCCGGTCTCTACGCCGCCGAATTCGGCGTGGCAATCTTCGCCGTCTTCACCGTCGTTCTCCTCACGGTGCTCATCGGGCGAACAGCTCAGTCGCTTCACCGGTCAGACCTCGAGCGCAGAGCCGCGGAAGAGCTGCTGAGGGAGAGCGAACAGCGTCAGCAGGCCATCCTGGCCAGCATCGCCGACGGAGTCGTGATCACCGACGCGGACGGATTGGTGGTCTCAGTCAACCCCGCGATGGAGAAGATGACCGGGTGGCCCGAGGAAGGAGCGCAGGGGCGCACCTACGAGGACGTGTGTCCGCTCGTTGACGCAAGAGGAAACCTCATCACACCGGAGCAAGGATTCCGGGCCAGAGCGATCGCCGCCCGTAGGGTGATGGCGAGCCGTGGGTACAACGTCGCCCTGGTCACCAGAGATGGGCGCCGGGTTCCGGTGAGCATCGCCGCGGCACCCATCCTCGACCGCGAGGGCGAGCTCCTCGGAGGGGTGGACGTGCTTCGGAACACCTCGCACGAACAGGAAGTCGACGAGCTGAAGTCCTCCCTCATCTCCACCGTCTCCCACGAGCTCCGCACGCCTCTGACCATGATCCAGGGTTTCTCGGAGCTCCTGTTGGAACGCGACGTGGACGAGAAGACCTCGCGAGAGGCCCTCCGGTCGATCAACGTCTCCGCGGAGCGCCTCGGTCGCCTCATCGAGGACCTGCTCTCCGTGTCGCGCATCGAGTCGGGGCGGATGGACGTGCGATTGGGCCCGATGAACCTCGAGGAAGCGATCGAGGACGTCGGGGCGCTGCTGGGACAGGACCGAGAGATTCGCCTCGAGATGGACGACGAGCTCCCAAAGGTGATGGCGGACGGAGAGATGCTGATCCGGATCCTCACGAATCTCGTTTCCAACGCCATGAAGTACTCGCCGCCCGAAACCGCGATCGCCGTGAGCGCACGCGACATCGGCCCGAATGTCGAAGTCAGCGTCACTGACCAGGGGATCGGGATGACCGATGCGGAGACTCGACACCTCTTCGACAAGTTCTTCCGAGCGGACCGACCCGAGGTCCAAAGCGTGAGCGGCACGGGACTCGGCCTGTACATCACGAAGAACCTCGTGGAGATGCAGGGCGGTCAGATCTGGGCGGAGAGCGAGCCCGGACGGGGAACGACCGTCCGATTCACCCTGCCGGCCCAGCGCGATTCTCAGATGGTGTCGCCGTGAGGAGGCTCCTGATTGCCGACGACGAGAACGGGATCCGCGCGCTGGTGAAGATGACCCTGGCGAGGAGCGAATACGAGATCTTCGAAGCAGCCGACGGCACGGAAGCACTCGCCCTGGCGCGCCAGCACCACCCAGAGTTGGTGCTTCTCGACGTGATGATGCCCGGGCTCACCGGCTTCGAGGTGTGCCGGGCGCTCAAAGACGACCCGGCCACTTCCAATGCGACCGTCGTCATGCTGAGCGCCAAAGCTCAGGAGGCGGACCGGGAGGAGGGAATGGCGTCCGGAGCCGACGACTACTTCACGAAGCCGTTTTCCCCGATCGCCCTGCTACGAAAGATCGACGAAGTCTACGGGAGGGACAACACATGAGCCTGGTCTTGCTGATCGACGACGAACCGGGAATGGGACAGCTTGTGCGCATGTCGCTGGACGATGACGCCGCTCGGGTGGTCCAGGTCAGGGATCTCGCCGAGGCGATCGCCGCCGCCCGAAGGGAACGTCCGAGCGCGGTATTGCTGGATCTTTCCCTGGGCAACCAGGATGGATTGACCCTTCTTCCCCAGCTGCGAGAGGAACCGTCCCTCACGGAGGTTCCCATCATCGTCTTCACCATCCACAACAGCCGTGAGCGAGAAGCGATCGAGGAGGGAGCCGACGGGTTCGTGGCCAAGCCGTTCAAGGCCGCAAGCCTCCGCGACGTGATCGAAGAGCACATCGGATCAAGGTGATGGAAGAGATGGATACGAACGACCTCGGGTATCAACAGGCTCTCCTCTATGCGGAGGAGCTGCGAGAGCTGTACGAGAAAGAGCAGGCCCAGGCGGCTGCTCTGAGGGCCGAGAAGGAGCAGGCGGAGCGAATCCTGAAGGTGCTGGAGCGGGGGCTGATCAAGATGGTCTTCCAGCCCATCGCCGACCTCGCCGACGGCAGCGTCACCGGCGTGGAGGCCCTGGCTCGATTCGCGGTGGAGCCCTCCCGAACCCCCGACGTGTGGTTCGAGGAGGCGGGAGCGGTCAACCTGCGGGAGGAGCTCGAGCTTGCCGCCGTGAGGCTGGCACTGGCGCACCCCGAGCTTCTCCCCGAGGGAACGTATCTTTCGATCAACCTCTCTCCCGAGACGGTGACATCGACCCGATTCGCAGAGTTGCTCCCCGACGTGCCGGCCAAGAGCGTGGTGCTGGAAGTGACCGAGCATGCCCGTGTCGACGACTACGGAGCAATCGGAGACGCGCTCCAGGACTTCCGGGCCCGCGGCGGGCGGCTCGCCGTTGACGATGCCGGAGCCGGGTTCGCCAGCCTCAAGCACATCCTCCGCCTCGCTCCCGAGGTCGTGAAACTGGACCGCGAAGTCGCTCAGGGCATCGATGCCGACCGACCTCGCCGGGCCCTGGCCGCCGCGCTGATCTCCTTCGCCTTCGACATCGGCGCCGAGGTCGTTGCGGAAGGCATCGAGACCCAGGCTGAGGTGGATGCCCTTCGAGATCTCGGCGTCTCGTACGGACAGGGCTACTTCCTTGCGCGCCCTGGACCCATTCCTCCCGACGGCTTCGATCAACTCCTGCCAGATCCCGACACATCCGGCGAGCCCTCGTCCGCGGTAGGCTCGTCCCGTGTCAAGAGGAGCGCCTGACGCCCGACGACGCCTGCCTTCGGTCGATGCTCTTCTGCGCTCCGCGGCAGGAAAGCGCTCCTCGGAACGCTTCGGCCGGGCCGTAGTCAAACAGGCCATCCACCTGACCCTCGAAGAAGTGCGGGCCTCGGCAGCCCGAGGAGCCGTACCCCCGGACGACGAGGTGATCATGGCCCGCGCCCTGAACCTCGCCGCCCGAACCGTCTTCGGACTCTCCCCGGTGATCAACGCCACAGGCGTCGTCCTTCACACCAATCTCGGGCGGGCCCCGCTGCCGGAGGGCGCGGTCAAGGCCGTGGCAAAAGTGGCTCGCTCCTATTCCGATCTCGAAGTGGATCGGGAGACCGGAAAGCGCGGACGCCGGACGACCCGGGCCGAGTTCTTGCTCACCTCACTCACCGGCGCCCCCGACTCGCTGGCGGTGAACAACAACGCAGCTGCCCTGCTCCTGGCGCTCGCCGCGTTGGCCAAGCGAAAGGACGTGCTGGTCTCCCGGGGTGAGCTCATCGAGATCGGAGGGGAGTTCCGTCTGCCGGAGATCATGGCCGCTTCCGGAGCGAAGCTGGTCGAGGTGGGAACCACGAACAGGACGCGGCTCACCGATTATCGGAAGGCGCTCTCGAACCGTACGGGACTGATCCTCAAGGTTCACCCCAGCAACTATCGGGTCATCGGGTTCGCCG
Source organism: Actinomycetota bacterium (assembly GCA_035697085.1). Classification (GTDB taxonomy): domain Bacteria; phylum Actinomycetota; class UBA4738; order UBA4738; family CALAEC01; genus DASQUW01. The sequence continues at coordinate 6,427 of DASSDP010000047.1, forward strand.
AGGCCCCCGACGTGGGGCGGCTCGCGGAACTGGCCCACGGAGCCGGCGTTCCCCTCCTGTACGACATCGGCAGCGGTCTTTTGCGCCGGACACCGGGCGTTCCCGTTGACGAACCCGCGGCGGCGGAGTCCTTGCAAGCCGGCGCGGACCTGGTGTGCTTCTCCGGCGACAAGCTGCTCGGAGGACCGCAGGCCGGGATCGTCCTCGGACATCGAGATCTCGTCGAGCGGCTTCGACGCCACCCGATCGCTCGGGCGGTGCGAGTGGACAAGATGACGGTCGCCGCACTGGAGGCGGTGTTGCGCCTCCATGCCTCGGATCGTCGAGGCGACCTTCCCACCTGGCGATCGCTCACCGCAACGGCTTCTTCGCTCCGATCCAGGGTGAGCGCCCTCGCCACCGAACTGCCGGGCGCTCGAACCGGACGTGGAGAGGCGGCTGCCGGGGGAGGCTCGCTCCCCGGCTACGCTATCGATTCGCACGTCGTTCGGCTGGACCACCTTGCCCATCCTGAGGAACTGGCGGCCCGACTTCGCCTCGGCAATCCCCCCGTCTTCTGCCGGTTGGACGAAGGTGCCCTGGTGTTCGATCTGCGCACGGTGGAGCCGGGTGACGACGAGCGACTCGTCCGTGCGGTCAGGTACGCGCTGTCGCAGGAATAGCCGTGGAGGCGGCGCGTTCCGAGCCCGGGACTCATCCCCTCCAGGTCGTGGCGACGGCGGGCCACGTCGACCACGGAAAGTCATCCCTCATCGTCCGGCTCACCGGGATCGATCCCGACCGGTGGGCTGAGGAGAAGCGCCGCGGTCTGACCATCGATCTCGGGTTCGCCTGGTGCACCCTGCCTTCCGGGCGAGAGATCGGCTTCGTCGACGTGCCGGGCCACGAACGATTCGTGCGCAACATGCTTGCCGGCGTCGGCCCCGTGCGACTGGTGCTCTTCGTCGTCGCCGCCGATGAGGGCTGGAAGCCCCAATCGGAGGAGCACCTCGCCATCGTGGACGTTCTGGGTGCGACGGGTGGGCTCGTTGCCCTGACGAAGCGCGACCTCGTGGACGCAGACATGCTTCGACAACGAGAATATGACGTCGCCGAACGCCTCGCAGGAACCGTCCTGCAAGGCGTTCCGATCGTCCCGTGTTCCTCGAGCACCGGCGAGGGCCTGGAGGATCTCCGGATCGCCCTCGACGCCATGGTCGGCGCCGCTCCGCCTCCCGATGACCGCGGTCGTCCCAGGATCCACATCGATCGATCGTTCACCATCCGAGGCGCCGGCACGGTCGTCACCGGAACACTCACGGGAGGGCCTCTGTCCGTTGGAGAAGAGGTCCAACTCCATCCCTCCGGCTCGCGGGCTCGGGTTCGCTCCCTCCAGACGCACCGACGCGCCGTTCAGGTGGCCCGCCCGGTTTCGAGAGTGGCCGCGAACCTCGCCGCTGTCCCGAAAGGTGACGTCGAGCGGGGGGACGTCCTCACTCGACCCGGCCAGTGGCGCCCCACCTCGCTGATCGAGGCTCGAATCGTTCCGGTGCGGAGCCTCGCTCACGCCATCACCCCACGGGGCGCATACAAGTTGTACTCCGGCTCCTCGGAGACCGACTCCCGGCTGCGGTTCTACGAGGCATCGGAGCTCCGACCGGGTGAGGCGGGCTACGCCCGGATCCGGCTTGCCCGACCCATCGTGGTGGAGGTGGGCGACCGCTTCGTTCTCAGGGAGGCAGGGAGGCGAGAGACGGTCGCCGGGGGTATTGTTCTCGATCCGGAGCCGCCTGTCCGCCCGGGACTCGAGCCCGGCAATCGACTCGCCCGGCGAGAGAGGAGCCGTGGAGACGACCTCAGCTCTCTCATCGTGTCGGAGCGCGGAGCGCTGCGGGCCGCGGACATCCCCATCCTGACCGGCTCCCCGACCACGGCCATCAAAGGAGCCTCGCGCGTGGGCGCCTGGTGGGTCACGGACGACGTGTTTCAGTCGCTGGCCACCGCAGCCCGCACCACACTCGACCGTTATCACCGGGAACATCCGCTCCGGCCCGGCGTCGACGCCGCCGATGTTCGTCGGGCACTGCTCAACACGGCGCCCGACCTGGCTTCCGCATTGGAGCAGGGGCTTGCCGCGTCGATGATCGCCCGGCTTCAGGAGGAAGGCGAACTGACGAGAGATGGGACGACGCTCCGCCTCGCCGAGCATCGCGTTACGCTCGGCGAGAGGGAAGAAGAAGCGAATCGGTTGATTTCCGCTGTGCGGGAGGCCGAACCGACACCCCCGACGATCCGAGATCTCGAACGAGCCGGCTTCTCCCGCGAGCTGGTGGAGGCCGCCTGCACGACACTTCACCTGGTGAGAATCTCACCGGACGTGGTCGTGACCCCGGAGTTCGCGGAGCGGGCGGAATCCGTGGCTCGGACCGAAGCCGTTCGAACCGAAGGGATCACGGTGAGCCGGTTTCGCGAGCTGCTCGGAACCACCAGGAAGTACGCGTTGCCTCTGTTGGAATGGCTCGACTCCCGCGGAGTCACTCGTCGCGATGGGGACGTTCGACGCCTCAGCTGACGTCGGCGATCATTTCGACTTCGATGGGCGCGCCAAGCGGAAGCGACGGCGCAGACACGGCCGCCCTGGCGTGCTTTCCCGCTTCTCCGAATACCTCGACCAGCAAGTCGCTGGCGCCGTTTGCCACCTTCGGCTGTTCGACGAAGCCCTCGCCCGATGCAACCCACACGGTGACCTTGAGGATCCGTCGAACGCGATCGAGCGAGCCCAGCTCCTCGTTGAGCGCCGCCAATGCCTGGAGTGCGCAGCGTCGCGCGAGCTCCTGACCCTGCTCCACGGAGACGGACTCCCCCACCCGGCCGGTGACCATGGGCTTTCCGTTCTCGAGCGGGACCTGTCCGGCGACGAACGCCAACCCGCCTCCCTGGGTCACGGGTACGTACGACGCTACGGGCCGCGCTGCCGGCGGCAGCTCGATCCCAAGCTCTTGAAGTCGATCGCTCACGCCCACCGGATCCTCCAAACCGAGTCTCGGCCAGGGGGATTCTCCCAGGGCGTGGTCAAGGTTGGAAATCGATGCCGTGGGGCCCGACTGGTTAGCCGACCTGCCGGATGCCGCGCTCTCTGTGGCGGAGCAACGCCTTGCGTTCGGACTCGTTGAGCCCGCCCCAGATGCCATGAGGCTCGCGGTTGCGTAGCGCATACTCCAGGCACTCGTCGCGCACGGGACATCTCGCGCAAATGGTCTTGGCGTGCGCTTCCCGCACGTCCTTTTCTTCCTTGCGCTCGAAGTAATTTGGGGCGAAGAACATCTCGGCGTCTTCGCCGCGGCAGGCAGCACCATACTGCCAGCCCATCTCCCATTCGCTCGTGGCCATCGCGGGTTCGCCCACCTACTCTTCCCTCGCTCGATTTATTCTTCGTAGTAAGACGGCTCGGCGGTTTACCGGGTTCCCGACCTGCGTAATTTCTCCAATTTCTCCTGTGCTAATCTTCGTGGAGAACGGTAACAGCGGCGGATTGATTTGACAAGACCCCTCATCGGGGGAGCGCATCCCCGCCGGAGTAGACGGAGGTCTATCATCCATACCGCTGTGGGGCGACTGGCCGTGAACGGGTTCGATCGACTGTACGAGACGGCCCGGGCGCTGGGGGAGGAAACCCGGTTCGGGATCTACCGGCAGGTGTGCATTTCGGACACCCCGCTCAGCGTGACCGAGCTCGCCCAGGCCTTCTCCTT
>DASSDP010000048.1:0-8674 GCA_035697085.1 Actinomycetota bacterium
GAGGCCGCTGAGCGACGCCACGCCGCGGTCCGACAGACCGCATGGAACGATGGCATCGAACCACGACAGATCGGTGGTGCAGTTCAGAGCGAAACCGTGCAGGGTCACGGCCCGCGTCGTCTTCACTCCGATGGCGCAGACCTTGCGGTCGCCGGCCCAGACACCGGTGTGCTGTTCCGATCGACCCACGTCAACGCCGAGGTCACCGCACGCTCGGATGATGACTTCCTCCAGGTCCCGGAGGTAACGGATCACGTCGGGCCGAGTCCCCAGGTGCACGATGGGGTATCCAACGAGCTGTCCGGGGCCATGGAACGTGACGCTTCCGCCACGATCCACGAAGTGGAGCTCGGCGCCGCGTCGGGCCAGCTCGTGCTCGGCAAGGAGCAGGTGGGAGGGGTCTGAGCGTCGGCCTGCCGTGTAGACGGGCGGATGCTCGAGGAGGATCAGGACGTCCGGGATCTCGTCGGAAACGCGTAGTTCGGCGAGGCGATGCATCTCGTCGTACGCCAAGCGGTACGGAACTCGTCCAGGAGGTGTGACGAGCCAGCCGGACGCATTCGTCCTCACGACAGGTACGCCTGAACTTCCGGAGTGAAGTCCCACGTCTCCAGGTTCTGCTTCAGCCGGCCGAGGAACTGAGCTGCCGTGGCCCCGTCGATCATCCGGTGATCCCACGACATCGACAGGTACACCATGTGACGGATGGCCAGGGCATCGTCGATCACGACCGGACGCTTCTCGATCGCGTCGAAGGCGAGAATGGCCGTCTCTCCCGGGTTCATGATCGGCACGCTGATGAGCGAGCCGAACGGTCCCGGATTCGTGATCGTGAAGGTTCCACCGTGCACCTCGTCGGGCGTGAGCTTCTTCGACCGGGCTCGCGCGGCGATGTCGTTGATCGCTCGGGCGATCCCCACCATGTTCATCTCGTCCGCTCGTCGGATCACGGGAACGATGAGTCCCTCTTCATAGGCGACCGCGATGCCGAGGTTCACATATCCGTGATAGGTGGCCGTCCCGGCCTCCAGGTCGAGCTTCGCGTTCACATCGGGGAAGGCGAGGAGCGCATCGCAGACGGCCCGAGTGAGGAACGGCAGGTAGGTGAGAGAAAACCCTTCGCGATCCTTGAATCGATCCTTGGCCCGGGCACGAAGCCTCACGATGTTCTCCATGTTGATCTCGACGAGGTTCCAGGCACGGGCGGACGTCTGAAGCGAGGCGTGCATGTTCTCCGCGATGCGCTTCCTGATGTGTGAGATCGGCACGACCTCTTCGCGTCCCGCCACGACCTGCGGTGCAGCGCGCGCGGCAGAGGGCGTCGGAGCCTCGCCAGGGGCGGCGACCTCGAGACGAGGCCGTCCCGGTTCGGCCGCACCGGTCTCGATGAACGCGAGGATGTCCTTCTTCGTGATACGACCGCCGGTTCCGGTGCCGTCCACCTGGCCGAGGTCGATGCCGTGTTCGTCGGCAAGCTTCCGAACGAGCGGCGACAGGATCTGGCTCCGTGGCCCGCGCTGCGCGGCCCCTCGACTCGGCGCCGCCGTTGGAGCTCGTCGGGGCGGGCCGCTCGGGCCGCCGTCACCGGAGGCTTTCGTGGCCGGGACGGCTTCGGCCTTCGGCTTCTCCGCCTCCGCGGGTTCTTCCTTCGCTGCTGGGGCCGCCGGTTCCGGCTTCTCCGCGGGCTTCTCCTCGGCGTCCTTCGCGGGAGCTTCCTCGCCACCGCCGCCGGCGCCACCGCCGTCGCCGGAGGCGCCGTCCTCGGCGATGAGGGCCAGCTCCGTTCCCACGGAGACGGTCTCTCCCTCCTGGACCAGGATCTTCTCCAGCTTTCCCGCCAACGGGGAAGGGACCTCGGTATCGACCTTGTCCGTGGAGATCTCGAAGAGCGGCTCATCGCGCTCGATCGTGTCTCCTTCCCCCTTCAACCACTTCAAGATGGTGCCCTCGACGACGGTCTCTCCGAGCTGGGGCATGGTCACCGGCGTCGCCACGGCATCGACCTCCTCTGTTCCCGGAACCTCGCAGCTACCACTTCGCGAGCTTCTCCACTGTCTCCACGATGGTTTCGACCTGCGGCATGTATGCGTCCTCGAGGGTGGGGGAAAACGGTACGGGGATGTTCGGCGGAGCGAGACGGACCACGGGTGCGTCCAGCATCTCAAAAGCCTCCTCGGCGAGAAGGGCCGACACCTCCGCTCCGATCCCCAGTGAGCGGTAGCTCTCGTACACGACTACCGCGCGGCTCGTGCGTTCCACCGACCTCAGGATGGCCTCCGTGTCGAGCGGGTGCACCGTCCGAAGGTCGAGCACCTCGATCGAGATCCCCCGATCGGTGAGCTCCTCCGCAGCCTCGAGGGCCTTGTGCACCATGGCTCCGTAGGTGATCACCGAGACGTCGTCGCCTTCCCGATGCACCTTCGCCTCGCCGATGGGAACCGTGTAGTCCTCATCCGGTCCGGGGATCACTTCCTTGATCCGGCGGTAGATCCACTTGTGCTCGAAATACACGACGGGGTTGTCGTCCCTGATGGCGGCCTTCAGCAGCCCCTTGGCGTCGTACGGAAACGCGGGGACGACGACCTTCAGGCCGGGCGTGTGGGCGAACCAGGGCTCGGGGTTCTGAGAGTGGAAGGCGCTGGCCCGAACGCCGCCGCCGGATGGGCCCCGGACCACGATGGGCACCGAGTGTCCCGTGCGGTAGTGGTATTTCCCGGCCACGTTGACCAGTTCGTCGAACCCGTTGGCGATGAAGTCGGCGTACTGAAGCTCGGCTACAGGACGCATCCCGGCGAGCGCGGCGCCGACGGCCGCGCCGATGATGGTCTCCTCGCAGATGGGAGTGTCCATCACCCGCTCGGCCCCGAAGTTGTCGATGAATCCCTCCGTCACCTTGAAGGCGCCGCCGTAGATGCCGATGTCCTCGCCGAGCAAGAACACGCGGTCGTCGTTCTCCATCTCCTCCCACAGCGCTTCCGAGATCGCCTGGAGGAACGTTGCCTCGCCCTGTTCGTTTCGAGTGCCGCGACCCTCCGCGCCGTGGCCGGCCGCGCCGGCCTCGACCTTCTCCGCCCGCTCCTTCTCCTTCGCGGCGCGGTCAGGCTTGCCCTCGGCCTTGGAGGCCTGCTTCGAGGCCTCCCGGGGATCGGCCTGCGGGGTCTCGGCGGGGACCTTTTCGTTCGCCATCATCGGTCGTCTCCCAGCAATGCTCCTTCGGCGGGCCGGGCCCAATACCCATCATCGGTGAAGACGCCGAGCGTCGCGTCGGCACCGTCGGGGAGTGGGGATTCCTGAGCGAACTCGTACGCCTCGTCGAACTCCTTCTTGACGCGGTCCTCGATTTGTTTCGTGTCGGAGTCGTCGACGACGCCTTCCTTCAGGAGCAACGCCTCGAACTTCGCCACGGGGTCTCGGTTCTCCACGTAGTCGTCCAGCACTTCTTTCGGAACGTACTTGGCGGGGTCGTGGCCCGCGTGTCCTTTCCACCGCAGCGACACCGACTCGATGAGCGTGGGCCCGTCGCCTGCGCGGGCGCGCCCGACGGCCTCCGAGACCGTTTGGTACACCTGCAGCACCTCGGTGCCGTCCACGTACGCTCCGGGCATTCCGTACGCCGAAGCCCGGTCGGAGACCCGCTCGATCGGGAACTCGAGAGCGTTCGGTGTGGAGTACGCCCACTGGTTGTTGTTCACGAGCCAGACCACGGGGAGCCGATGGATGGCGGAGAAGTTCAGGGACTCGTGCCATCGCCCGTTCGACGTCGCTCCCTCGCCGCACATCCCCACGGCCACGCGCTTCTCGCCGCGCATCTTGAACGCGAGGCCGACGCCGCAGGTGACCGGGTAGGAATCCGGCAGCATGGAGACGGCCGCGAACGTTCCCACGCCGTGGAAGTCTCCGATGTGGCTGTTGCCGTCGCGGCCCCTGGTGTAGCCGTCGATCCGTCCCCAGTACTGGGCGGCCACGCGCTTCAGGTCGAGGCCCTTGGTCAGTTGCGCCGAGAGGTCCCGGTGGGTTCCGAGGAACTTGTCCTCTTCCCGGAGGGCGTAGGCGGTGCCGACGTGGGTGCCTTCCTGGCCGCGTCCGGAGTAGATCGCGCCCGGGAGCTTCCCCTGCCGGTACAGAGTCTCCATCCGTTCATCAAAGAACCGGCAGAGCTTCAGGTGGTACCAGATCTCTTTGAGCTGTTCTTCCTTCAGATCGAAGCTCGAGAGCGTCGAGGCTTTCGCCCTTGGCGCCCTTGGCTTGGGCTTGGGCTTGGGTTTGGGCTTGGGTTTGGCGACGCGGGGGGTTCCGGTCCGAGCGGGCTTCGGCCGAGCCGACGCGCTCTTTCTCGTACGCTCCGCCACGTTCTCCTCCGTGCCTCAGGCCGAGTGCAGGGGCTTCCCTGCCAGAGCCAAGTGCGCCTCTCCCATGGCCTCGGAAAGCGAAGGGTGCGGGTGGATGAGCGCGGCCACCTCAGCGGGCGTGGCCTCCCAGTTCGTGATGAGCATTCCCTCGGCGATGAGGTCGGTGACGTGCGGGCCGATCAGGTGGATCCCGAGCACCGGGCCGTCTTTCTCGGCCACGATCTTGCAGGTCCCGCCCTCTCCGAGGATGTTGGCCTTCCCGAGGCCCTGGAAGCTGAACTTCTCCACGAGGATGTCATGGCCGCGTTCTTTGGCCTGGGCTTCGGTGAGCCCGACCGAGGAGATCTCCGGACTGCAATACGTGACCCTGGGGACGCCGACGTAGTCGATCTCCGCAGCATCCTGCCCCGCGATTCGCTCTGCCGCAGCAATGCCCTCGGCCATGGACACGTGCGCCAGTTGGAAGGGGGTGGCTGCCACGTCTCCGATGGCCCACACCCCGGGGACGTTGGTCTGTAGTCTCGAATCGACTTTGACGAACCCGCGCTCCACCTCGACCCCGATCGCTTCGAGCCCGACACCGTCGGAGATCGGTCCCCGTCCCACGGCGACGAGACAGATGTCGGCCGCCACGGTCTGACTCTTTCCGCCTGTCTCGAACTTGACCTTCACGCCCTTGGCGGTCTCGGTCACGTCCTGGACCTTCGCCCCCGCATGCGACGCGATCCCGCGCTTTCTGAACGTTCGAGCCACTTCCTTGGAGATGGCCTCGTCCTCCAGAGGAGCCAGGTTGGGGAGGGCCTCGATGAGCGTCACCTCCGCGCCGAAGGACCGGTACAGCGAGGCGAACTCCAAACCGACGGCGCCCGCCCCGATCACCACGGCGGAGGCCGGGATTCGGTCCAGCTCCAGTGCCTGATCCGACGTGATGACGTGCTCGCCGATCTCCATCCCCGGAAGAAGCTTCGGGTAAGACCCCGTGGCTACGACAACATTTGGCGCTTCGATCGCCCGGGCCTTTCCGTTGGTCGTGACCTCAACCTTCGTCGGCGAGACGAGCTTCCCGGTGCCCCTGACGACCTCGACCTTCCTGGCCTTGACCAGCCCCGTGAGCCCGGTCACGAGCTTGTCGACCACCTTCGCCTTGAACTTCAGCACCCCGTCCCAGTCCGGCTCGCCCGAGGCCTTCACGCCCCATTCCTCGGCCCGATTGATCTCGTCGAGGACGGCTCCGGACTGCAGCAGTGCTTTGGTGGGGATGCACCCGCGAAGGAGACACGTGCCGCCGAGACGCTCATCGCGTTCAACCAGAGCGACCCCGAGACCGAGTTGTGCGGCCCGGAGGGCAGCCGAGTACCCACCCGTGCCGGATCCGATCACGACGACATCGAATGAGTCCTTCCGCATGCTCGTCCTTTCGCTGCCTTAGCAACGCGCCGGACGGCGACGATTGTGCCCCCAGCCCGGCCCCGAGTTCATACTACCGCGGCAGGGAGGTGCCGAACGGACGATCGTGAGCTCATACGGACCCCGCTCGAACCGGAGCACGCCGCCCTGGGGGCGAAGATGGGGGAATTCGCCGGATGGTCGATGCCGATCGAGTACGCGGGCACGCTCACCGAGCATCGAGCGGTCCGCGAATCCGTCGGGCTCTTCGATCTCACCCACCTCGGCAAGGTGGATGTGGCGGGGCCGGGCGCCCTGCAGCGGCTTCAGTGGGTGCTGAGCAACGACGTGTCCAGGGTCTCTGTGGGGATGGCCCAGTACAACCTGGTGTTGACGGAATCCGGAGGGATCGTCGACGACCTCATCGTGTACAGGGAGAAAGAGGACGGCTATCTGGTCGTTCCCAACGCCGCAAACACGAGGAAGGTCCTCGATGCGCTGAGCGCGGGTCCGGACGACGCCGTGGTCACGCATTGGCCGGATCTCGTCACGATCGCGGTTCAGGGGCCGCGCTCTACCGAGCTCGTGGGGAAGTTCTTCCCTGTGGCTCGCGGCCTCGACTACATGCACTGTGGAGGCGCAACGTATCGGAACACCGCGGTCCTCGTGTCTCGATCCGGGTACACGGGGGAGGTCGGCTTCGAGCTCTTCGCTCCCGATGAGGCTGCGTCGGCACTGTGGCGGGAGCTTGTCGAGGCGGGCCGGCCGCTGGGGCTCGAACCATGTGGCCTCGGCGCTCGTGACACGCTCCGTCTGGAGATGGGATACCCGCTGCACGGCAACGACATCTCGGAGGAGCGGAGCGCGCTGGAAGCCACGCTCGGCTGGGCGGTTGCATTCGACAAGGGAGATTTCGTGGGTCGTGACGCGCTCCTCCGTCAGAAGGAAGAGGGCATTCCCAGTCGCCTGTGGGGCCTGCGGATGACCGGGAAGCTCATCCCTCGCCCCCACTATTCCGTCTACGGGGGTGATGAACGCGTCGGGGAGACGACCAGCGGAACGTTCTCGCCGACGCTTCGACTGGGGATCGGCATGGCGTACCTGTTCCCACGGGATCGGTTCGCGGCGGGAGACGAGGTGGAGATCGACGTTCGTGGGCGCCGCGGATCGGCCAAAGTGATCAGGCCTCCGTTCGTGGAGAGCAGCCCGAAGTAGCTACCGCTGGCCGCCGGTGGCGGCAACACGGAGGAAGTCGGATACCGCCGTCCCCCCGAACGAGACGCTCTCGAGGAGGCGACCCATCCGATCCTTCGCCCGGGGCCCGTCATCCACCACGACCAGGACGTAGTACAGGCCCGACTCGGGGATCCCGAGCTTCCTCACCGGGCCGAACCCCGGGGCGGCGACGAACGACGCCCATCGAGTCACGCTCTCGCTCGATCGACACGTTCCGGTGGCCGTGGCCACGTAGTTCCCCGGTGAGTCGATCCGGCGGTCGAACCGGGGTCGGTCGTCGAGGAGAACGCGTCGGCCCGTGGAGCGGCAGTCCGCCCTGGCCGCGAGGCGTCGGGCGGCAGGGCCGCGGGCGGCGAGGTAGTAGTAGTCCGTGGGGACGCCAACGTCCGCTGCATCCACCCAGTACGCCTCGATCCCCTGCGCTCTTCCCTTGGTCGCCTTCCACTCGTCGAGGCTGGCCGAGGCCTTGAAGCCGATCCGGTGCGTATCGCTCGACCCGATCATCTGGACCTCCCACCCGTTCGGCACCAGAGCCTGAACCCGCCCGGCCGAGACCGGTCGCAGGGCTTCCGCGCGAGAGGTGCCTGAGGGAAGGGGTGACACCACGGGGGCCGTGGCGAAAGAAAGGGCGATGAAGAGAGCGATCCCGTATCGTGCCCGCGCCAAGAAAGACCCCTTTTGTCACGAGTCTAGAAGAAGTATTCGGCTGGCGCCACAGGCTTCTTGATCTTGCCCCCAGGGCCGTGCGGGAGGGAGAATCCCGACGAGTATCCATAGGGCCTCGAGGTGGCCCATGCGGGAGCGGCATCCCGCAGGGCCGAAGAGGGAAGCCGGTGGGAATCCGGCACGGTCGCGCCACTGTGATCGGGGAGCGACCCCGAGGAATGCCACTGGGACGCACTTCCCGGGAAGGCTCGGGGGAGCGGTGATCCGAGAGTCAGGAGACCTGCCTCGAGGCGAGAGATGAGCCGTCCCTCGCGGCAAGGCGGCGGGCCTCCACAGTGAAGCCCCCGGCGGAGGGCCGGGGGCTCTTGTATGAGCCCGTCGGCGAGGGGCTGCCCGACCGGCCGCGCGTTCGGCCAGGAAGGAGGCACCATGCGTCCCGCCCCTCGTTCAACTGCCCTGTGGAGCGTTCTGTTGCTCCTCGTCGGGGTTTCGTGCGGAGGCGACGAGCCGGTACGGGAGCGGCCCTCACCCGAGGCTGCCTTTCCGGTTACGGTCACGGACGACGACGGCGTGGAAGTGACGCTCCCCGCAGAGCCGAAGCGGATCGTGACCTTCGCGCCGTCCAACACTGAGATCGTGTTCGCGCTGGGACTCGGTGATCGTGTCGTCGGGGTGTCCGGCGACTTCGACAACTACCCTCCCGAGGCGCAGGCGGTCGAGCAGGTTGGTGGGGCGGGCGAGTTCGGCGTGGATCCGAACGTGGAGAAGCTTGTTTCGTTGGAGCCCGACCTCATGCTGACGATCGCGGGCGGCGAGCACTGGAAGGAGAGCGTCCGTGACCTGGACATCCCGGTGTTCACGGTGAACGCCACCGATTTCGACGACCTCCTCCAGGACATCGAAACGGTGGGGCGCATCAGCGGCGCGGTTGAGGAGGCCCAGAGTCTGACCGATGCGATGGTCGGCGATGCCGAGACCATTGTGAACGCTGTGGCTGCCGAACCCCGAGCGACATGCTTCTTCGAGGTGTTCTTCCC
>DASSDP010000049.1:0-4662 GCA_035697085.1 Actinomycetota bacterium
TGGACGAACTCCGGGTGGGCCTCGTAATGGGCCAGGAGCTTGTCTCGGTACGCAGAGAGCCTGAAGAAGTAGTTCTCTTCCTCCACCCGGTCGACCGGGGTGCCGTGGACCGGGCACTTCCCGTCGATGAGCTCGTCTTCCAGGTAGAACTGCTCGCAGGCCACGCAGTACAGGCCCTCGTACGTGCCCAGGTACACGTCGTCCTGGTCGTAGAGCTGCTGAACCAGCTTCTGCACTGGCTTCACGTGGCGCTCTTCGGTCGTCCGGATGAAATCGTCGTTGGAGATGTCAAGGACCTCCCACACCTCCCGCCATCGCGGGACGATTTCGTCGGCCCAGGCCTGAGGCGGCACGCCGCGCTCCTCGGCCGCCCGGGCCACCTTCTGGCCGTGCTCGTCCGTGCCGGTGAGGAAGAAGACCTTCTCGCCTCGCAGGCGGTGATAGCGAGCCACGAAGTCGGCGGCAACCGTGGTGTAGGCGTGCCCGATGTGCGGAACGTCGTTGACGTAGTAGATCGGGGTTGTGATGTAGAACGTGTCCTTCATCGGAGCGGGATTGTCGCACACCCCTGGAATGGTCTTGATCGTTCAGCGAGTTCTTCGTCTGAGTGAAGCGTCGTAGAGCGTTCGCTTGGAGACTCCGGACTGACCCGCGACCTGTGCCGCCGCGGCACTCCGCGAAAGACCTTGGGTGCGCAGCGACTCCACCTCGGCCGCGAGCGCTTCGAGGTCGGCAGCCTGCCCCTCGGGGGCGCCCTCGACAACCACCACGACCTCCCCTCGAAGTTCGCCGGCACTCTTCAAGAGGTCGGACAGCCTCCCTCTGATGACTTCCTGATGAACCTTGGTCAGCTCCCGGGCCACCGCTCCTCGCCGGTCGCCCAGGGCATCCAGGGCGTCCCTGAGGAAGGCAGCCGTTCGCCGGGGCGATTCGTAAAAGACCAGAGTTCTCGGATCGTCTGCCAATTCGGCCAGCCTTTTTCGCCTCCCGCCCGAGGATCGTGGAAGGAATCCTTCAAACGCATATCGATCCGTGGGCAACCCGGAGAGCGTGAGAGCAGTGGTCACCGCGGAGGGCCCCGGGATCGCATCCACCGGGAGCCCCTCCCGGACGCACGCGGCAACCAACAGATATCCCGGGTCTGAGATTCCGGGGTTGCCGGCATCGGAAACGAGCGCCACGTCGGACCCCTCTTTGAGAAGCCTCAGGATTTCTTGGATCCGCCCACGCTCGTTTCCCTCGAAGAAGGACACCAGCCGAGGTGCGTTGATGTCGAAGTGCGTCAGAAGGGCTCGGGTCCGCCGGGTGTCCTCGCACGCGATGACGTCGACCCGGGCCAGTGTTTCGCGGGCCCGTTCGGACATGTCTCCGAGGTTGCCGATGGGCGTTCCGACGAGCCAAAGCGTTCCGGACACGGTTCCATTATCGGTCGAGCTTCAAAACGCTCGGGATTGGTGATCTAGACGCAGAGCTCCGTTGAGAAGTCCTGATGCCCTCGACGACTCTGGCATCGCTGAGCCCACGTCGCCGATAGGAGCCGCCAGCTGCCGTCTGTCTGTCGCTCCAACTCGAGCACGTACCGAATCGCGCCGACGGAATCATCCGCCAAACCGTCGTGGGTTACCGTGACGAGCGCCTCGTCCGCCCCTTCGGGTGGGGAGGCTTTCATTACGACGCTGGTCGTCAGAGCAAGAGGTTCCTCTACGGCGAGAAACTCGAGGGAAGCCCGCAACGGCGATATGGCCCACGGCGGCCGGGCCGACTCGAGGTAGGCGTTGAACTCGTCGACGGCGACCTCACCCGAGGTACGGTCGACCTCCGGAAACTGATCCCAAACCGGCGTGGGCTTCGGTGACGGCTCCGGAGAGGCGATGGTTGACTCCGGTGATGGCGTCGGCGATGGCTCCGGGGAGGCGACCCTCGTTCCGGAACTCGGTTCGTTCGCGCAACCGGATGAAGCAAGACAAGCAAGAACGAGAGCCGCGGCCATGCTTTGCCGCTTCACGATCCACCTCCGAGTCGATGTCCTGACTCATTAGACGGAATCCGTGACCAGCTCGTTTCACGATTGTTCGCCTTCGTGCTGGGTCGAGTCGGCCGCTCGTGAACTAGGTGGTGAACCGGAAGGTGAGCACGTCGCCGTCCCGAACGACGTAGTCCTTCCCTTCCAGCCGAGCAAGCCCTCGCTCCCGAGCGCTCGCCATCGAGCCTGCCGAGGTGAGCGCTTCGGCCGGGACGACCTCGGCCTTCACGAAGCCGCGCATCATGTCGGTGTGGATCTCGCCGGCCGCTTCCCGGGCAGCGGTCCCCTCAGGCACGAGCCAGGCTCGGCACTCTCTGGACTCGATGGAGTAGAACGTGATCATCCCGAGCAGACGTCTGGCAGCCTCGACGACCTTCTCCATGCCTCGCTCCCGAACCCCGTACTCCTCCAGCAACGCCGCGGCGTCCTCGTCCGAGAGGTCCCCCACCTCCTCCTCCAGCCTGGCACTCACGGCGACAACCTCCGCGCCTGGAGGAAGCACCTCTCGAACGCCATCGAGAAGATCCTCCTCGCTGCCGAGATCCCCCTCCCCCACGTTCACGACGTACAGGAAAGGCTTGGCCGTGAGCAGAAACGTGTCGCGAAGAGCGGCGAGCTCGTCACCCGAGAGCTCGGCTCGTACCGGGGCGCCGCGATCGAGGACCTCGGCGGCGTGCTCGAGAGCGGCGGCTCGTCCGCGCTCGCCGGTCTCCTTCGTGGCGGCAGCCCTTCGGGCGGACTTCGCCGCGGCCGCCGTCACCGTCTCCAGATCGGCCAGTGCCAGCTCCGTGACCAGGGCCTCCAGATCGGCCGCCGGGTTCACCTTCCCCTCGGGATGAGGGGCCGTCTCCGAGGTGAAGGCCCGCAACAACATCACCACCGCATCCACCTCGCGGATGTGACCGAGAAAACGATTGCCGAGCCCCTCACCTCGATGTGCGCCCCGGACGAGTCCCGCGATATCCACGAATCGCACGTGGGCCTGGACCACCCGCTCCGGCTTCAGGGCTGCGGCGAGCGCCTCGAGTCGGCGATCGGGAACGAGCGCGATACCGATGTTTGGCTCGACCGTGGTGAACGGATGGCCGGCCGTGGCCGCATGCGTCTTCGCAAGAGCATTGAACAGCGTGGACTTCCCTGCGTTCGGCAACCCGACGATACCGACCTGAAGCACGTGCTTGCTCCTCCCACCGTATCCTTGGTCCGGACCCCGAATCCTCGGAGGAGTGGTGCGCTCCAGCGTACAGAAAGCTGTCCTGGTGGTTCTTGCGGCCACAGCTCTCGCCGGCCTCCTGCGCGGATATCGGCTCGGAAGCCCCCCGGAGAAGGTGTTCGACGAGGTCTATTACGCCTCCGACGGATGCTGGTACACAGGGGAGGACTACCGGAACTGCGGCCTCGACGCCGACGTGGAGCGATCCTGGGTCCACCCGCCGCTCGGCAAGACGATGATCGCCTGGGGCATCGACATCTTCGGGAATCGCCCGTTGGGGTGGCGAGCATCGGCCGCACTCGCCGGAACGCTGACCGTTGCGTTCGTCGGGGCGCTGGCGTTTGTTCTAGCCGGAAGCTGGGTCTGGGCTGGAGTGGCCGCTCTCCTGTTAGCCACCGAGAACCTCCACTTCGTTCAGTCGAGGATCGCCATGCTGGACGTGTTCCTGGCGATGTTCGTCGTGCTCGGCTTCCTTCTTCTCGTTGCTGACCGCAAGCGCACCGATCCGGGCGACGTGCTGAAGACT
Organism: Actinomycetota bacterium; assembly: GCA_035697085.1. Classification (GTDB taxonomy): domain Bacteria; phylum Actinomycetota; class UBA4738; order UBA4738; family CALAEC01; genus DASQUW01. Next base: position 3,763 of record DASSDP010000049.1, read on the forward strand.
CCGGCGCCGGAAGGGCCGGGAGGGATGCCGGAGGAGGAAATCTCCGAGGGCGAGGGACGAGCCCGAGGATCCGACGAAGGCATCCCGACTGGCCCATCACACAGAGGTCTGCGTCCCCTCCGACTGGCGGCCGGCGCTGCCCTTGGAGCGGCTGTGGCGGTGAAGTGGTCCGGCGTGCTGGCCCTTGCGGCTGCTCCCGTGCTCGCCCTGGCCTGGGAGCGCACGCGACGGAAACGGTCCGGAGCAGCCCGGCCCCTTCTGCGGGCCCTTCGTGAGGAATGGCTCGGCATCGTGCTCGCCTTCCTCGTGGTTCCGTTCATCGTGTATGCGGCGGCATGGATACCGTGGCTTCAGGATCGAGGATTCAGCTTCGGGGAGTGGTTCCGCCATCACCGATTCATGGCCGAGTACCACTTCAACCTTTCCACGATCGGCGAGGACGGGAAGCCGATCCATCCGTACATGTCGGAGGCGTGGACGTGGTTCCTGCTTCTGCGCCCGGTGGCCTACTTCTGGCACGGCACCGACCGCACCGGCGCCGAGATCCTCGGCATCGGTCACCCACTCCTGTTCTGGGGGGCACTCCTCGTGATCCCGTACCTCGCGCTCGCTTGGTGGAGCTCGCGGGCCTGGCGGGCCGGCGCGATCCTCGTTCCCATCCTCGCCCAATATGTGCCGTGGCTGATCGTGCAGAGGCCGGCCTTCCTCTTCTACCTCACGCCGGTGACTCCTTTCTTGGCTCTCGGGACGACGTACTTGCTCAGAGACCTGGCCGGACTTCGCTTCCGTAAACAGTGGGCATCCCCCGTCACAGCCGCAGTAGTGATCGTCGCGATCGTGGGTGTGTTTGCCTACTTCTGGCCGGTGCTGGTAGGACAAACCATCGACCTCGAGGCTTGG
>DASSDP010000050.1:0-4895 GCA_035697085.1 Actinomycetota bacterium
ACTCGGATCGGGGGGATGCCGGAGCGGACGATCGGGGCGGTCTTGAAAACCGCTGGCCCTGATGAGGGGCTCGTGGGTTCGAATCCCACTCCCCCCGCGCCACGGTAGGCTTGTCGCTCCAGCATGGTCGTCGTCCGGCAGTTGGTCTTCATCGCGGGGGTGGTCGTCGTCGTGGCGACCTTCGGGTCGGCGGTCCGCACGGTGGTGATCCCTCGAGGGATCCCCGCCCGCCTATCGCGGTTCGTGTTCTTCCAGATGCGGCGGATCTTCCGTCTGAGGGCTCGCCCGAAGCACCCCTACGAGCGGCGCGACCGAATCATGGCCCTGTACGGTCCGGTGAGCCTCCTCGCCCTGCTGATCACCTGGCTCACCTTGGTCCTGACGGGGTATGCGGGGATCTACTGGGGCATGGGCGCCCGTTCGGTTCGAGAGGCGTTCGCGCTGAGTGGCTCCTCCGTCCTCACGCTGGGCTTCGAGCGGCCGGATGATCTTCCGACAACGGTCGCGGTCTTCTCCGAAGCCGCCGTCGGTCTGATCCTGTTGGCCCTGCTGATCACCTACCTGCCCTCGATCTACGGCGTCTTCTCCAGGCGCGAGAACCTGGTGGCCGCGATGGAGGTGCGGGCAGGATCGCCGCCGACGGGAGTCGAAATCCTGCAACGTTCGTGGAGGGTCGACCATTTCGAGGAGCTGGGAGGATTGTGGGAACGAGCCGAGGCGTGGTTCCTCGAGCTTCAGGAGACGCACACCTCCTTTCCCGCGGTGGTGTTCTTTCGGTCGCCGCTGCCCGAGCACTCGTGGGTCATTTCGGGGGGCGCCGTTCTGGACGCCGCGTCGCTGTTGCTGTCCGCCGTGGACAGGCCTCCCGATGCCCGCGCCGCGTACTGCATCCGGGCTGGCTACCTGTCGCTCCGCCGGATCGCGTCGTTCTTTCGGATTCCCTTCAATCCCAGCCCAAGCCCTGAAGATCCGATCTCGATCGGGCGGAACGAGTTCGACGACGCCTGCGAGGCGCTGGCAGGCCAGGGCGTGCCGCTGAAGGACGACCGTAACCAGGCTTGGCTGGACTTCTCCGGCTGGCGAGTCAACTACGACACCGTGCTCGTGGCCATGGCCGGTCTCACCATGGCCCCGTACGCGCCTTGGTCATCGGATCGGTCGATCAGAGACTGGCGCCCCCGAGCGGCGCTCAGGGAGTTGCGGCGAGGCTGATCTCGCGGATTCTCGGGCGTGTCATTCCCAGACCGTGACGATCACCGCCATGATGATGAAGCCGATCACGACGTTGCCGATGTTGATCCACGCCAGATTCGATCGCTGCTCGTACAAACCCCCATTCCAGATGCCGGCGGCGCCGAGGCCGACGCCGGTGAAGAGACCGAGCACCAGCCCGTCCCCGAAGTCCGAGGCACCCGTGGAGCGGGCGATCGCGGCCATCGTGAGTGCCATGAGGAAGTAGGCAACGTAAGAGGCCACGTAGATCATCGGGTTCGGACGTATCTGTTCCGGCGTGAGCCCCACGGCTTTCTGCCACGCTTTTCCCGTGAGTGGAGGCGAGTAGTAGATGGCGCTCCAGGCGAAGAACGCCAGCGCCGCAACCACGACCGCCAGGTAGTTGATCTCGCTAAGCACGTCGAAAGTCATTCTGACCCCCTTCCCAGCAGGCGCCCCCCGCGGTCGCCCCCCGCGCATTTATATCCGTGAGATAGCCAGGAATCCAATCCCGCGTCCGCCGTATCGGTCTGGGGTGCCTGGCAAGAAGAGAGGGAGGAGGCCGAAGCCTCCTCCCTCGAACCGTCTTTCTACGCTACGACGCGCAGGGGATGCTGGTTCGCCTGGAAGTGATCCGGGGGCGGTTCCACTGAACGAGGTTCTTGAACATCTGCCATCCCGAGTAAGTGAGGGCGTAATTCGCCAGCCCGAAGGGGTGGTAGTACCGCTCCGTGGGCATCGGGAGCAGCGCTCCGGCGATCCGGACCCGACCGCATCCCAGAGAAAGCTCACCCAGGACGGTCCGGCCGTTGTTCGTCTGGCCGACCGTCCGGGAATTGACGCCCATCAGAGGGCTCCCCCAGGAGCCGGCGCCCGATTGAGCAACGGTCCAGTGTGGTGAGGTGCATTGGTTGCTGATTGCCGCTGGCGGTGCAGGAGGCTCTCCCATGCAGCTCGATCGCGAGCCGATGTCGAAGCCGAGCGGCACCGGTTCATACGTCTGGTGCCGGTGGTTCGGACCCTCGGCTGCTCCGTCCTGGTCCAGATTGAACGCCAGCGGGTCGGCGTAGGTGTTGTTGCTCCCGCCGTTGGTGGTGAAGGCTGTGAAGCCAGCGTAGAAGTGGTTCCTGGCGACTGCGCTAGGCGCCACGAAGCCCATGGTCCCCAGCAGCTGCAAGGCTCCGTCGGTGAGGACGAGGTTGCCGCCTCTCTTCACGTAGTTCACCAGCTTGTCCTTGTACAGGGTCAGCTCGGGCGAGGGGTCGGTGAGACCGGGCGCCGGGTTGTCCGCGATCACGAGGCTGGAGAAGTTGTCGAGCCTCGCCGCTCCCGACAGGATGTCGGGAACGTTCACCTGCACAAGCTGACCGGGATCCATAAACGGTGCCAGCTCCTCGAAGAACTTCATGTTGCTGACGGAGTACGGGAGCTGCCCGGGGTCCGGCCATGCCTTCTCGGTGGAGAACGTGAGGTCGAGGTCGATGAGGGCACTCCCCAAGCTCGACGGGGCGACGATGGGCCCAACGACGCAGATCCGCCAGTTGCCCGGGATGGGCGCGTTCACGTGGACGGCCTGCCCCGCCTGAGCGTACGTGGATCCCTGGTTGAAGTACCTGTTGACCTCACTCCAGTCATCGCCGGCTGCGCCACAGCCGGCGTCTTCCCCGACCGGCGGCTCGCCGTCATCCACCTGCCGCTCCGCGACCACACTGCTCGTTGCGGTTGAGCCGGAGAGGCCCGCGACGTTCACCGGGGTGGCCTTCCCCTCGAATCCGCCGTTGTAGTGGGCAGGCGTGGAGTCCGGGCCGAGGACCGAGAACGCGTGGGTGAAGTTGTTCGCATTGCTCAGGACGATATTCAGCTGGTTAGGCTGGGGGCTGAGCCCTGGAGGAGGAGTGGGGTCCGTGGTCCCGGGGTGCGAGAGCACCGTCGGGTCGAAGACGTAGCCGACCTTCCCTGGAGCCTCGAAGTGCTGGTCCTCGGGGAGAAGGGTGAAGTTCACCATCGCGTAGACGAGGCTCTTGTTCCCGTCCACGTGGAGCTGCTCGAAGTCGATGAGGTAACACGAGCCGATCCCGCAGTTGCCCAGGTGGGAAAGGGTCATCTCGTTGTCGATGCCGTCGCCGTCGAGGCCGATCGGCGAGTCGATCCAGTCACCGTATGCTCCGGTGACCTGGTAGGCGATGGTGTCCCACACCGTGCCCCATTGCACACCGTACATGTGGTCACAGACGTTGCCTCCCACAGGGCTGGGAACGCAGGTTGGCGGAGGCGCCGTGTTGGGGATGATCAGCGGGTGCCAGCCCAGCCGGGTCTCCGCATCAACCCAGGCCCCCTTCACCACCTGGAGGATGCGCTGGTCCTTGGCGTAGTCCCGTTCGGACGCGCCCATGAGTGTGAAAGAGTAGGCCCGGTCGATGAGCTGTCCGTGGAGGTCGATCCCCCCGGCCCACTTGGACTTGATGCTCTGGAGGACCTGACCGAACCCCCGGGTCTCCGGCTCGGACCACGGGGTGTAGGGGCGATTGGTGAATCCGACGGCGGGCCAGTCACGGTTCAGGTCGACGCCGTTGCCGTTGTACCGCTGGTAAAAGCGAACCAGGTTCTCTGGGTCTCCCCGCCGCCACCCGTCCGGGTTGGCGAATGCGAAGTAGATCGTTGCTTCGCGAAGAGCCGCCCCCGCAGAGAGATTGTCGGGGGCCAGCGCCCGAGTCTCCAAGAGCGGATGCGGGATCGGAGCCTCGAGAGCGCAGTTCGTCAAGTTGTTGTTTGGCGGGTTGGGCATCCCGGGGAGGCGTGCCTCGCAGTACGCCCAGGTGGCGAGGTCCTCCGCCGCCCGGGGTCCCGCCTCCGCGCCAGCCCGCTCGATCCCATGGATGGAAAGGGGGAACACGAAGTGCTTCTTGTCTGCTTCGGGGATGGGCGATTCTTCGTCGGTGACCCGGACCATGAACATGTCGGACCTCTCTCGTACGTCCGACACTCCCTGCTGTGGAAGCCCCGCCGAGCAGAGATCCTCGGTGCCGACCGCTGTGGCGCAGTTCGTTCCGTCGCCGAAGTCATCCTCCAGCGTGTAGAACTCGATGAACCGCGGGAACAGCCGCTCCAAGTAATCCATCGCGGAAGGGAACGCGGGCGATGTGCCGATGAACATGTCGATGTAGGTGTAGAAGTCCGTGGCCGCGCACGCCGCCGCACCCTTAGCGTAGGGGGAGCGGTCAGGATCGATCTGGGTCGGCGCCGGCCAGTACGCGTGGGGATCGGAGAAGATTCGGTTACACGCCGTATACGACGAGTCGGTCACTGCAGGGTTGGTGGGCGGTGCGCCAAACGCTCCGTTGCCAGGCGTGGAAACGAGGATACCGGCCATCACGGCGACAATGGCCCCAGCAGTGAGAAGCTTGCGCATTGACCCCTCCTTCGGGCGTCGGGCTAGGTGAGGGCATAGTACTGGATTGACGGGTTTCTTGTCCCTTCTAAGGAGTGTTCGCCGGTTCGGCCGTTTGATCCTGTCCCCGGGCCTCGAGGCCGACGGACCCTCTCTCCTCACCGCAGAGGGAGATCCCCGATGCGGTTCGCGATAGGCTGCGGCCGGTGAAGGGCCGCTCCGCGCTGCTTCGTTGGTACGTTCCCAGACGACAGACCTACCCGTGGAGGACTCGGCCCGATCCGTATGGAGTCCT
>DASSDP010000051.1:0-17046 GCA_035697085.1 Actinomycetota bacterium
GTACTTCCACCCTCCGTCGGCAAGGAGGCATACGATATCGCCTCCATCGAGCTCCCCGGCGATGCGCCGCGCAGCGTGAATGACCGCTCCTGCGGAGATCCCCGCGAAGATACCCTCCCGCTCGGTCAGCTCGCGAGTTGACCGCAGCGCGTCCGTTGAGGAGACGAGGAACTTCCGGTCCAGTATGGAATCATCGAAGATCGGAGGGACGAATCCTTCATCGAGCGAGCGGAGACCGTACACCATCTCTCCCAACTCCGGCTCGGCGGCGATGATTCCCACGGCCGGGTTGTGTTCCTTAAGCCTCCTTCCCACTCCCATCAGGGTTCCTCCCGTCCCCAGGCCGGCCACGAAGTGCGTGACCTCGGGGAGGTCCCGTACGATCTCCGCGCCGGTTCCCTCGTAGTGCGCCTGGGGGTTGGCCGGGTTCCCGTACTGGAAGGGCATGAAATAGCGGGGATCTTCGGCCATCCGCCGGGCCACCTCGATCGATCCGTTCGTGCCGGCGTCGGCCGGGCTGGACACGATCTCCGCCCCGAACAACTCGAGAAGGCGGACCCGCTCTTCCCCCGCGTTCTCCGGCATGACCACGATGAGCCGGTATCCCTTTCGCCTGGCCACCAGGGCCAGGGCGATGCCGGTGTTGCCCGACGTGGGCTCGAGGATCGTCTTCTCCGGCGACAGGACGCCCCTGGATTCGGCGTCTTCCACCATCCGCAGGGCAATCCGGTCCTTCAGGGACCCAGTGGGATTCTGACCCTCGAGCTTCGCCCACAGCCGAACGTCTGGTTTCGGGGACATTCCCTGGATCCCGACGAGCGGCGTGTTCCCGATCGCGTCGAGGACGTCTCCGGCCTTCATCGACCGATCATCCCAGGCAAATGTTCCGTCAGAATGAAACGGCGACCCCGACCATCTCTTCTATGGAGACGGCCGTCATGTGCAGGGTGTGAATCCCGCTCAGTCCAAGCATCGTTGACTGTTCTCGCGTCAGTGGTAGATCGTCGAGCAGCCCATACAACTCCTCAGTGTGGTGCGGGTCAAGATCGGCGTGTTCAATCAGCGTCCGGAACGCTTTCGGAGGGTGGCCCGTCCGGGAAATTAGCTCATCGATCAACGATCTCGACGGAGGATGGCTCTCCAGAGCCGTGAGGAATCCCAGCAGAGCGACCGGGTGGTAATGCAGGACCCAGTAGTACTGGGCCCCAACCATGCTGGCCACGGTGGCCGACGGGGGGCGAGCCAGGATCTCAGACCGATCCCAGCCGAGGACATCGAGGTCCTCGAGGAACCACTCGTCGTGGCCCATCTCTTCGACGATGTGTCCCGCTAAGTACGTTGCCAGCGCCGCACCGAGAGGGTCCTCCTCGCCCATGCCCAGGGCTCGCTCCCGTGCGGTCTGCATCAGCGGGACGCTCGCCCGGGCGATGCAGTGGGAAGAGAACAGGTATTCGGCGTAGAGGTCGGAGATCCGGGGATCCGCCAGGAATCTCTGTGTCGCCCCTGCAAGCTCTGGAAGCACCACGTCGAGCTTGCGACGAAGGAGCTCACCCTCGCCGATGGTAACTCTCGGGCCCGGGAACTCCGTCAAATCCGGCTAGACGGCCCTTCCGAGGTGCGAGCTGCCCCCTTCGGTCATACCCATCTCGACCATCTTCTTGTTGAGCTTGGCGATACCCTCCAACTCCTGCGGGGACATCTGGGCCATGGTGGCGCTCAGTTCCTCGACCTCGGGACTGTCGGTCACTCCAGCGTCCGTCAATGTTTGCTTCGGATCGGACTTGAACTTCCCCCTCAAGGTCTTGTCTGACATGACATCCATGATCTTCTCGCGGTCCTCCATACTCACCTGACTCACCATGCCCCCCTTCCCGCCGGTCGGACCCTACGTACCCTCTTTCCGATCCAGTGTCAAGTTTGCCCCGGGCATTGCCATCCGTGGCGGGCTGTGAACACAATGCCTCCCACCGTTCGAAGCTCCCTCGTGCTTCGATTGGGGTACCGAATCCTCCGTGGATGGCGTGACGGAAGCAGGCGGTTCATGAGCGCCGGGCAAATCTGTCCTACGTGCGGCTCCGGGAACGAGCCCGATGCCCGAATCTGTCGAACCTGCGGAACCACCCTCGCTCCTTCTGGCTCGATAGGCGAGGAGAGCCGCAGGATCGTCACCGTCCTCTTCTCTGACGTAGCGGGCTCCACCCGTCTCGGCGAGGAACTGGACCCCGAGTCCGTGCACCGCATCATGGGCCGCTTCTTCCAGGAGATGAGGTCGGTCGTCGAACGCCATGAGGGAAGCGTCGAGAAGTTCATCGGGGACGCCGTCCTGGGGGTCTTCGGTTTCCCACGCCTCCACGAGGACGATGCCCTTCGTGCGGTCCGGGCGGCGCACCAGATGAGGGACGTGCTCCGAAGGCTGAACGAGGAGTTCGAGTCCACGTGGGGAGTAGCTATCAACACCCGGACGGGGGTGAACACCGGCGAGGTTGTCTCCGGTGATCCCAGCCGGGGTGAATCGTTCGTGGTGGGTGATTCGGTCAATGTTGCGGCTCGCTTCCAACAGTCGGCCCAACCCGGGGAGATCCTGATCGGCGAGGGCACGTACCGGTTGGTTCGGGACGCAGTGGTAGCCGAAAGGGTCGAACCTCAAACGCTGAAGGGGAAGGCCGAGCCCGTCCTCGCCTGGCGGCTACTCGAGGTGGTCGAGGGCGCACCGGGGTGGACCCGGCGGCTCGATTCGCCTCTGGTCGGCCGGACCCGTGAGCTCGGATCCTTTCACGAGGTCTTCGAGCAGGCGGTCGCAAGAGCATCCTGCCAGCTGGTCACCCTGATCGGGTCGGCCGGCGTCGGGAAGTCGCGACTGGCCAACGAATTCTTGTCGACCTTGGGAGATCGAGCCACTGTGGTCCAGGGGCGTTGCCTCCCTTACGGTGAGGGCATCACGTTCTGGCCAATCACCGGTGTGCTCAGAGATGCGGCCGGGATGAATTCGGAAGACCCTCCCGATGTGGCCCGGGCCAAGATCTCGGAGTTGCTTCCTACGGTCGGTGACGCTGGCCTGGTCGGTGATCGGCTCGCCGCCCTCCTGGGGCTTGGCCAGGCTCCGCCCGGTATCCAGGAGACCTTCTGGGCGGTCCGAAAGCTCTTCGAGCTTCTCGGTTCGCGACGGCCGCTGGTCGTCGTGTTCGACGATATCCACTGGGGGGAGCCGACCTTTCTGGACCTTCTCGAGTACCTCGCGGACTGGATCCGAGGTTCCCCTGTCCTGATGGTGTGCCTTGCCCGACCCGAGCTTCTGGAGTCACGCCCGGGTTGGATGACTGCGAAGGCCAACGCCATGGTGATGAGCCTGCAGCCTTTGACCGAGTCCGAGAGCGAAGGGCTGATCAAGAACCTCGTCCACGGTGCGGAGCTGATCGAGGAGGTGCCGGCCAGGATCGCCGAGGTGGCGGAGGGCAACCCGCTGTTCGTCGAGGAGACGCTTCGGATGCTGGTTGATGACGGAGTGCTCCGTCGCTTGGACGGGCAGTGGGTCCTGACACAAGACCTCTCTAGCCTTTCGATCCCGGCCACGATCCAGACGCTCCTCACGGCCCGGCTCGATCGACTGGATGCGGAGGAGCGGGCGGTCATCCAGCGGGCCGCAGTGATAGGGCGTGTGTTTTGGTGGGGAGCCGTCTCGGAGCTCTCTCCGGAGGAGCTCAGACAACGGGTCAGCCACCACCTCCAATCGCTGCTGCGGAAGGAACTGATCCGACCCGACTACACGGAAACGGGCCCGGAGGATGCGTTTCGGTTCGCGCATATCCTCATCCGGGACGCCGCCTATCAGGGGATCCCCAAGGGTCTTCGGGCCGAACTGCACGAGCGGCTGGTCCGGTGGATCGAAGAGAGGACGAAGGACAGGGCCGGGGAGTTCGAGGAGATCCTCGGCTATCACCTGGAAAAGGCCTATGAGGCACTGCTCGAGCTTGGGCCCAGAACCGAACACGTCGAGGCCCTTGGAAGACGGGCGGCCACGGCGCTGGCGTCGGCGGGGCGGCGTGCCCTCACGAGAGGAGACATGCCCGCAGCGGTCAGCCTTCTTTCAAGGGCGACGTCCCTTCTGCCAGAGAAGGACCCGAACCGCATCGACGTCTTGCCCCAGTTGGCCTTCGCCCTTCTGGAAACCGGGGACCTGGAGACGCTTCAGAACGTTGTCAGCGAGGCGAGAGAAACGGCGGAAGACTCCGGTGACCCCGGTCTCCAGGCCCATGCGCTCATGCTCGGCCTGTGGATGCGTTTCTTCACCAGTCCCGAAGGGTGGGCCCGGGAGGCCGAACAGGAAGCCATGCGGGCCATCTCCGCGTTCAAGGATCTCGGAGACGAACATGGTCAGGCGAGGGGATGGGCCCTCCTCGGCCAGGTGCACCTGTACAAGACGCAGTTCGCTCTGGGTGAGCAAGCCTGGGAGAAGGCCGCCGCCCACGCTCATGCCGCGGGGGTCCCTCGGGACGAACTCGAGAGCCTGTCCTGGGTGGCGCTTTGCGTGTGGGCCGGTCCTACTCCCGCGGATGAGGGTCTCCGCCGATGCCAGGAGCTGCTCGAGCGGGGAAAGGGCGACAAGAAGGCCATGTCCACGGCTCTGTTCGTGCAGGCCGAGCTCGAGGCCGGGCTCGGTCGCTTCGAGACGGCCCGAGAGCACATCGCACAGGCGAGGGGTCTTCTTCAGGAAGTGGGGGCGACGGTGTGGATGGCCGGGCCGCTGGCCCAGTTCACGGGATTGGTGGAGCTCTGGGCTGGTGATCCCGCTGCCGCCGAGCAAGAGCTTCGGCGGGGATACGAGGAACTGAGCAAGATCAATGAGGGGGCCTGGCTCCCCACCGTGGTGGACATCTTGGCCGAGGCCGTCTACGCGCAGGGTCGGCTGGATGAAACTGAAACCCTCTCCAAGGCAAGTGAGCAGATCGCCGGTACCGAGGATCTGTATTCGCAGGTCATGCGGCGCGCCGTACGGGCGAAAGTGCTCGCCCGAACGGGCCAGCTGGAGGAGGCAGAGCGATTGGCCCGGGAGTCGGTGAACCTGGCCGAGGGGACCGACTTCCTTCAGCTGAGGGCCCGAGCATTCATGTCTCTGGGACAGGTCCTGAAGCTGGCGGACCGGGGCGGGGACGCCGAAGCAGCTATCGAGCAGGCGGTGCGGCTCTTCGAGTCGAAGGGTTATTCAGCCGGAGTCGCACGGGCTCGTGGCGTCCTGCAGGAATCGGACGCCTCGTAGCGGGTGGGACGTGCGGGGAGTCGGCGCCGGGGTTTCGCGTCAGCGGTGCTCCGCGAGATACGCACGCCCCATCCCCCGGAGGCGCCCGTGTATCTCCCCGTACGCTGCATGTGCCGGGAGATACTCCTTCCTGATCTTCGACACGAACGTGTAGTTGGGGTCCACGACGTTGGCCACCGGCGTCTCGCTCGCCTGGGTGACGAGCTGGTATGCATCGAGGCGATCCAGCCCGAACTCGGAGGCGAGCCAGTCGATCAAGTCGACCTGGGATATGCGAAACGCGTCCTCGAGGGGTCGGGCCGACCCGGTGCTCATGATGTAGGCGTCGTTCTCCATCCGGGGCCAGTGAGTGGCAGTTCGTTTGATCAGGTCGACAATAAGGACGGTGTCCATGGCGGCCTCCACTGCCACACCGCAGGTCTCCCCTTCGCCCTGCCGGCAGTGCCCGTCTCCGATCGAGAACAGAGCTCCCTCCACGTTCACCCCCAGGTAGCAGGTCGTGCCCGCTCGCATCTCGGGCGTATCCATGTTTCCTCCGTGGGCGTCTGGCACCAGGGAAGACCTCGCCTCGAACGCCGCCGGGGCCACCCCGACCGTGCCGTGCATCGGATCCAGCGGCAGCTCGACCGAGTGGTCGCCCCGGGCCGCGTGGTAGGTGACCGTCCGTCTTTCTGAGTCCACCTGGTAGATCCACACCACTTCCGGCAACGGATCCTGAAGGGTCGCCGTAGCGTGCGTCGAGGTGAGAGCGCCGAACAAAGGCACGGTCGTCGAGGCGGCCCAGTCTCTGGACGGTTCGATGGAGACGAAGTGAAGGGCGAGCGTGTCGCCGGGCTCCGCTCCCTCCAGATAGAACGGTCCCGTCTGAGGGTTTACGAACGGAAAATCGATGACCCGGGAGACCAGGTCGTCAGGCCCCCTGACCTTCCCGCCGAAGGCGTCCTCGGTCCACAGCTCCATCACGGTGCCCGGCTCTACCCTCATCACCGGCTTCACCCCTCCGAATGTCCAGGCAAACTCGGAGGGTTGCGGCCGGTAGGCCACCACGTTCATCGGACCGCTCCTACATGGGGACGCCGGGCATCGCCGCGGCGGGCGCCTCCTCGATGAAGATCCTCCCGGTGTCCTTCACCCGCTGCCGGTTGGTCGCGTACAGGTAGATCAGATACAGGACGCCGATCGCATACACGATCCCCACGACGATCCCAACCTTGTTGAGTGGGTGGGGAAGCCGACCGATGAAATCCCCGGGTAGTACGGGAAGCCCCACCCCCGTGAAGAACGCCGGTATGAACGCGGCGATGCCCAGCACCGGGATCAGCCCGTGGAGCAGCCAGCTCCACTCTTCCCGCTGGAACCGCCAGTAGTAGGAGATGCACGCAACGTTCACCGCGATGTAGATAGCCACGATCACAGCCACGAGGATCGTGGCGATCAGCCCGAACGCTGTTGCTGGGTCGAACTGGAACCCGAGCCAGAGCGGAATGCCGATCCCCACGGCGAACTGCCCGAGCACCGCGACGTGCGGCGACTTCCACTGAGGGTGCACCCGCGACAGGAACGCTGGGAGGAGCCGGATCCGGCCCATGGCATACCAGGTTCGGGTGGCCGCGTTGGCACCGGCGTTCGAGTTGGCGATAGCGGAATTCACGATGGCCAGAAACACAAGGACCCAACCGGCTCCCCAGACCGCGCGGGCCATGCCGTCCCACGGATTTCCATCGTTGAACCCCTGGAACTCCGCAGCGATGCTCTCGGGGCCGAAAAACACTGCAGCCCCGTACGTAGTGAGCACGTAGAACAGACCGATCAGCAGGGCCGAGGCCACGACCGCGCGCTTGATCGTCCGTCTGGGATCACGTGCCTCCTCGGCGAGAGGGGCCGCCGCCTCGAACCCGATGAACGCCAGAATCGTGTACACCGAGCCAGCGAACACTCCCTTGAGTCCCTCGAACCCCTCAGCGTTGGCGAACTCGGTTCCGAGAACCGACACGGTGTTGTCACCTCCGGCCTCCGCGATGAGCCATATCCCCAGGGCAGCGAACACTCCGATCTCGAAGATGCCGAGGATGGTTCCGGTCCGAGCCGAAACCTTGATCCCCAGGTACCCCAGCACGAAGACGACACTCGCTCCAATGAGCGCCCAGATCCACCACAGATCGGTGGACCACCCGAACTCCGCATTGAGGGTGCCGGCCACCGTGATGCCGAGGATGATGTAGAGGAGGGGGGCTACCAGAGGCTCGACGAAGGCGTACCCCCAGGCGACGAGGAACCCAACGGCCGGGTGTATTCCCCGGGTCACGTATGTGTAGAAGCTGCCCGCCGACGGAAGGTGCTTGGCCAGTTGGCCGATGGAGAGCGCCACGAAGAGACACCCGATCAGCGCGAGGAGCACCGCCAGCGGCAGGGCCCCACCGGCGAATGGAGCACCAAACGGGATCGAGAAGGCCACAGCGGCGGCGGGAGCCATGTGGGTGATGGACTGAAACAGCACCTCTCGCAGACCGATGGCGTCCCGCGCCAAGCCGGTCGAAGCCGTGACCTGTTCCATAGTCCCCCCCTTGCTCTCGCTGCTACGGGCTGGCGGCTCCCGTATTTGGTTCATTGTGACTGGCAAGCACTTGGAAGGAAAGCCGATTTGAGGCGCCGGGCAGGGTCGGTCGGGGAGGGCGGGGGGGACCCGCTTCCTATCCGCCGGCCACGGCAGGCAGGATCGAGACGATATCCCCGGTGCGGATCTCGGTCTCCAGCGCGCCGAGATACCTGACGTCCTCATCGTTCACGTAGATGTTCACGAATCGATGGAGCTCTCCCTCCGCGCTCAGGAAGTTCCTTGTGAGGCCGGGGTGGCGCGCCTCGAGGTCGGCCAGCAACTCGCGAAGCGTCGAGCCCTCTCCCTCGATCCTGGCCTGGCCGCCCGCGTGCGACCGAAGGAGGGTCGGCAGCTTGACCTGGACCGGCATCATTCGTGAGCGAGCGCGGCCCGCTCGGCCTCGGGCGGCGCCTGTCCTGGGGCAAGACCGCAGAACTGCTCGTAGTCGATCAGCTCCGTCACCGTGGGATGCTCCCCACACACCGGGCAGTCGGGATCCCACTTCAGCTTCACCGTCCTGAACTCCATGGCGAGCGAGTCGAACAGCAACAGACGTCCCACCAAGGGTTCCCCTACCCCGACGATGAGCTTGATCGCCTCCACCGCCTGGATCGAACCGACGATCCCCGGGAGAACCCCGAACACGCCACCCTCGGCGCACGACGGAACGGTGCCGGGCGGAGGCGGCTCGGGGAAGAGGCATCGGTAGCACGGGACGTTCCTGCCCGGCAGAAAGACCGTGGCCTGTCCTTCGAACTGATAGATCGATCCGTACACCAACGGCTTGCCGAGCATCTGGGTCGCGTCGTTCACCAGGTAGCGCACGGGGAAATTGTCGGTCCCGTCAACGATGACCTCGTACCCCTCGAGGATCTCGAACGCGTTTTCCGAGGTGAGCGCCACATCGTGGGCGATGACCTCGACATTCGGGTTGAGCTCGTTGATCCGCTCCTTCGCCGATTCCACCTTCGGGCGCCCGACGTCCGCCGTGTCGTGGAGAAGCTGGCGCTGGAGGTTCGTGACGTCCACTCGGTCGAAATCGAGAATGCCGAGGGTCCCCACGCCGGCCGCCGCAAGATACATGGCCGCAGGCGAACCCAACCCGCCGGCCCCGATCACCAGGACCCTCGATCCGACGAGCTTCCGCTGTCCCTCACCGCCGATGTTCGGCAGGATGATGTGTCTCGCATACCGGAGGACTTCGTCCTCCGTAAACTGTCGCTCCGTCAAGCGATCCTCACCTCTTCCTCGACCGGCTCGCCGCCCTCGAATCGGAAGCCGCGGAGCACGGGCTCGTCCCAATCCTTTAAGGAGAGGATCAGATAGCGGATCTCAGGGTATGCGGGGACCTCCTCCAGGCTCACGGGGTCGGTCCAGTGGGCCTGGGCCCGATCTGTCGGCGACGGGTACGCTTCGGTGTGGGTGTGGGAATGGAAGAACGCCAGGATCTCCCAACCCTTTCCCTCGATCTCGTTGAACACTCGAAGCTGCTCCCGCTCGTCGAAGCGATAGACGACGGGACTGGCCTCCGCGTTTCGCATCGGGTACACGGCGAGGGCCTCCCCGCCCAGGCCGGCCAGGACCCCGCAGGCCTCGTTGGGGAACTCCTCCCGGGCGTGCGCGACGATGCTGTCGTGAAGCGGCCGGGGAAGCACCAAAACGCCCGAACGCGTGTCTTCGGACGCTCCGGGAACACTCGTCTTTCTCACGGTTCTAATCGTATCAGCCAGGTCGGATTCCCCCGCGGCCGGCCCGATCCGATCGGAGGGTCCAGGTTCAGGCTCGGGCGAGCCGACCCCGCACGGCGATCGACCCTGCAGGGCCGGGGACGGTCTCTCCGATCCTGGCGGCATCGATGCCTCGAACGGCCAGTGCGCTCGCCAACTGCCCCGCTTTCTCGGGGGAGACGGCGATCAGCAGGCCCCCCGATGTCTGGGCGTCCGCCAGCGCCAGTCGCTCCGGTTCCGGCGCCTCTCCCCAGTCCACGTGCGGGTCCACGAATGCGAGATTGGACCGGGTCCCGGAGGGGACCACGCCAGCTTCGGCGAGTTCGAGAGTTCCGGGAAGGAACGGGACCGATGCCGCATCGATCTCGGCGGCAACGCCGGAGGCCGAGAGCATCTCGTGCAGGTGGCCCAGGAGGCCGTAGCCGGTGACGTCGGTGGCGGCCTCGACGCCGACCTCGACCATCGCCTGAGCCGGCGCGGCGTTGAGGGTGGTCATCGTCTCCACCGCGCGCTCGATCTGTTCCATCGTGGCCTTGCCTCGCTTGATGGCCGTGGTGATGATGCCGATCCCCAGGGGCTTCGTGAGGTAGAGCGCGGCCCCCGAAGGCGCGGTGGAGTTGAGAACGAGCCGTTCCAGGTCCACGAAGCCCGTGACGGCCATGCCGTACTTCGGCTCCGGGTCGTGGATGCTGTGCCCTCCGACTACGGCCACCCCGGCCTCGGAGGCGACCTTTGACCCACCTCTCAGAACCTGCGCAAGTAGGTCGGTCGAGAGCTCCTCGATGGGCCATGCGACGATGTTCAGGGCGAGTCGGGGCGTTCCTCCCATCGCGTACACGTCGCTCAGCGCATTGGCCGCAGCGATCCTGCCCCAGTCGAAGGGATCGTCGACGATCGGGGTGAAGAAGTCGAGCGTCTGTACGAGTCCGGTCCCATCCGGCAGCCGGTAGACCGCGGCGTCGTCGCGGGTCTCGGAGGCCACGACGACATCTGCCGGATACTCGGGGGATTCGAGTTGGCCCAGAACCTGGGCCAGGTCCTTGGGACCCAGCTTGCAGGCTCAGCCGGACCCGTGGCTGAACTTGGTCAGTCTGACTTCGTCTCGCATGCTGCGAGGATAACTCCCGCCTGCGCCAAGGTGCCCTTAAATAGGGCCGAGCCTATAGTTGGTGAGCCGAATCCCTGGAGGTGCGGAATATGGGCGAGGAACACAACCTGGTGATGATCCTGGCCCGGGGTATGGCCTCTGCCATCGCAACCCCATGGTTCCTGGTCGATCCCGACGGAACACTCGTGTACTACAACGAGGCGGCCGAGGCCATCCTCGGTCAGACGTACGCCGAGGCGGGGGCCCTGAAGCCCGAGGAATGGGGAACCATGTTCCGGCCTGAGGACCTCGACACCGGCAAGAGCGTGGCTCCGTCAGACCTTCCTCTGGCCAAGGCCCTTCAGGACCGCGTGCCTGCGCACGGTCGCCTTCGGATCACCGGGCTTGACGAGGAGAGGCGAGATATCGCCGTTACCGCATTCCCACTCTTTGCCCGGACCGATGAGTTCGTGGGAGCGGTGGCCATCTTCTGGGAAGAGAACGGCAAAGGGTAGGAGCGTGCGAGCGCGGGTTTGGGGGTGCAGGGGCTCGTTGGCCTCGCCCGGGCCCGAGACCATCCGGTACGGCGGAAACACCTCCTGCGTCGAAGTTCGCCTCGACGACGGATCCCTGATCATCCTCGACGCCGGGACGGGAATCCGGCCGCTTGGGCTCACCCTTCGAGACGAGCTCCCGAGGACCATCCACCTGTTCCTCACCCACCTCCATCTCGATCACCTCGAAGGGCTGGGGTTCTTCGGGCCCCTGTGGAGTCCCGAGGTCGACCTCCATATCTGGGGTCCGCCCTCGCCCACCCGAAGCCTCGAGCGCCGCATCGCTCGCTACTTCTCCCCTCCTCTTTTTCCCGTCCACCTGCTGGACATCCCCTCGCACCCAAAGTTTCACGACGTCCCGGAGGACGCTTGGAGCATCGGAGGCGCTCGTATCCATGCGCGGCCCGTGTCGCATCGGGGACCCGCGGTCGGCTATCGGATCCGGGACAACAGTAAGACGCTCGCCTACATCCCCGACCATGAGCCGGCCCTTGGTGTGGACCTGCGCGAGGTCGAGCCCGAGTGGATCTCGGGGCATGCCGTGGCTCACGACGCCGACGTGCTTCTGCACGACGCGCAATACACGGAGGAGGAGTACGTCGAACGGATCGGGTGGGGGCACTCCAGCGTGTCGCACGTCGTGACGTTCGCCAACGTGGTCGAGGCAAACCAGCTGGTGATGTTCCACCACGACCCGCTGCACACCGACGATCAGCTCGAGGATCTGCTCGAAGAGGCCAAGGCCCTTTGGAAGGGCGATGGAGTCGGTCCCGTCCTTGCCCGCGAGGGCATGGAACTCGACCTCGGGTAGTTCGTTCGTGGGTGAGCTGCGCGACTCGACGGAGGAGCACCTCGCCGGTACCGCCTCGGTCCATCTGCTGTTTGCGGGGTATACGGGTGAGCGCACGGCCTCGACCGTCGGGTTCGTGCTCGACGAGGATCGCCGCATCGTGATCGATCCGGGGATGGTTCCCGAGACCCGGGCGATCATCGATCCCCTCGCGGAATTGGGGTTCTCTCCGGGAGACGTCACCGACGTGGTGCTCTCCCACCATCATCCCGATCACACCATCAACGCGGGCTTGTTTCCCAACGCTCGGGTCCACGACCACTGGGCGTATTACCGCGGCGACCTCTGGGTGGATCGGCCGGCCGAAGGCTTCCGTCTTTCCCAGTCGGTTCATTTGATCGAAACGCCCGGTCACACGCCCCAGGACATCACCACGCTGGTTGGGGTGCAGGAGGGCACGGTCGCCTTCACTCACCTGTGGTGGAATGCAGAGGGGCCGTCGGAGGATCCCTACGCCACCGATCCCGGTTCCCTTCATGCGGGCCGGGACCGAGTACTCGGGGTAGCGACTCTCATCGTGCCGGGGCACGGTGCACCGTTCCAGCCGAACGCCGGCACGCCGCGCTGAGTCCCCCGAACGGCCGACGGAGTCCCCCGAAGAGCCGATTGACGACGAACAGGCGGAAGAGGGAATCTACGGTAAGCCGTCCGACCCAATCGCCCGAAAGGGGGCCCGCGATGCGCAGATCGAAGATCTCGTTCCTGTTGTTGGTCGTTTTCACATTGCTCGTTTCCCAGGCGATGCCTGCCGGCTCCATCACTTGGGGAGTTCCCGACGGCAATCTCCATCCCAACGTCGGAGCGTTCGTGATCGCCATCGACACCCCCGAAGGCTCGGGCAATCGCCAGGTGTGCACCGGTTCGCTCATCCACGAGAGGGCGTTTCTCACCGCGGGCCACTGCCCGGTTCTCAGTGAGCGATTCTTCGGCGCCACGTGTCCCGACGATGTCATGGTGACTTTCGATCCAGCCATCGACGACAACGGAGACCGATTCGTCGACCCGGACGTGCTCCTCTATCGGGTGGCTAGCTGCCGTCTGCACCCGCAGTTTAAGTTCCAGACCACGGGAACCGGAGCCACCGATACCCACGACATCGCGGTGTTGATCCTCAAAAAAGCCGTCACCGGAATCACGCCGCTGGGTCTTCCGCCATCTGGATTCCTGGATGCTCTGGACGATGCGGGAAGGCTTGTCAACGGAAACCCGGGCACGACCAGCTTCCTCGCCGTCGGTTACGGCAACCAGGAGTTCGAACCGCCCCAGCACCATGACCGTGACGGGCTCCGCCGAATGGTGAACATGGAGTTCCAGGCGTTGCTAGAGCCGTGGCTCCGTCTCAGCCAGGTCCACACACCAGGGCAGGATGATTCGGGCGGTACATGCGGTGGGGACTCGGGCGGCCCCGGATTCTGGGTGGAGGTGGACGGTAGGGAGACTCTCGTCAGCATCACGTCGTGGGGAGACACCAACTGTGTTGCCTCGGACTTCCGGTATCGAGTGGACACGCCCGGATCCCTGTCGTTCATCCACTCGGTGATCGACGGTCTGTAGTTCTCAGGCTGCGCATCCGAGAGCAGTGGACACGACCGACCGTTGAGAATCATGCCTATTGATCGGAGCAGACCGGACCGATTACGATCCCCGTTGCGCCCAACAGGAGTCGTGTTATGAGAATTCGCTCGCGCCCGTTTCGCGCTCTCCTCCCGTCGCTGGTCATCCTTAACGCCGTGGTGGTCACGGCGCCGACCGTCCCGGTACACGCGGTTGCCTCGGATCAGTCCGTTGCCTATCAGGTCAACGTGGCCCATTCAGGCGAGCAGGCAGACAGCACGCTTGTCCCACCTCTAAACGAGAAGTGGCGGAGGACTTTCGCCGACTCGGTCTCCTATCCACTGATCGTGGACGGACGAATCTTCGTCACAGTGGCCAACCCTGATTCGTACGGGACGATGCTGTTCGCTCTCGATGCAGCGGACGGGCGCGAACTCTGGTCACGCTCGATCTCCGGTACGTATTTCTGGTCGAACGCCGCCTACGATGGTGGTCGCGTATTCGTCGTGAACTTCGATGGTGTGCTGTCGGCATTCGATGCTGTGACCGGCGCACTCAATTGGCAGATCCAGCTTCCTGGGCAGTACGCCTTCAGCTCACCACCGACAGCAGACAGCGGCGTCGTTTATGTCGGTGGAGCAGGCAGCGGCGGTACCGTGTATGCGGTGGACGAGACGAACGGCGCCGTTCTCTGGACCGCGTCGGTGGCGAACGGTGACAACAGTTCGCCGGCATTGTCTGCCGACTCCGTCTACGTCTCGTACGCGTGCGCGCAGGTTTACTCATTTGCCCGAGCGACCGGCGCACTCAATTGGCACCACTCCACCGACTGCAGCGGCGGTGGCGGCCGGACTCCGGTCCTCTCGCGGGGTCGTCTGTACGTCCGCGACTTCGTTACAAATCCACCCGGCTACGTCTTCGACGCCGGCTCGGGCAACGTGATCCGCCGCTACTCCGCGGATCCCGCTCCGGCCTTCTCCGGGCGGTATGGATTCTTCCTAGACAATCACCGCCTCAGCGGAAGGCCGGCCAGCAACCCCCGCGTGAATTGGAGCTTTACAGGCGACGGCGGGCTCAGTACCGCCCCGCTGGTGGCGAACGGGTACGTATACGTTGGATCCAGTTCGGGGACGCTCTATGCCCTATCTCTCATCGGAGAGGAAGTGTGGAGCACGAACCTCGGAGCCAGCATCCTGGGACCGGACGAGCACAATGTCTCACAGCCTCTGACGGGGATGGGAGCGGGAGGCGGGCTCCTGGTCCTGCCCGCTGACAACATCCTCGTCGCCCTGGGTCAATAACACCTCCGCTTCCTCGGTGCCCGGAAGTCCGCACCTTCGCTAAGCGGGGTGAGACGACGACAACACTCTCCTATGTGTGGGACCTAGTTCGGGAGGCCGGCGAGACGGCGCGCGTACGGCTCCAGCCCTTCCATTGCCCGCTTGATGGCCCAGTTATGGTTCCAACGGAAGAGGCGACCGAGGACAGGCGTGAGTACCCGGAGGAGCGGCCGGTCTGCGTCGACCTGCCAGTCGAATCGGACGTGCGTCGAGTCGCCCTTACGACTGAGAGTCCAGATGCCGCGGCCCGAGAGATCTCCTCGAACCACGGCCTCGATCTTGGTGGGCCGCTCTTTCTCCACCGTTTCGGAGATCACCCGTAATCGGTACGGAAGCCGTCCCTTGAATAGGTGCTCGACGACGTTCTCGTCCCGCAGCTTCGCCGCCAGATACACGGGTTTCCACCACAGCGGGTACCGCCCGGGATCGGAGAGCGCGTCGAAAACGGCCTCGATTGGCGCGCGCACGTCCCACTCGTCGACGAACGAATAGGTTCTCGTCATTGCTAGAGAAGCCCGGCCATCAGGCATCGAACGTTAAGGGCGCGCTCACCTCCAACAACGCTCAGCGCATCTCGCTCTGAGCGCTCTTGGAGGTGGCGGGAATCGAACCCGCGTCCTCGAGCGACCTCCTGGGTCTTCTACGGGCGTAGCCTGCGGTGCGATTCGCCCGGCGGCTCCCACAGGCGGAGGACCGTCGAGCTAGCCCCGCCTTCGATGTCCCTGGAGGGGCACGAGGCGCTCCCGGCCAGGTAAGTCTGCTCACGACGCCCGGCCCACGGACGCAGACGATCCGCGGCGGACGGCTACCTAACCGTAGTTAGGCGGCAAGTGCCATTGAGTTGGCAGTTGTTTCTTTCCCGGCTTTTAACGAGGCATCCGGGGACCTCGGCCCGCTTCCCCCAGGAAGTAATCCACCCGAGTCGAAGCCTGTTCACCCCCTATGCAGTTGCTTCCAGTATACGGCCGCGTGTCTGGACTCTACGGCCGCCGTCCCTGTCTCCGCGACAGCCCCCGCTCCATCTCCCGCCGATGTTCCCGGTCGGCGATGGATCTTCGCTTCTCATACTGCCGTTTCCCCCGGCCCAACCCGAGCTCCACCTTGGCAAGCCCGCGAACGAAATACAGGCGGAGCGGCACCAGGGTCAGGCCCCTCTCCTGCGTCTTTCCGATGAGCCGGGCGATCTCCCGGCGGTGAAGGAGAAGCTTCCTGGGACGCTTGGGCTCATATCCCCGCTGGCTCGTCCCGTGCTCGTACGGAGGGATGTGAAGGTTTTCGATCCACAGCTCGGCGCCGACGACGCGCCCGTACGCATCGGAGAGAGATGCTCGTCCGGCGCGAAGAGACTTCACCTCGGCACCCGTCAAGACCATTCCGGCCTCGAAGGTCTCCTCGATGTGGTAGTCGTGCCGGGCTCGTCGGTTGCTCGCGACGGTATGCTCGCCCCCGGCCAAGGGACTCCCGCCTGCCGCCGGCGCCTAGACCTCGAGGAAACGCCGCATCGCCAGCAGGCTGGCGACGGCGGCGATGAGGATTCCCGCCCCCACGACGATGGGGATCGTCGCGATGATCTCGCCTGTGCCCACCCACGGGGTGAATGCCAGGCTGCCTCGAAGCGGGTCGATGAACAGGACCTTCATGACAAAGATTCCGAGCACGGCGATGCCCGCGCCCACGAGGCCCTCGACAACGCCCTCGATGAGAAACGGGACACGGATGAACCAGTTCGTTGCCCCAACCAGCTTCATGATGGCGATTTCCTTGCGCCTGGCGAAGACCGCCATGCGCACGGTGTTCCCGATGAGCCCAGCGGCTGCGATCAACATGATGCCGGCCACGGCCTGCACGCCGGTCCGAAGAACGCCGGTGACGGCAAACAGCCTGTTGAGGGTGCGCTGCTCGTCCCTGATCTCGTCGATCGCCGGATCACCCACCAGGCGGGCCCGGATGACGGCGAACTGCTCTGGATCAACCAACTTGATCCGAAACGACTGCGGCAGGGCGCTGGCATCGACGTTGTTCACGAGAGCGGGATGATCCCTGAAGATGCGCTTGAACTGCTCGTAGGCTTGTTCCCTCGTTTC
>DASSDP010000052.1:0-4680 GCA_035697085.1 Actinomycetota bacterium
ACGAGGGCTTCCACCGCCACCCTCAGCCGCTCCCGTGGAACGACGATCTCCAGTCGGTCCTCCTCCACCTCGTTCAGCGTGCCCCGATCCCCAACGGCCGGGTGGGCTCGCTCTGAAGGAAAGAACGTCCCCGTACCTCGAGCCCGGAACGAGCAGTGGGTGTACTCGCCGATGACGCCTCCGCCCGAGTTCGCCACCGCGTCGATCACCTTCACGGTGGCCTCGGGGGGCACGAACGTGACCAGCTTCACCTGCTCTCCGGCCGATGTCTCGTGGAGGACGCCGGTTACGTCGATGCCGAGAGCGTCCGCGAGGGCATCCGAGACCCCGGGCCGGGCGACGTCGGCGTTCGTGTGGCACGCCGCAACCGCCACTCGAGACGATATCGCCGCTCCGGCCGCTCCGGCCACGGGATCCCCGAGATCGAGCTTCTGGAGCGGCCGAAACAGAAGGGGGTGGTGCGCAATGAGAAGCCCGCACCGGCGAGAGGAGGCCTCACCGATGACTTCCGCCGTGGGGTCAAGCGCAACCAGGACTCGGTCCGCGTCCCAGGATGTGTCGCCGACTTGAAACCCGGTGCTGTCCCACTCCTCCGCCCATGATGTGGGGTACAGGCGATCGAGCACGGCGAGCCAATCTCCGACCTTCGGACGCTGCCCCGCCGTCATGAGGCCGTAGCATACGCCGAACCGTGTGCAGAGCCTGCGCCGATCAGCGTGGAGCGGGAGGCCAGGTGACGTCCCCGAACACCTTGGTGAACGCCTTCCCGGTGTCCTGCCACCCCTCCCGGACATAGAATGCGTGGGCGCGGTCTCGCCACGTCGCCGACTCGAGCGAGATACCCCAGCAGCCCCGGTCCCGCGCCAGCTCCTCCGCCCGTTCGAGAAGGGCACGGCCGATCCCGAGGCTTCGAGCCTTCTCCTCCACGATCAGGTCGGGGATCCACGCCTGGGGCGAAAGGAAGTTCAGCCGGGCTCGGTACTCCATGTCGAGGAAACCGACCACACGGCCGCCCTCCTCCGCTACGAGCGTCACCACATCCGAACGGCGAACGTAGGACCGGAACACCTCCCGAGCATCTGCCTCCTCCTCGGTGCCCAGAACATCGGGGCGCCCCAGCTCAGCCAGCAGGGAAGCCACCGCCGGCCAATCGCCTGCGCTCCCGCCACGGATCAACATGGCACAACCGTATCCGACCCCGGGAAACACCTACGCGTCGAGAGGCATATGTACTACGGCCGATGGCGTATGACGAATCTCTCGCCACTTCCTAGAGTGTCCTTACCTGCCTGCAGAGTGAGGGGTGGTCGGCCTGAATCTGCGACGCCCAGCTAGAGTGCAGTCTCTCTTTTCACGCGGGTCCGCGCTGTCCGCAGCGCTCATCGGCGCAGCGGCGCTTGTCGGGTGGGCGGTGAACGTTCCGGCATTCGTGAGGTTCCCCGCACACGGGCCCAGCACGCTGCCGAACACCGCTGTCGGTCTGATCCTTGCGGGCATTGCCCTCCTCGTCATCAGGCCAGGCCGAACCGGCAAGCAGAGACGCTCAACAACACGCGAAGTCACAGCGAAGATCCTGGGGGCTGGTGTCCTTCTGCTCGGAGGCCTGACGCTGGCCGAGTATCTGTTTCAACTGAACCTCCAGGTCGACGACCTGCTCTTCCGATCAAAGCTTCCCGGTGGCTTCGCCTCCGGCCGTCCATCACCGCAGAGCGCCGTGAACCTCACCCTGGTTGGCTTGGCCGTGCTCACCCTTGATGTCGGGACCGTTCGAGGCAAGAGACCGGCGGAATACCTCGCTCTGGCGGTGGCGGGCATTTCGCTCCTTGCCCTTGGAGGCCACGCCTACCAGGCACCCGAGCTCTATCGATTCGAGCCGCACAAGGGCATCTCTCTGTATGCTGCCATCGGATTCCTGATCCTGTCGATCGCCATCCTCACCAGCCCCCGGGCTCGCGGATTCGCGACCATCTCGACGAGCCGTGGCACTCCAAGGAGATTGTTACGAGTCCTTGCTCCCCTCATCGTCGTCCTCCCCCTTCTTCCGCTCGCCTTCACCGCGTGGATCGTTCCACGATACGACGAACCCATAGAGGTCGGTCTGGCTGCGTTCTCCACGCTGCTCATCGGCATCCTCATCTGGTACTTCGCCTCCTCTGTGAACCGCATCGAAGCCGAACGCCGGAATGCCAGACTGAAGCTCGTGGCGATGCTGGAGTCCATCCCCGCCGGGATCGTGGCCGTGGATGCGGACGGGACGATCGTTCAGGTCAATTCAGAGACCGAACGGCTCTTCGGACACCGTCGTGAGAACCTTCTCGGACGGTCCGTGCTGATCTTGGTGACGGAGCGAGCTCGTCAAGCGGCCATCGCGACGAAGCTCTTCTCGAATGGCTGGAACCATCTCGCAGGGCCTCGCGTCCGCCTCGTTGGGCTGCGAGCCGACGGTACGGAATTCCCCATCAATATCGGCTTCCACCAAACCGCCACGGATGAGGGCCCCTTGTTCATCGCGGCAGTTCGAGCCACCGACCGGCCGGTCCGAGTGCTGGTCGTGGAGGACGACCGCTCGTCGTCCGAGGCCCTGGCTGCGGTGATCGGTCTCGAACCCGACATGGAGTGCGTGGGGGTCGTCCCCACCGTGAACGAAGCGCTTGAACTCGTCACACCGCAGCCCCCGGGCGTGATTGTGCTGCGAATGCATCCTCCGGCTTCCGTGCAGATCGAGGAAACACGACGAATGAGAGAGCGTTTTCCGGAGGCCCGTGTGCTGCTTCTTACGGAGCAAGCAAACCTCGAGGGTCTGGCTCGCGCTGCCTCAGCTGGAGCCTCCGGGTTCCTGTCGAAGGAATCCTCGCTCGAGGAGATTCTCGCCGCGGTCCGAAGCGCGAACGATCACGGGATGGTTGTTGCCCGTTCTGCATTGCTTCGGATCCTGTCGCAGGCTCACCGGGTCGGCCCACCACTCCCCGCTCCTAGACCGACCCTGACCCTCACCCGGAGAGGACGGCCGCGCTCACCGTGGTGATGGGGCCACACCCGCCCGAGCACATGTCGGGCCAGGAGCAGTTCAAAGAAACAGCGCGTCCCAGTGGTTCGCCACCGAGTTCAGCGCCTGGAGCAGCCCCTCGTTGCCCTTCGGATCGACTCGCAGAACCGCATCGGGGATCCGGACCGGATGCAACTCCCCACCCTTGAATCGCATCGTCCGCTCGGCCGTCGAGAGAAAGATCTGGGCTCGGGTCTCCGATTCCTCGTCCGTGTCGGGGTCCGGAACCAGTAGCTTGAAGCATGGCGTGAACTCGAGGGATAGATCCCCGAATACCCAGCCCAGCTCGGTTCCGTTCCCCCCATCTTCGACGAAGCGGCCTCCTCCGGTCCCCTCTTCCAGGCGGAAGCTGCGTTCGCTCTTGCTCGACCACTCCTGAAGGAGCGGGATCACGAGATCCGACCAGATATGAGGAATCTTTGGTACCGCTTGGTCCAGGATGAAGCGAATCTTCGAGATCCGCGGATTCTCCAGCGCCGGCTGAAGGAAGTTTCGGAACCCTTCCGGGTACGACACCCCGCCGAGGGGCACTTTGAACCAGTACATGATCCCGGCCCCCTTCTGGGCGAAGTCGCGACCGTCCCGCGCCACGGCTTCCCAGGATCGCGCCAGGCGGACGTGCTCCTGATCGACGACCTCCTGCACCTGCGGCTGTTTCGACACCCCGGACTCCTCGAGTACTACCCTCTCGCCGGGCAGCTCTCCCATGGGCGCGCTGAGGTTCGCGTTGAACGGTTCGAAGATCTCCAGAGGAGTCTCTCCCTGCTTGACCCGGTAGGCGCCGTGATCCTTCCACGCGATGAGGCTCTTCCGGATCCAGCTGAAGGCGTCGGTGTACACGGCCTTGGTGACGCAGATGTGCCCGGCGTCGGCCAGACTCATCGCCCGGGCCGCCCAGTCGACGTGGCGCCCGAACGCATCTTGTCGGTTCAGCGCGTCGGCCTCGAGGCTCACCTCGCCCATGTCCATGCCGATCCGGACACGGATGTATGGATGGGCGTGAAGGCGTTCCTGGATCTCGATGGCTCGTTCCACCGCCACCGAAGGCTTGTACAGGATGGCCAGGAGTCCGTCACCCGTCGATTTGAGAACCTCGCCCGCTCCGTCACGCGTGATGGCTTCCGTGACCAGCGCGTCGTGCTCCCTTCGGAGCATCTGGAAGGCCTGCTCGTCGGAGGCGGCGGCCATCTGGTCCTTCAAGACTAGCGAGCCCTTCATGTCGTCGAAGAACACGACGACGACGGCCGTTTCCTCCCGACTGACGTCAGGGGAAGTGTCAGCATTCTTCCTTGTCGATTCGGCCATCCCCGATCGCATGAAAGGGTACCCCGGGAGCGGCTGGGCTGGAATCGGAGTTGGGTCTACTCGTAGGAGATGGCCCGGAGAACGTCCAGCCTTGCCGCTCGGCGAGCCGGCCAGATCGCCGCCACCACGCCCACGAGCCCCGCCGTCACCAGGAACAGGACGAGCTGTCCGGCGGGAACGGCGAAGTCGGTCACCCCCTCGTCGGCCAGAGCGCGGACGAGGGCCCATCCGAAGAAGACGCCGATCGTCAGACCGAGGATCCCGCCGATCAGGGCGATCACCACGGACTCCCACCGGATCATCCTGCGGACCTGGCCACGGCTCATCCC
>DASSDP010000053.1:0-11108 GCA_035697085.1 Actinomycetota bacterium
TCGAAGACCCGTTCGTACCGCGAGCTCCCCATCCGGCTTTCGGAGCTCGGCACGGTGTACCGATATGAGCGGGCCGGCGTGCTCCACGGGATGCTTCGACTCAGGGGTCTGACCCAGGACGACTCACACATCTTCTGCACGCCCGACCAGCTGGTCGAAGAGATCGTCGGGGTATTCGACCTGACGCTGGAGATCCACGCGACGTTCGGGTTCACGGATCCGGTCATCGCGTTGTCGACCAAGCCGGGTCAGGCCATCGGCGAGGAGTCGATGTGGCAACGAGCGACCGAGGCGCTGCGTTCGGCTCTGGAGAAGAGCGGTCTGCCGTTCGAGGTGGCGGAAGGAGAGGGGGCCTTCTACGGACCGAAGGTCGACTTCCACTTCCGCGACGCCATCGGTCGATTGTGGCAGCTGACGACGGTGCAGGTCGACTTCGCCCTGCCCGAACGATTCGGGCTTGAATACATGGCAGAGGACAACCAACGACACCGGCCGGTGATGATCCACCGGGCAATCCTCGGGTCCATCGAGCGGTTCAGCGGGGTCCTCATCGAACACTTCGCCGGTGCGTTCCCGGTGTGGCTGGCACCGGAACAGGTACGCGTTGTGCCCATCGCCGACCGTCACGCACCACACGCGGGAGCTCTTGCCGACACCATGCGGGCAGGTGGGCTGCGGGTGGGCGTGGACGACAGCCGGCAAACCGTGGGCAAGAAGGTTCGGGAGGGCCAGCTGATGAAGGTGCCCTACGTCCTGGTCGTGGGAGACAAGGAGATGGACTCGGGGACCGTGTCGGTCCGCGATCGCGGCGGTAACGAGGTGCGAGACATACCGATCGACACTTTCGTCTCACGGGTTGTGGAAGAAGATCTGTCGCGTGCGCTTTCGACCGGTGACGTGCTGGAGATGGAGACGGCAGCGTTGACGTCGCCGCCTCCTGAAGTCGAGGCGAAGTCGGCCCCAAAGAAGTCGCGGGCGAGGAAGAAGCCCGCGACCAAGAAGTCCCGGGCCAAGAAGTCGCCGGCGAAGAAGACTCCTGCGGCGAGAAAGAAGGTGGCGGCGAAGAAGGCTCCCCCTGCGAGAAAGAAGACGGCAGCGAAGAAGACAACCGTGAGGAAGTCGCCCGCGAAGAAGAGCTCGGCCGTCAGGAAGAAGGTGACCGCGAGGAGGAAGAGCGGCTCAAGCGGACGCTCCCCGAGACGAAGGTCCTGATGGAGCGGCTGTGGACGCCCTGGCGGATGGAATACATCAAGTCCGCGGGTTCCGAAGACCAAGCTGGGTGTATCTTCTGCGACCTTCCGGCCAAGGATGACGACGAAGCGGTATTCATCCTGGGCCGAACCGAGCGAGCGTTCGCCATCCTCAACGCCTATCCGTACAACCCGGGACACCTCATGGTGGCCCCCTTCCGACATGTCGGCCAACTGGAAGCGCTCGATGAGTCGGAGTTGCTGGAGACGGGAAGCCTTCTGCAGGCGTCCATTCGCGCTCTCCGGGATGAGATGCAGCCGCAGGGCTTCAACCTGGGCACGAACCTCGGCCGTGTCGCGGGCGCCGGCATTCCCGATCACCTCCACTGGCACGTGGTGCCGCGCTGGGACGGCGACACCAACTTCATGCCCGTGCTCGGGCAGACCAAGGTGCTGCCCGAGCTGCTCGAAGAGACCTACGCGAAGCTCCGCCCGACCTTTATGTCGTAGGGAGATTGGGTAGTATCAATTCCGTACGCGATCTGAAGGAGGGTGCGATGCGAAGGATCGGGTTCGCGCTGGCGATCGCCCTGGTTGCCGTTCTTGCCCTCACCTCGACTGCCCTGACCGCCCCGTCGAACAGCGACGAGCTCCTGAAGGACGAGAAGCATTTCCTTCAGCAGCTGAAGACCCCGTTCAAGGGAGGCAACAAGGGAGGCTCGTCCCTGAACATGGAGGTCGTTGGACACAACGACATCGGCGGCCGAGGGTTCAATGCTGATGTGTGGACACACGAGGGATTCGCGTACGTCGGTCACTGGGGGTTCACGGACTGGTCGGGCGGATCGAAGACGCGGTTCTGTCCATCGGGTGCGAACAGCGGAGTGGCCGTCCTCGACGCACGGAGCCCATCGAACCCCGTCGTGGTCTCGCGGCTCCAGAATCCATCGGGGACCTCTGCTGAGGATGTCGTGGTGTACACGGCCCAGTTCGGAGCGTTCGGTGGACGAGACATCGCCGCCGCAGGGATCCAGGTCTGCGGTGGATCCAGGTACGACACGTCCTTCTTCCGCGGAATCATCCTGTGGGATGTCACCAACCCAGCCTCTCCCGTCCAGCTGGGGCGCTTCAACACCGGGTGCTGCACCCGGGGGCTGCACGAGTTCGAGGTCCAGCATCGGCCCGATCTCGGAAGGACCTTCGCGTACGCATCCGTGCCGGCCAGCGAGTACCCCGACGCGGTCTCCCCGAGCGGCCAGCGAGATGAGCAGGGGAGAGGAGACTTCCGTCTGATCGACATCACCGATCCGACACAGCCGTTCGAGGTGGCGAACTGGGGCGTCATTCGGAACCTTGGCGGGCCGCCCGCGCCGGGCCAGGGTTGCGATCCCGATCCGATCTTCGGGCACAGCGCGGAGCCCTCGGACGACGGAAAGACTGTGTTCGTCTCGTACTGGGACAGCGGGTTCATTGCGCTGGACGTGACCAACCCGGCAGATCCCGTGTTCAGGGGTCGGACGGTCTATCCGCCGATCGCGGACGGCGACGGGCACTCGTCCTCTTTCGATGATGCACGTGGGCTCCTGTTCACGGGCGACGAGGACTTCTGCAAGGCCTCGGGCGCGGGCATTGAGAAGGGGTTTGGGTACCTCCGGGTGTACGACTACACGAACCTCGGAGCACCCGTCCAGATCGGGGAGTATCGGACGCCGAACTCTTCCGGAACCACCGATGTGGCGGCGGGTGACTACACCATTCACAACCCGCTGGTGGTGGGAACCGACGTGTACATCTCGTGGTACTCGGACGGGATCCGAGTAGTGGACGCCAGCAACCCACGGTCGCCGAGGGAGGTTGCCTTCTTCGTTCCTCCGGCAGCCCAGAACCCGGTCAAGCCCTCGCAGCGTGGCGTGCTGAGCAACACGCCGCAGGTGTGGGGCGTGGGATACGACCACGTCACCGGACTCGTCTACGCGAGCGACATGAACTCGGGTCTTTGGATATTGAGGAGGACTGGCTAGGGGAGGCGACCGAGAGTAGGATTGTGGTCTGAGACCCTCGCCCCATAGGAGGACATCATGGCCCGATTGCCCCGTCCCAGGTTGGCGCTTCTCATCGGCGCGTGTCTGTTGCTCATACCATTGGAGTTCGGAATTGGCAACGCCGCTGCCCCTGCCCCGTATGGGTTCAGCCGGCCCGTTTTTGTGACCCAGAGTTCCCTTGAGCAGGCTGCCGAACCGTCCATCCGCGTGGACGCGAGTGATCCCAACCACCGAATATGGGTCGCCGCTCCAACTTCCATCGGCGTGAACAGCCGCAGCCTGCCGGGGGGCGGCACGCAAGACGGCGACCTCTTCTGGTACTCGGACAACAATGGGGCGACGTGGACGGTGAAGTCGAGTCCCGGTCCCACAATCGTGGGCGGCGGAGACAGCGACGTCATCACTGGCACCGCGGGCGAGGTCTACGGCACGGGCCTCACGTTGGCGAACATCACCCTGGCCGGCTCATGCGACAACGGAGCGACGTTCACCACGAACGCGATCAGCAACATCGGCACCGTCGAGGACCGACAGTGGATCGATATGTACGAGGACCGTCCGAAGCCTGCCGGTGCGCCCGACTTCGTGATGAACTACGGCGGTATCGCCGAGGGCCGGATCTGGTTCCACCAGGTCACCTCGACGTGCCCGCCAGGCTCGCCGGTCCCGAATCCTCCGGTGGCAGGTCCGCGCATCGATGCCACATTCGGAGGATCCATTCCGTCCGCGGCGGACTCGTATCAATGGCCTGGCAACCTCGCCGTCGACGAGAACACCGGCGACGTCTACGTGACCTACAACACCTCGGGCAACCCGGCGAACGACAAGGTCATCGTGACCCGGATCGACGATGGTGCGGATACTTCCATTCTGCCGACAGACACCGCTCGGATCCATCCGGTCGTCGCAGCCGCCAACCGGCCGGATACCTTCGACTCATTCACGGTCGCCGCAGTGGACAGTGCCAGCAACGTCTATGTCGTCTGGAACGAGCGCATACCATCCGAGCAGGCGACCGACACCATGTTGGCCGTGAGCACGAACCGGGGGCAGACATGGAGCGCCCCGATCACGGTGAATCGCCTTCCCGAAACCCACACCACGGTGTTCCCGTGGATCGCCGCCGGCGGCCCCGGGAGAATCTCCATCATCTACTACGCCACGAGCACGCCCGGGCCGTCGCCCGAGACGGTTCCGAACACCTCGCTGTGGCGCGTATGGATGGCCAAGTCGGTGGACGCGACGGCCGCCACCCCAACGTTCCGCGAGGTGCCGGCGACCGGGTTCATGCACAGGGGGTCGATCTGCACGTCCGGGACGGGATGCGCCACGGGTACCCGCGACCTGCTGGACTTCTTCATGATCGACCTGGACGAAGAGGGGCTCGCGAACATCGCCTATACGGACAACCTGAACACCCCTGCGGGCGTGGCGCCGGATGTCAACCAGGAGTGGATAACGTTCGTCCAGGAATGCCGGGTCACGTCCCGAAGGACCTCGATCCCTTGCCGGCCCGCTAGCACCTAACCACCGCTCGCCGGGCTCGTCCCGCGAATCCGGTCGCGGAGAACAGTCTGGGTCCGGTATGTTCGGGCGAGTGTTTGCCTCATGGTGAGTGGAGTGAACGACTTCGAAGCGCTTGATCGAGACGTCCGCCTGTACATCTACCGGCGGTTCCTGGACGCGGGCACCCCGCCGGGGGCGGCGGAGACCTCTGAGGCCGTCGGGGCCTCGGCATCGGACGTCGAGGAGTCCTATCGCCGGCTGGCCGAAGGGCGGGCCATCGTGCTGGAGCCCGGGAAGCTCGACGTGTGGATGGCCCCACCGCTGTCGGCTCGCCCCACCACCTTTCGCGTCGACGTCGCCAATCGGGGCAGGTGGTGGGGGACGTGCGCCTGGGACGCGCCGGGGATCGCCGCGATGCTGGACGCCGACGCAGTGATCTTCACCACCTGCCCCGACTGCGAGGAGCCCCTCACGCTCGGCGTGGAGCGGGGGCGACTCGGTCCGCCCGAGCCCGTTGCGCATTTCGCCGTTCCCGCGAGGCACTGGTGGGACGACATCGGCTTCACCTGAAGCACCATGCTCGTCTTCCGGTCGGAGGACCATGTGGACAGATGGTGCGAGGCCAAGGGAATGGCCAAGGGTGCCATCCTGACGATCAGGCAGCTGTGGGGACTCGCTCGGGCGTGGTATGGGGATCGCCTCTCTCCTCAATGGCGCCGTCGGACCCCCGAGGAGGCTGAGGAGACCTTCAAGGAGATCGGTCTTACGGGACCCTTCTGGGAGTTGCGCTGAGGTCCCTCAGGCGCGGATCTCCTGCCGCATGAACAGGATGTAGGCGCCGGCGAAACAGAGAATCGTCAGCGCCACCAACCCCACCGTCTGCGGCCACGCCAACAGCAGGCTCTGATCAAGGGAGAGCGTGCCCGGCACCGCCCGGTCGATCTGTTGCGGCAGCAGGAATCCGATCGTGCGGACCTCGGGGTTGAGAAGGGCGATGGTCGCCTCTTCGTACAGGATGCTCGGAGAGAGGCGCCCGATCTGCTGCTCCAATCGAGCGTTCCGGATGATCTGATCGGCGGTGGGCTGCTCCGGGACTGGGGCGATGGCATCGGTCACCAGCCCGAGCAGCAATCCGGCGAAGAGCGTGAGCACGAGCCATGCGGCGATCGCCACGAGCGCGGACGTCGCCGCCCGCCGCAACGCCACCGAGCAGAGGGTCGCCAGGCCCAGCCAGAAGCTCACGTAGACAACGGTCACCGCGAGCCACAGGAGCAGTCGCCACACCTCCACCGCGGTCGGGACGATGCCGAGCCGAAGAAGCCCCAGCCCGGCCACGAGGACGGTGAGACCCACGAGGATCATCCCGATGACGATGATGCCGGCCGCGAACTTTCCGTTGACCACATCGTCTCGATGGATCGGCTGTGACACGAGTCGTGGAAGCGTCCCCTGCGAGCGTTCTCCGTTGACCGCGTCGAAGCCGAAGGCGATGCCCAACAGCGGAGCAAGGAAACCCACCATCGAGAGAAAGGAGGGGACCCGCTCCTCCGGAGCCACGGTGAAGAGGCGCAGGAAGAGTGCCGGAGTCTCGCTCGCTTGCGGGGCAACGTCTCGGATTCCACCGGCCGCCGCGTACACGGAGCCGGCCGCCGCCAACCCGACCAACACAAGGAGAACCAGGAACCGCACCGACAGAAGGTGATCGGCAAGCTCCTTGGCCGCCACCACCCGCCATCCCGCTCGACGAGGCCGGGGAAATGGCTTCGTCGGAGCAAGCTCGCTAGCGGCTCCGGCCACTCTCGGCCTCTCCTTCCTGGAAGTACCGGCGGTAGATCTCGTCCAGCTCGTCGCCGCTCCGTCGGAGCTGCCGGAGAGCGAGACCCTCCGAGACCAGGGCCCGAGCGATCGCCTCGCGTATGTCTCGGTCTGCCCGCACCAGCCACAGCCTGGCGTCGCGATCGTCTCGTTCCATTCGATCCACACCCGTCACCGATCCGAGCACGCGCTCGATGTCGGCGGCCTCTCCCTCGACCCCGACCTCGATGGTGACCGGTCCCTCGGCCAGGCGGTCGGCGAGCTCGCGCATGGGTCCTTCGGCGACCATCCGCCCCGCCACGAAGATGCCCACGCGGTCACACACGGACTGAACCTGATGCAGCAGGTGGCTGGCGAGCAGGAGCGTGACGCCGCGGTCCCGGGCCAGCGAGCGGATCAATGTGAGCACCTCCGCGACGCCCTCCGGGTCGATCGCCACCGTCGGCTCGTCGAGGATGATCACGTCCGGCTCCTTGACCAACGTGTCGGCGATTCCCAGGCGCTGACGCATTCCACGAGAGTAGGTATCCACGCGGCTGTCCCCGGCGTCGCTCAGACCGGCCTGGTCAAGGAGTGCCTCGATGCGGGCCTCGCCCTCTTCTCTCTCCAGTCCGTTCAGACGAGCCGTGTAGCGCAGGTTCTCCCGTCCCGTCAGAGAGGCATAGAACCCCACGTTGTCGGGGAGGTATCCGACCCGGCGCTTCACCTCGAGGGGTGAACGGGCGGGGTCGAGGCCGACCACTTCGGCCTGGCCTTCCGAGGGCTCGGAAAGGCCCAGGAGCATCAGGATCGTGGTGGTCTTTCCAGCGCCGTTCGGGCCCAGGAGTCCGAAGATCTCACCGTGGCTGACCTCGAGATCGAGGTTGTTGACGGCGGTGAACTCTCCGTATCTCTTGGTGAGCGCCCGGGTCCGGATCGCCGGTTGGCCGGCCATGGCTACCGCCGGCCGTACCGGCGGAACACCCAGGCCAGGCCGACCAGCGCTCCGGCGATCAGAAGAATCCCGACGAACCCCCAGAACCCTGAGGTCTTGACCGTCGTCCGCAGCTCCATCTGGCTGGTGGTCTCGGGGATCCTGGCATCGATGGTGACGACGTAGTCACCGGCAACGGCGTTGCCGGCGGGTGTGATGGACGCCACCGCCTGAGCGCTCGCGCCCGGAGCGATCTGCTGGATCACCGGCGGTGTGAATTCAACGTTCCAGTCCGTCGGGGGAGTCGCCGCAAGCTCCACGCCCACAAGGGGCGCGGTCCCGTCGTTGACCACGAGCAGCGCGATGTTCGTCGTTCGATCGGCCACCACGTCGACGTTCAGGCGCTCGTCCGGAGTCGTCACGGTCATGGCGAAATTCCCGGTGATCTCGACCTGGAGCTCGGTCGCGGCATCGCGCCCGCCCCCGGAGACCCCGACCTGGATCGGGTACGTGTTCGCGACCACGTCGTCGGGGGGGTCGGCGGTGACGGTGAGGCTCCCGGTCTGGCCACCGGCGACGATCAGAGTGGATGCCTGTTCCTGTCCGGCCGGCCGTGCGGAGACCTGCCAGCCTTCAGGCCCCAGAGCCTCAAGGCTGAACGTCGTCTCCTGCGGGGTGTTGTTGGTCACCTCGAGATCGAAGGTGAAGGTCGCATCGGACGGTCCCTGGAGACTCGGGAACTGGGACGTGAGCTCCAGACTCCCCGTTGCTGCCTTGGCCACGCGAAGGTCCAGCTCGAGGGTGTCGGAGCCGGCCGAAGAGCTGGCGGCGACCACGACCCGGTATGTACCTCCCTTTGCCTCCGCGGGGACATCGACCTCCAGCTGCGCCTGCGGCGCCTGATCGGGATCGGTGAACACGCCGTCGATGACGAAGCCGCCACCTCTGAGGGTGGCGTCCCACCCCTTGGGCTTCTGTGTGACGGCCAGATCAACGCGTTCGCGGCCCCCCGCCGTGACCTGAAGGTCGAACGTTGCGCTCTCCCCGGGTTCGACCGCGACGGCCGGGTACGGCGTGGTGATGCTGATCCCGATCTGAGCCGCCGAAGGGGCTCCAACGGCAGCGAGGGCCGCTCCTGCGGCCACGATGATCGCCAGAACACGAATCGATCGCATCATCTCGTTCTACGAGGACCCGCATCCCCTACTTCCGCCGATTTCGGGCTCGGAAGGGCGGTCCGGGCGACCGGTATTCTAGACAAGCTCCGCGCCACGGTGTCAAGGCACCCCTCCGTCCGCCGCCGGCCGATTCCGGTTCGCGTCTACAGTAGAGGAGTGCCGGAGCTTCCCGAGGTCCAGGCCCTCTCCGAGCGGCTCGACGCCCTCCTTTCGGGAGCCACCTTCCGGGGAGCCACCCCGCTCCAGTTCTCCGCACTGAAGACGGTCGACCCGACACCGGAATCGATCGTGGGTTCCGCCCTGGAGCGTGTCGGGCGGCGGGGCAAGTATCTCGTGTGGGAGTTCGGAGGTCCGAGGATCCTGGTCCACCTTTCGCAGGGCGGTCGCATCGACATCGAGGATCCGCCGAAATCGACGCGGCCGAGAGGAGGGATCGTTCGGTTCGAACTGGAGGATCACCCCTCGGTGTTGATGAAGGAGTTCGGTACGGAGAGAAAGGCCGGGTGGTGGGTGCTGGCGGAGGGCGATGAGGGGCCGTTGGCCAAGCTGGGACCGGACCCGTTCTCTGATGCCTTCTCCGAGCTGGTGCTCTCCGGCACCCAGGGCCGGCGGATCCACACCATCCTTCGAGACCAGCGCACGGTGGCCGGCATCGGGCGGGGATATGCCGATGACATCCTCCATCGGGCCCGGCTCTCTCCATACGCCTCGCTCGGATCGCTGGCGGACGACGAGCGTCGAGCCCTTCTTGTCGCCGTCCTGGGCGTGCTCACGGAGGCGCTCGAGGCCGAACGGGGGCGAAGCGGCGGCCTTCCCCCCAAGCTCGGTGACCACTTCAACGTCCACGGCCGATACGGTCACCCGTGCCCCCGATGTGGCGCCGATCTCCGCCGCGTGTCGTACGAGTCGCACGAGGTGACCTACTGCCCGACCTGCCAGACGGGTGAGAAGGTCCTCGCCGACCGGCGGATGTCTCGGCTGATCCGGTAGCCAACGGCGGTTCCAGCCAGACGCGCCGGCCGGTCTAGGATGCTCTTCTCAGCAAGACCGACCGAAGTGGAGGTGAGCCTATGGGTGTCCTGATTCCCGCCGTCCTTCCCGTGTTGCCTGGCCAGACCGATCGGGTTCGGAACTTTCAAAAGGAGCTGGAACCGCATCGCCAGGAATGGGAACGACTCAACAAGGAGGCCACCATCACCCGGTACAACGTCTACCTCCAGGAGACTCCGATGGGAGATCTGACCATCCACGAGATGGAGGCGGACGACCCGACCAAGATCCGGAACCAGTTCACCGATTCCGCGTGCGACAACTGGTGGCTCGACTACCTGCGAGACGTTCACGGGGTCGACATGAGGCGACTTCCGGTGGAAGAGCAGCCCACTCCGCCACCGCCTGTGTTCACCTGGCCGGAGGGCTGAGCTCGCCCCGCTGGACGCGGGAGAATCTCCGTCACGTCCTCGGCCTGTTCTGGCAGGGACGAAACCCGGCGGCGACCGTCTACGAGAGCCTGGGACGGGATTTCTTTCTGGCCCTCGCGCCCGGCTGGCTGAACCTCGGACTGTGGGAGGGGAGTGGCACCGACGAGGAGGCCCCGATCGCCGTGCGGCGACTGGTGGAGACGCTGGCGGAGGAGCTTCCAGCCGGTGGTGTGGTCCTCGACGTCGGCCCCGGTCTGGGAGTCCAGGATCCCGTCATCGCACGGGTTGCCCGCCCCGATCGGTTGATCGCGCTGAACATCACGGAGGCCCAGCTCCGGGAGGGAAGAGCGGCCCTCGAGGAGGCGGGAGCGACCCCCGTCGTCGGCGATGCCGTTCGAATCCCGCTCGCAGACGACAGCGTCGACGGCGTCATCAGCGTGGAGGCGGCGTTCCACTTCCGTTCACGCGGTCGGTTCTTCGCCGAGGCCCGGAGAGTGCTTCGGCCCGGAGGCGTGCTCACGATGTCGGATGTGCCCATCAGGCGATTTCCGCGCGGGCCGATCGAGCTTCTGGCCGGACTCTCCCAGCTGCGGGCGTGGGGGCTTCGATCGAGCGCCGCAGCGACGCCCGATGAGATCGCCGCAGCCGCGGAGGCCGAGGGGCTGCAGGATGTCCAGATCCGCCTATGCGGCGATCGCGTCATCGATCCTGCGCTCGCGCTCATCCGCCGAAGGTTAGAGACCATAACCAGCGCACCGGCTTCGATGCGGGTGGCCGCGCGGTTGATGCTGGCCCAGATGAGCCTGCTGCGACGTCGGGGGGTCATCGACTACTTACTGCTCCGGGCCACATCTCCAGCCTGAGGGTCTTGCCACACGGCTCCGGCCGTCGCAAGATGGAGCCACGGGAGAAAGGAGGTGGTCCAGCGTTGAATAAACAGAGCGCGACCCCCGAGGTGGCTGGCTGCTGAGCCGTCCCTCAGCGGGTCGGGGCTGAACCGCCCCACCCGTGCGCCGGGGCGACCCGGCGGAATCCAACCAGAC
>DASSDP010000054.1:0-3614 GCA_035697085.1 Actinomycetota bacterium
CCGGAAGTAGAGCGCCATCCCGATCCCCACGATGACCAGAACGGCGAAGACGTCCTGGACCAGGCCCAGCCACCCGGTCCGCCCGATGAACGGGATGGCGAAGCGCTCATCGAAGATCTCCCCGAATGCCTCGATGATCGTGGTGAGCAGCACCAGGAATCCCCAGAAGATGAAGGCGTGCATCAACCCGGGGCCGAGCCGCTGGAGGAGCTTTCGCTGCCCCAGCACGACCACAGCCTCCTCTTCCAGCCGCTTCGGAAGGTCGTCCAAACGCCGAACTGGCTTGCCCAGCCGTACGAGACGGTAGAGGAGCTCGGCACGAAGAAGGAAGATGCCGCCGGCCGTGGCCAGGAGGAAGAGGAAGATGACGATCCTCAGCACGGTGCGAGTGTAGGCACGCGCGAAGAGTGGTGCAAACGGTTCGCGGTGCATGGTACGCCGCCAGGCCGGTACGGCGGAGCCCTCCATGGCTGTATTGCCCGGATGTGGAGAATTCTTGCGATCGGACCCAGGCAACCGAAGTTGACAATAGGATAGTCAATCTTTATTCTATAAGCACACGTAGTTTCGCTGAGCAGGAGGGGTTCGCATGGCCAAGGCTGTAGGAATCGATCTCGGAACCACCAACTCGGTCGTCGCCGTCCTGGA
This sequence comes from Actinomycetota bacterium, assembly GCA_035697085.1. Lineage (GTDB taxonomy): Bacteria > Actinomycetota > UBA4738 > UBA4738 > CALAEC01 > DASQUW01. The sequence continues at coordinate 649 of DASSDP010000054.1, forward strand.
GGGCGGCGAGCCGACCGTCGTGCCCAACGCGGAGGGGTCGCGTACGACACCTTCCGTGGTGGCCTTTTCCAAGACCGGCGAGATCCTGGTGGGTGAGGTGGCCAAGCGTCAGGCAATCACCAACCCGGATCGAACGGTGCGATCGGTGAAGCGCCAGATGGGCCAGAAGGATTGGTCGGTGGACATCGACGGCAAAGCGTGGACGGCGCAGGAGATCTCGGCCCAGATCCTGGGCAAGCTGAAGAAGGACGCGGAGGCGTACCTCGGCGATTCCGTGACCCAGGCGGTGGTCACCGTCCCCGCCCACTTCGACGACGCACAGCGACAGGCGACGAAGGAGGCCGGGCAGATCGCCGGGCTGGAGGTTCTGCGCATCATCAACGAGCCGACGGCCGCTTCCCTTGCCTACGGCTTGGACAAGCAGGAGACCGACCAGACCATCCTGGTCTTCGACCTGGGAGGCGGCACGTTCGATGTTTCGCTTCTGGAGATCGGCGAAGGCGTCTTCGAGGTCAAGGCGACGTCCGGCAACACCAACCTCGGAGGCGACGACTGGGACCAGCGGATCATCGATTGGATGGTCACCGAGTTCAAGAACGCCCACGGCGTCGATCTGTCCAAGGACCGGATGGCCCTCCAGCGACTGAAGGAAGCCGCGGAGAAGGCAAAGATCGAGCTGTCGTCCGTGCAGGAGACGCACGTGAATCTCCCGTTCGTCACCGCGACGCCGGAAGGTCCGCTGCACCTCGAGATGAAGCTCACCCGTTCGGAGTTCGAACGGATGACCGAGGACCTCGCGAAGGAGTGCGAGGGACCGTTCCATCAGGCCGTGAAGGACTGGGGCAAGGACGTCGCCGGCGTCGATCACGTCATCCTCGTCGGCGGGGCCACCCGGATGCCGATGATCCAGAACCTCGTCCGCGAGATGACCGGGGGCAAGGAGCCTCACAAGGGCGTCAACCCCGACGAGGTCGTCTCCGTGGGCGCCGCGATCCAGGCGGGTGTGCTGAAGGGCGAAGTGAAGGACATCCTGCTCCTGGACGTCACCCCCCTCTCCCTCGGCATCGAGACCAAGGGCGGCATCTTCACCAAGCTCATCGAGCGCAACACCACCATTCCCACGAAGAAGGGCGAGGTCTTCACGACCGCGGACGACAACCAGACACAGGTTGAGGTTCACGTCCTCCAGGGGGAGGCGGAGACGGTGTACTCGCCGGGTGCTCGGAGCCTCGGACGGTTCCACCTGATGGGGATTCCTCCGGCACCGCGAGGGATGCCGCAGATCGAGGTGGCGTTCGACATCGATGCTAACGGCATCGTGAACGTCTCGGCCAAGGACCTGGCCACCGGGAAGGAGCAGGCCATGACCATCACCGGCGGCACGGCGCTTCCCAAGGAGGACATCGATCGGATGATGCAGGAGGCCGAGAAGTTCGCCGACGAGGACCGAACCAGGCGAGAGGCGGCGGAGGCTCGGAACAACGCCGACAACCTGTCGTACACGGCGGAGAAGCAGCTGAAGGACTGGGGGGACCAAGTGTCCCCAGACCAACGGGAGCAGGTGCAGAAGGACATCGACGAGGTGAAGGAGGCCCTCAAGGGCGACGACCTCGAGAGGATCCGGAAGGCTTCCGACCAGCTTATGCAGTCGTTCCAGTCCGCCGGTATGGCAGTGCATCAGCAAGCCCAGCAGCAGGCCGCCTCCGGTGGAGCGCCGGGAGGCGGTCAGCAGGAGCCTTCGGGCGGCGAAGACGTCGTCGAGGGCGAGGTTGTGGACGAAGGAGGTGCGTAATGCGTAGGCAGACGGCAATCACGAGATGGGATCCGTTCAGGGACCTCATGAGCATCCAGAACGAGATGAATCGTCTGTTCGGACGGACGTACGGAGGCGATGTCGGCGAGTCCCCGCGCGGCGCGTGGACGCCGGCCCTCGACGTCCACGAGACCAAGGACAGGTTCGTCATCACGATGGAGCTTCCCGGCGTGTCGCCCGACGACGTCGACATCTCGGTGGAGGACTCCACCCTGGTCGTCAGAGGTGAGCGGAAGTTCTACAGCGAGAATGACGAGGAGTCGTTCCTTCGGATCGAGCGCCGGTTCGGGGAGTTCACCCGAAGCCTGACCCTTCCCTCGACGGCGGATGCCGAGAGCATCCAGGCCTCGTTCCACCAGGGTGTCCTGGCGATCGAGGTTCCGAAGAAGGAAGAGGCAATGCCGCGGAAGATCTCGATCAAGGCGAAGGCATGACCGAGAGACACGACCGCGAGGGCGACGCTTCCGGTCACCGAAAGGTGAAGGTGACGGACAAGCGCCGCACCCACCACGAGGCGAGTGATCCGGAAGGCCCACCGGAGGAGGTGTTCGCGCAGCGCGAGGGACGAGCGCGCGCATCCGACGAAGGTGGACCTCCCGGCTCACCACGTGAGGACGACCTCGAGAGTGCTCGGAAGGAGGCGGCTGAGTATCTCGAGCACCTCCAGCGGTTGAAGGCCGAGTTCGACAACTACCGGAAGCGCGTGCTCCGAGAGCAGACCCGCGCGGTCGAGTTCGCCAACGAGCCGCTGGTGATGCGACTGCTGGAGGTTCTCGATGAGTTCGAGCTGGCGCTCGTGGCCGCCGAGCAGAATCCGGAGGTTCACAAGTTCGTGAGCGGTGTCGAGATGGTGTACGCGAAACTCGCCGACATCCTGAAGGCCGAAGGGCTGGAGCGAATCGACGCCGAAGGAAAACCGTTCGATCCGGCGCTCCACGAGGCCCTGTTTCAAGCCGACGGCGGTGAGGGCGAGCAGTACGTGAGCGACGTTCTCCGTCCCGGCTACACCCTCAAGGGAAGAGTCATCCGTCCGGCCGGGGTGAAGGTCGCCCGGCGGTGATCACCGGAGTGGCATGAGCGTCAACCGGGAGTGGCTGGAGAAGGACTACTACGGCGTACTCGGGGTGGCCAAGAACGCCACCCAGCCCGAGAT
>DASSDP010000055.1:0-4770 GCA_035697085.1 Actinomycetota bacterium
CGCAGCTACCCCCCGGAAGCTCCCGAGCGCCAGGACGGCAATGGCAAACAGGAACACGAGCCACAGGAGCGTCGTCCTACGTTCTCGGTCCACGATGCGGTACCGAAGCTCCTCAGGTGCTTTCGGCTCGTAGGCGAGGACCACATCGTCGCCTGGGGAGTATTCGATCGACGCCTCGCTCTTCGGACGTTCCAGCGTCACCCTGCGGCCGGCGTCTGGCCCCTCTCGCAGCCGCACCACGAGCATTGAGCAGAGGATGTTCTGTTCGGCAACCGTCCCCTGGCATGGTCCTTCGCCGACGGAACCAACCCGACCCGCATACACCTCTGCCGGGAGCGAGACACCGATGTCCTCCAGATTGCTCCGAGTGGATCCTCGGGGACGAAGCAGGATGATCCCGCCGATGGTCGCAACCGCCAGGAGCGCCGCGAGGATGACCAGCAGTCGACGGCTCCCGGCGGGAACCGCATCCCGCCCGCCTCTCCGAGCCTGAACCCCTCCGCTGTCTGCGTGTCGTGGTCGGTGGGCCATCGCGCTATCCGCCGAACACTATGCCCTGGTGGTCCTCCATTCTTACGTTCCGCGAGGAACCTCGACGAATCGCCCGAAATCAGCCGAAGAGAAACGAGCTGGAGGCTACTGATCTCCGAGACCGCGGCGCCACTCTTCAAAGAGCCTGCGGTTTTCGTCGGGATCGTAGTCCTTCCCCTGGACCATGGGAGGGTTGGCCTCGAGGTGCGTGATCGGGAGTCCCGGATCCTCCTCGAGCTGCTTCAACGAGTTCGCGGCCATCCAGCGCTGTGCGTGGCCCTTTGGTCGGTCGATCACGATCAGCTCATCAAAGGGAGCTTCTGTCGAGGCGACAGCCTTCCGTACAGCTTCCACTGGCTCGGCCTGTGGGTACACAAGCCCTTCCACCTGCATTCCGAGCTTCCCGGTGAACTCGAGCATCAACTCCAGGCGCTGCGTCGCATCCGCCAGTGCCTGTCCCTCGCTCCACGTCAAGCCGTATTCCGGCTTCGTCGCTGGCACCAGTAAGTAGAACCTTGAGGGCTCACGCCGTGACAGCCGATACAGTTCCTCACCAGCACCGGGACCCGCGAGAAGCCCAACAACCAGAACCAAGTATCGCCGGACGTCTCGGTCTTCTTCCGCCATCGTTCCCTCCGGTCCATGACCTCGTGACGGCCCGGGAGGCAAGCCACGACGAACGCGCAAGAGTCTATCGGCTGAAGGCTATCAGCAAGGGTGAGCTGAGGTCTCGTGCGTTAGGCTTGGCAGCGCCGCATCGAGAGATGGAGACGAACAAGATGCTCTGCCCGAACTGCGGAAACGACAATCGGGCTGGACGGCGATTCTGTTCCCAATGTGGGACGGCCCTCGCGGTAACTTGCCCGACCTGCGGAGCCGCGAACGAGGCAGACGACCGATTCTGCGGGGAGTGCGGTTCAGCGCTTTCGGGTTCCCCACCCGCCGAAACTGCGACGACGACCACCCCGCACGCGCCTGATGCCGAACGGCGCTTGGTCTCAGTGCTCTTTGCCGACCTCGTCGGATTCACCGCGCTATCCGAGGATCGGGACGCGGAGGAAGTCCGAGAACTCCTGTCCAGATACTTCGACCTCTGCCGTCGCTTGATCGCTCGGTACGGCGGAACCGTGGAGAAGTTCATCGGCGACGCTGTCATGGCGGTATGGGGTACTCCGACCGCTCAGGAAGACGATGCCGAACGGGCCGTCCGGGCGGCGCTGGAGCTCAGCGCGGCGGTTTCCGCGCTGGGAGCTGAGTTGGAGGCTCCCGACCTCCAGGCCCGGGTTGGCGTCCTGACCGGCGAAGCGGCCGTGACCCTCGGCGCCACGGGTGAGGGGATGGTAGCCGGGGACCTGGTCAACACGGCGTCGCGGATCCAATCGGTGGCTTCACCGGGACAGGTCCTCGTTGGTGACACCACTCGCCGGACGACTGAGGCAGCTATCGCCTACGAGGACGCGGGGCTCCACGAGCTCAAGGGCAAGGACGAGGCGGCTCACCTCTTTCGAGCCGTCCGCGTGATCGGCGGACGGCGTGGTGCCCTCAGGACGGCAGGGCTGGAGGCCCCGTTCGTCGGGCGTGAGAGAGAGATGCGCGTGGCGAAGGAGCTGTTTCACGCCTCCTCCGAGGAGGGAAGAGCTCACCTTGTCTCCGTGGTGGGAGTGGCGGGAGTGGGGAAGACCCGGCTTTCCTGGGAGTTCGAGAAATACATCGATGGCCTGGCGCAGGATGTTTGGTGGCATCGGGGCCGGTGCCTTGCGTATGGCGAAGGGGTCGCGTACTGGGCCCTGGCGGAGATGGTGAGAGGCCGTGCCGGGATCCTCGAGGGAGAGGAACCGGATTCCGCTATCTCCAAGATGCGGGTCATGCTCGAGGCAACCATCGCGGATCCGGAGGAGCGGACTTGGATGGAGCCGCGCCTGGCGCACCTCTTGGGGTTGGAAGAGCGTGCCGCTCGTGAACAGGCCGACCTGTTCTCTGCGTGGCGGCTGTTCTTCGAGCGACTCGCGGAGCAGGAACCCGTCGAAATGATCTTCGAGGATCTCCAGTGGGCGGACGACGCGCTCCTGGACTTCATCGAGTACCAGTTGGAGTGGTCGAGAGATCATCCGATCTTCATCCTCACGCTCTCCCGTCCCGAGATCGCGGACCGCCGCCCCACGTGGGGAGCAGGCAAGCGCAACTTCACGTCGCTGTCGCTGGAGCCGCTGGCACCCGAAGCCATGCAACAGCTGATGCGAGGCTTGGTTCCCGGGCTCCCGGAGGAGATCACGGCGCGGATCCTCGATCGTGCCCAGGGGATCCCGCTCTACGCCGTGGAGACCGTTCGGATGCTACTCGACCGGGGGCTCCTGTCGAAACAGAACGGGGAATACCACCCCACCGGCCCCGTGGAGGACCTCCAGGTTCCCGAGAGCCTGCATGGCCTTATCGCCGCCCGTCTCGACGGACTGACCGCGGAGGAGCGTCAGCTGATCCAGGAAGCGTCCGTCCTGGGGAAGACATTCACGAGGCCCGCGCTAGCAGCGATCACGGACCTCAACGAGTCGGAGCTCGAAAGGCTGCTCACCAAGCTCGTTCGCAAGGAACTTCTCTCGGTGCAGGCAGACCCCCGGTCACCGGAGCGGGGACAGTACGGGTTCCTCCAGGACCTGGTGAAGAGGGTGGCCTACGAAACCCTCTCCAAGAGGGATCGAAAAGCTCGCCATCTCGCCTTCGCCGACTACCTGGAGACGAGCTGGGGAGGCGACCCAGACGAGATCGTGGAGATCCTTGCTTCCAACCTTTTGGAGGCCTACCGCACCGCACCAGAGGCGCCCGACGCCGCCGAGATCCGAGCTCGAGCGCGCGACACCATCGCCAGAGCGGGAGAGCGAGCAGCATCTTTGGCAGCAAACGAGGAGGCCCAACGATACTTCGAACAGGCAGCCGACCTCACCGACGATCCTCAAGCGCAGGCAGGCCTTCTGGAGCGAGCAGGCCAAGTGGCGTCGATGGGAGCCCGCTTGGAAGACGCCACCAACCTCATGGAGCGGGCGATTGCCCTGTTCCAGGCCGAGGGGAATACCCATGCGGCGGCTCGAGTCTCCGCCCGGTTGGGTGAGATCACCTGGATGACCGGTCGAATCGAGGAGGCCATCGAGAGGATGGAGCATTCGTTCGAGGTGCTGTCCAAGGAGGAGCCGGATGAGGGATTCGCCTCTCTCGCTGCCCAACTGGGACGGTTCCTGTTCTTCGTCGGGAAGACCGACCGAGCTGCCGAGCGTCTGGAACAGGCCTTGGAGATAGCCGAATCGTTGTGGCTCCCGGAGGTCCTTTCCATGGCCCTCAACTCGAAGGGTGGGCTGGTCCTCATGTCTGCCAAGTCGAGACCTCGCGAGGGGCTTGCACTCCTGAAGGAGTCCCTGGACCTGGCCCTAGAGAATGACTACCCGTCAGCGGCCCTTCGCGCGTACTACAACCTCGCAAATCTCCTCTACTACTACGATCGTTTCGAAGAGGCGGCGAAGTACGCGCGAGACGGTCTTGCGTTCGCGGGGAAAATGGGCCACCGGCTGTGGGAGTGGAACTTCCAGGCCGAGCTCGTGTACATGGCGTTCCTCACCGGCAACTGGGATGACGCGTTGCGTGATGCCGACGACATCCCTCGGCTTGAAGAAGACTCGGCAACGAGGTTCGCCGCAGGCGAGCTGGTGTTCGTCAAGGTTCCGCTGCTCGTGGCTCGCGGGCTCCTGGACGAGGCAGCAGAAGCCCTAAATGAGAATGCGTTATTCGAGAAGTCCGCGGATCTTCAGGAGCGCACCTACTATCAGGTCTCAAAGGGCATTCTTCTCTTGAGCCAGGAGAAATTCAGTGAGGCCCTTGCCCTTGGCCGGGAGGCGCTTGAGGCTCGGTCCTCGCTGGGGCGGGTCTTTCCGGGGGTGAGGGAGGGACTCGTCATCGCCGTCGAGGCCGCACTTGCTCTAGGCGATGTTCGGACCGCTGAGGAACTCTTGGCGATTCCAGAGAGCTTCGGCCAGAACGATCTGACCACTGGCTGGCGAGGTCAAATAGACCGCCTGACGGCTCGACTCGCCGCCGAGCGAAGTGAGCAGGATCGGGTTGAACCACAGTTCAAGGCTGCCGCCCGTTACTTCCGTGAGATCAATGAACCGTACTGGCTCGCGGTCACGCTCGGCGAGCACGCGGAATGGCTGACGGCTCAGGATCGCTCCGACGAAGCGGAACCGCTTGTCGCTG
>DASSDP010000056.1:0-29389 GCA_035697085.1 Actinomycetota bacterium
CCGGGAGTGGCTGGAGAAGGACTACTACGGCGTACTCGGGGTGGCCAAGAACGCCACCCAGCCCGAGATCAAGAAGGCCTACCGCCGCCTCGCTCAGAAGCACCATCCCGACGCCAACCGGGGAGACAAGGCCGCCGAGGAGCGGTTCAAAGAGGTGTCGGCCGCGTACGACGTGCTCGGCGATGAGGGCAAGCGGAAGGAGTACGACCGGATCCGGGACATGGCGTCAGCTGGGTTCCGCTCTGGGGGCCCGGGAGGCAACATCCGGTTCGAGGATCTCGGTTTCGACTCCGGGGCGTTCGGGGACATCTTCGATCTCTTCGGCGGCGGTGGCCGCCGCCGTCGTCCCGCCCAGCGGGGCGCCGATCTGGAGACCGAGGTTCAGATCTCGTTCGACGACGCCATCGCCGGCACCACGGTCCCTCTCAGGCTGGCGGGTTCCGCGGCGTGCGAGACCTGTGGCGGGTCGGGAGCGGAGCGGGGGACCCAGGCCCACACGTGCCCCGAGTGTGGGGGGACCGGTTCGGTGACCGTGGACCAGGGAGTCTTCTCTCTGTCCCGAGGATGCCCCAGGTGTGGAGGAAGCGGCCGGGTGATCGACAACCCTTGCCGGACCTGTGGCGGGACGGGGCAGACGCGAAAGACCCGGACGCTCTCGGTGAAGGTTCCGCCCGGGATCGAGGACGGGGCTCGGATCCGTCTGTCGGGTCGAGGCGAGCCGGGCCCGGCGGGAGGGCGATCCGGAGACCTCTACGTGTCCGTGCGGGTGGCGCCCCACTCGTTCTTCGGCCGGCGGGGTTCCGATCTAACTTTGGAGCTTCCGATCACGTTCCCGGAGGCCGCACTTGGTGCCAACGTGAAGGTCCCCACGCTGAACGGGGCGGTCACCTTGAAGATTCCTTCCGGGACGTCGCAGGGGCGGACGTTCCGTATCCGAGGACGGGGTGCACCGAAGCGCGGCGGCGGCAACGGAGACCTGCTCGTGACCGTGAACGTGGAGGTTCCCTCGCGCCTGTCGAAGGAGGAGCGCGAGCTGTTGGAACAGTTTCGGGAGAAGCATCGGGCGAGTCCCCGCGCCGGGATGGGCGTGGTGGAGTGACGAGGTGAAGCGATGAGAGAGAAACGTCGCGAGGAGCGAGCCGTGTACATCATCAGCGTTGCGGCCGAGCTTGGGGGGGTTCACCCGCAGACGCTGCGCATCTACGAGCGCAAGGGTCTCCTTCGCCCGGCCAGGACGGCGGGGAACACACGACGGTACTCGGAGCGAGACATCGACCGTCTCAGGCTGATCCAGGAGCTGACCCAGAGACACGGCATCAACCTGGCTGGCGTCAAGATGATCATGGGGCTTCAAGCCGAAGTGGATCGGATGCGGCGCCAGGTGGAAGAGCTCAGCGCCGAGGTGGCCCGGGTTCGGGAGCGGCTCCAACGGGATCCCGGACCTCGGTCAGATCTGGTGCCGCTTCGAAGCGTCAGGATCTTTCCCTGGCTGAAGGACTCGGGATGAAGCGATGGATCTGAACAGACTTACCCAGAAATCACAGCAGGCCTTGGAGGAAGCGCAGCGGCTGGCGGCTGCCCGGAACCATCAGCAATTGGAGCCGGAGCATATCCTGTTCGCGCTTCTCAACGATCCCGACGGCGTGGTGTACCCGCTCATGCACGCGGTCGGCGTCTCACCGCGCACCCTCCGCGATCGAGTGGAGGAGCTGCTCGATCGAACTCCGAAGGTCTACGGGCCTCCGCAGGAGGTGTCTCTTTCTAGGGCAGCCGCGGACGTGCTCGAGCGGGCGCTCGCGGAGGCATCCGGGCTCACTGACGAGTACGTCTCCACGGAGCATCTCCTTCTGGCCATGCTGCAGGGATCTTCTCCGGTCTCACGGCTCCTTGAGGAAACGGGCCTCACGCGCGACGGTGTCCTCGCGGCTCTGGCCGACGTTCGGGGACGGCAGCGAGTCACCGATCAGAACCCCGAGGAGAAGTACCAGGCGCTCCAACGATATGGGCGGGATCTCACTGAGCTGGCCCGAAGAGGGAAGCTCGACCCTGTCATCGGCCGTGACGACGAGATCCGGCGAGTCATCCAGGTCCTTTCGCGGCGGACGAAGAACAATCCGGTGCTCATCGGCGACCCGGGGGTAGGGAAGACGGCCATCGTCGAGGGGCTGGCGCAGCGGATCGTGGCCGGCGACGTCCCCGAGGGGCTGAAGGGCAAGCGGGTCGTGGCTCTCGATATCGGAGCGATGGTCGCGGGGTCGAAGTATCGCGGGGAGTTCGAGGAACGGTTCAAGGCCGTGCTCCGGGAGATCGCCGAGAGCGAGGGTCAGATCATCACGTTCATCGACGAGCTCCACACCGTGGTCGGCGCCGGCGCGGCGGAGGGAGCGGTCGACGCCGGGAACATGCTGAAACCGATGCTGGCCCGCGGTGAGCTTCGAGCGATCGGAGCGACCACCCTCGACGAGTACCGGAAGCACGTGGAGAAGGACCCCGCTCTCGAGCGGCGGTTCCAGCCCGTCTTCGTCTCCGAGCCATCGGTTGAGGACACCATCGCCATCCTCCGGGGACTGAAGGAACGGTACGAGGTACATCACGGTGTCCGGATCAAGGACGAGGCGCTCATCGCCGCGGCCGTGCTGTCGAGCCGGTATGTGACCGGACGGTTCCTGCCTGACAAGGCCATCGACCTGGTGGACGAGGCCGCCAGCCGGCTGCGGATCGAGATCGACTCGATGCCCACCGAGATCGACGAGGTCGATCGGCGCATCCGGCAGCTGGAGATCGAGCGGGCCGCCCTGAAGAAGGAGACCGACGACGCCTCGCGGGAGCGACTGGAGAAGCTGGAGCGCGAGCTGGCAGACCTGAACGAGCGGATGGCCGGCATGCGGGCCCACTGGGAGCAGGAGAAGGAGCACATCACCCGAATCCGCGAGATCAAGTCCCGGATCGAGGATCTCCGGGGAGAGGCGGAGCGAGCGGAGCGCGACGGAAATCTCGAGCGCGCTGCGGAGATCCGGTACGGAAGGCTGGTGGAGCTGGACAAGGAGCTTTCCGCCGAGAACGAGGCCCTGGCGCAGATCCAGAGCGAGCGCAAGATGCTCAAGGAAGAGGTGGACGAGGAAGACGTGGCCGAAGTGGTGTCGACGTGGACGGGGGTCCCCGTTGCCAGGCTCATGGAGGGCGAAGTCTCGAAGCTCGTACGGATGGAGGAGGCTCTCCATCGTCGTGTCGTGGGCCAGGATGAGGCGGTTCGGGCGGTGGCCAACGCCATCCGACGAGCGCGCTCCGGGCTCTCCGACCCCAACCGACCCATCGGTTCGTTCATCTTTCTCGGTCCAACCGGTGTGGGGAAGACGGAGCTCGCCCGGGGCCTGGCCGAGTTCCTCTTCGACGACGAGCGAGCCATGGTCCGTATAGACATGAGCGAGTACCAGGAGCGCCACACGGTGGCCCGACTCATCGGCGCCCCGCCCGGCTACGTGGGGTACGAGGAGGGAGGGCAGCTCACGGAGGCGGTTCGCCGACGCCCGTACTCGGTGGTCCTCCTGGACGAGATCGAGAAGGCACACCAGGACGTGTTCAACACGCTTCTACAGCTCCTCGACGACGGGCGGCTCACCGATGGCCAGGGACGCACCGTCGACTTCAAGAACACTGTGGTGATCATGACCTCTAACCTGGGCGGAGCGTGGTTCTTCGACGAGTCGCTCTCACCCGACGAGCGGAGAGAGCGCGTGCTTGCCGAGACGCGGTCGGCCTTTCGGCCGGAGTTCCTGAACCGCGTGGACGAGATCATCGTGTTCGACCCGCTCGACAAGGACGAGATCGCGGCGATCGTCGACATCCAGCTTCACGCGCTGGGGGCACGCCTGGCAGAGCGGCGGCTCGAGATCAAGCTGACCGACGCCGCGAGGGAGTACCTCGCCGAAAAGGGATACGACCCCGCGTTCGGAGCGCGTCCGCTGAAGCGCCTGATCCAGAAGGAGGTTCAGGACTTCCTGGCGCTGGCACTGCTCCGGGGTGAGTTCGCCGAGGGCGACCGCGTCGTCGTCGACCGAGAGGGCGACGGATTGAGCTTCCGTAACGCGGCGTAGCTAGGCCCTTACCGATAGCTGGCAGGAACTCGGCACCTTCCCCTAAGATGACCTGACGCTGAAGGAGGAATGATGGAGGTCGTTCTCTACGTGATCCTGGGGCTCGTCCTGCTCCTGCTGCTGTTCGGCGTGGCCTCGTACAACCGGTTCGTCACGCAGCGCAATCTCATCCGCGATGCGTTCGCCAACATCGATACGGAGCTGCGGCGCCGGTACGATCTCATCCCCAATCTCGTGGAGGCGGTTCGCGGATATGCCGCGCACGAGCGCGAGACCTTCGAGGCGGTCACCCGGGCCCGGGCAGCTGCCGTGGCCGCAACCGGCTCGCCGGCCGAGCAGGCCGCCGCGGAGGGGCCCCTGGTAGCGGCCCTCCGCCAGTTGCTTGCCGTCGCGGAGAACTATCCGGACCTCAAAGCGAACGAGAACTTCCTCCACTTGCAAGGCGAGTTGGCCAATACGGAGGATCGGATCCAGACGTCTCGTCGCTTCTACAACGCGAACGTTCGGGAATACAACCGGCGCGTTCAATCGGTCCCGTCGAACATCATTGCCTCCATGTTCGGGTTCAAGGAGGAGGAGTTCTTCGAGATCGAGCCGGCCCTGCGAGAGACGGTCGAGGAGGCCCCTCGGGTGGACTTCAGTCCCGGCGCGGCCGCCCCGCCCTCGCAGCCGCCCCCGGCGGCGCCTCCGGAACCCGCTCCACCGGGACCCCCGAGTTCCTGAGTCTGCTCAGCTCACCGGCGTCGGCGCTCGCTCGCGCCGGCGGATCGCAGCGGTGAGGCTCGTCCACACCACCGCGTAACTTACCGACACCCCTGCCAGGATGCCCATGACGACGCGAGGGTCGATCTCGTCGGCGGCCCACCCCGCCAATAGGTTCGACACGGCGATGGTCAGCGTCACCAGAAGGAAGTCGAGCGAGAAGACGCGCCCCCGGATCCGGTCGGGGACCAGAAGCTGCAAGCCGTACGTGGACAGGGTCCAGACGGCGCCTCCGCCGAGGTGGGCCAAGAGCGCGAAGGGCGCGGCGGTCCACAGGGTGCCCATCAGCGGAAACAGCGCGTAGAAGACGCCGTAGACCGCGAGGGCCGCTCCGATCGCTCGGAAGAGAGTGACCGTGTCCCGGACGAAGGCCCTGGCCAGGAATGGACCGATGAGGGCGCCCACCCCTCGGAACGCATAGAGGACCCCGGTTCCCGCGTCGCCCGTGTCGTAAACCCGAAGGGAGAAGATCGCCAACAGGCCGATGACTCCCGCCCCGAGCCCAAATCCTCCCTTGACCACGAGGAGCGCCAGCACGCGATCGTCGCGGCGTGCGTACCGGATCGTCTCAACGACCGCTGCGCCGATGCGTGCGTGCACGGGTTCCTCACGCGCCTCCTCGAATCGACGACGAACGCCGATCAGCAGCAGCGCTGAGAGCAGGAAGGAGATGGCGTTTCCGATGAACGCGGCATCCCGCCCGAGCGTTGCCGCAACGAGTCCCCCGAGGGCACCCCCAACGGCAAGCATCGTGCCCCAGGCCGCACCGACGAGGACGTTTGCGACCGGAAGGTCCTCCTCATCCACGAGGTTGGGCACGGCGGCGGTTGAGGCGGGCTCGAAGAACGCGCCAAGCCCAGAGGTTCCCGCAGCGAGGAAGAAGGCAAGCCAAACGAACTCGTTCCCGCGGACCAGGAGCAGCCCCAGCGCGAGGACCGCGCGAACGAGGTCGACGGAAACCATGAGCCGTTTCCGGTGGAATCGATCGGCCAGATACCCGCCGATTGGGGAGAGGACCGCGAACGTCATCAGCTGAGCAACGATCACCCCGACCGTCAATGCCGATGACCCCGTAAGGTCGTGGATGAGGCCGAGGAGCGCCACCGTGGCGAACCAATCCCCCGCATAGGAGATGAGCTGGGCTGAATAGAGCCGGGTGAAGTCGCCGTTCCTTCGAAGGAGCGACAGTGCCTCTCGAAGCGTGTTGCTCTTGGCCTGAGCCTTCTCGCCGATCTCCACGGGAGTGTGAGCCTACCAAGGGTTGCGTACCCCGGGCCCTGGGCGGGTACCCTAAAAGACGAGGATCGAAGATGCACGAGCTGCTCGAGGGTCTGACCTGGATCAAGCAGTCGACGTACCGCTGGACCGGTGACGGCGTCACCGTCTATGTCGACGTCTGGGGCGCCGGCGAGGATCCCGTCCCGGCCGACGTCGTCTTCATCACCCACCCTCACTACGATCACTTCGACGAGGACGATCTGGCCTCGATCCGCACGGACGATACCGTCGTGGTTGCCCCTCGGGACCTGGCGGCTCAGCTCTCCGGCGAGGTCATCGCCGTGTCACCCGGCGAGACCGTGGAGGCCCGCGGCGTGAAGGGCGAGACCGTGCCCGCCTACAACATCGTGGAGCATCGGCAGACCAAGCACCCGAAGGACAAGGGCTGGGTCGGCTACGTCCTGGATCTCGGCGGGACCACCCACTATTTCTCCGGCGATACCGACCACGTTCCGGAGCTGGACCAGGTCCGGGCCGACAGGGCCTTCGTGTGCGTGGGGGGCGATCCCTTCGTGATGGGCGTCCAGGAGGCCGCCGAGCTGGTGAAGGCCATCGATCCACGAATGGCCGTGCCGAACCACTACGGCTGGGCCGTCGGCACACCCGAACACGCCGACGCGCTCAAGAAGGCGGCGGACCCGGTGCCGGTGGAGATCCTCACGCCGGTCGTGCCCTTCGAGAGGACCGCGTGAACGGGGGCAAGACCACAGGGAGCCGGACGGTGGGCCTTCTGGTCGTGCTCGGCAGCGTCGCCACGGGAATCGCCGCAACGGCTTCGACGTGGGCGAACCTCGGGACATGCGGACACGACCCGACCGGGGAATGCTCCAGTCTCGTTCGCACGCTCTCCTTCCGGGTGGGTGTGGTCGCCGGCATCGCCACCGTGCTCATGCTGCTGCTCGTCGCCGGGCTGAATCGAATGGTCGTCCTCGACGAGCGCCGGCGAGCCATCGAGCGGCACCCCGGCCCTGCCGAGTAGCTCCGCTTCCCTTGGGGCGTGGATGAACCGGGACCCGTTCTGAAAGAATGTGGTCAAACACGACACGGGAGGACCGAACCATGGCGCTCGGATATCAGGGAGAGCTGTACATCTTGGCCTTCGATCACCGGGGGTCGTTCCGGAAGAAGATGGGGGTGGGAAGCCAGCCCACTCCGGAGGAGCTGGACCGGCTCATCGACGCGAAGCGCATGATCTTCGAGGGCTTCCAGCGGGCCGTGGAGGAGGGCGCTCCTCGGGAGTGGGCCGGGCTGCTGGTGGATGAGGAATACGGCGCCGATGTGGCCAGGAAGGCCCGGGCCGAAGGATTCAACCTGGCCATGCCCGTCGAGAAGAGCGGCCAGGACGAGTTCGACTTCGAGTACGGCGAGCAGTTCGGCGATCACATCGAAGACTTCGATCCGACCTTCTCCAAGGTCTTGGTGAGGTACAACCCCGACGGAGATCGGGAGATGAACGCCCGGCAGTCCGTGAAGCTCCGGCAACTGTCCGAGTGGCTGCACGAGAGAGATCGGACGTTCCTGTTCGAGCTCCTCGTTCCGGCGGAGCCGTCACAGCTCGAGTCCGTGGGGGGCGATGAGGACCGGTTCGACCGCGAGATCAGACCAGGTCTCATGCTCCGGGCCATCGACGACCTTCACGCTGCGGGGGTGGAGCCGGACATCTGGAAGATCGAGGGCCTCGACGCGCGGGAGGACTGCGAGAAGGTCTCGGAGCGGGTTCGGTCCGAGGGCCGAGACGGCGTCGCCTGCGTGGTGCTCGGTCGTGGCGCCGATGAATCTGCCGTGGAGCACTGGCTGAAGCAGGGAGCTGGGGTGCCGGGCTACGTCGGGTTCGCCATCGGCCGGACGATCTGGGGCAGTCCCCTCGGCGAGTTCGCGGAAGGGCGGGCGGAGCGTGATGATGCCGCCAAGCGAATCGCCGCCAACTACCAGCGCTTCATCGAGGTGTATCGATCGGCCTGAGATCGACCGGCTGAATTGGCGACCGACGGCACGGTGCTCATAGAATGCCGAACGCACGAGCCTGAGCCAGCGTGAGAGGAGGAAGCATGGCCGTCATCAAGACCATCGACCTGGTGGGTGTATCCAGCGAATCCTGGCGCGACGCAGCCTCCCAGGCTCTCGCCGAAGCTTCGAAGACCCTCCGGGGGATCGAGGGGATGGATATCCTGGAGACGTCTGCCCTCGTGGACGGGAGCGAGATCAAGGAATATCAAACCCACGTCCGGATCAAGTTCCGTATCGAGCGGTAGGCGACGCGAACCGGCAGTTCCAGGGGGGCCCTTGAGGCCCCCCGCGGTGTCTCTACACTAGGGCGGAGGCGGCGATCGCCGCCGTCTGGAGAGCGACAAAATGCCGGCCACGATTCTCGTGGGCACGCAGTGGGGCGACGAGGGCAAGGGGAAAGCGACCGACCTCCTCGCCGATCAGATGGATTTCGTCGTTCGGTACCAGGGTGGGAACAACGCGGGGCACACCGTGCGTGCAGACGAGCAGACGCTGAAGCTCCATCTCATCCCCTCGGGGATCCTGTATCCGCACATCACCCCGGTCATCGCGGACGGCGTCGTGATCGATCCCAAGGTCCTCCTCGAGGAGATGGACGAGCTGGGGGGAAGGGGGATCGACACGTCCCGGCTGCTCATCTCCTCAAACGCCCACCTGATCATGCCGTACCATCTCGAGCTCGACCGAGTCACGGAGCGGTTCCTCGGCAAGCAACGGCTCGGGACGACCAAACGCGGCATCGGCCCCGCCTACGCGGACAAGGCCGCCCGCATCGGACTCCGGGTCCAGGACCTCACGGACGAGAAGATCTTCCGACAGAAGCTGGAGGCGGCGCTGAAGGAGAAGAACGCCATCCTCACCAAGGTGTACAGCCGCCTCCCGCTCGAGGCCGAGAAGATCGCGGTGGAGTACCTCGGCTATGGGGAGCGTCTCGGTCCTCACATCGCCGACACCTCGAGCGTGCTTCACGCCGCGCTTCGAGAGGGCCAGCGCTTGCTTCTCGAGGGCGCCCAAGGGACCCTGCTTGACCTCGACCACGGGACCTATCCCTTCGTGACATCCTCCAACCCGATTGCCGGCGGCGCACTGGTCGGCACGGGACTCGGCCCCAAGGAAGTGGACAGGGTGATCGGCGTGACCAAGGCCTACGTCACCCGGGTGGGGTCCGGTCCCTTTCCCACCGAGGACGAGGGTGACGCCGGAAAGCAGATGCAGAGTCGGGGAGGGGAGGTGGGGACGACGACCGGACGGCTCCGGCGTTGCGGATGGTTCGATGCGGTCCTACTCCGATACGCGGCGAGGGTGAATGGCCTGACCGAGCTGTTCCTCACCAAGCTCGATGTGCTCTCGGACCTCCCTCAGGTAAAGGTCTGCGTAGCCTACCGGTACGAGGGGAAGTCGTACGAGGACGTCCCGCCGCACCAGTCGATCGTCCACAAGGCCGAACCCGTGTACGAAGAGGTGGAGGGCTGGACGGGCGAGCTCGGAGGGACGCGGACGTTCGACGATCTTCCTCCCGCCGCACGCAAGTACGTTGGCCGCATCGCAGACCTCGGCGGCGTGCCGGTGCGGACCGTCTCTGTGGGCCCATCCAGGGAACAGACCGTGGAGGCGGCGTAGCGATGCGGGTCCTCGTCGTGGGCCAGGGGGGAAGGGAACACGCCATCGTCTGGCGACTGGCCCAGAACCCCACCATCGATCGGCTGTTTGCGGCGCCGGGCAATGCCGGCATCGAGGAGGTCGCTTCCTGCGTCCATGTCGCCGCCACCGACATCCCCGGGATCGTGGAGCTGGTCGATCGTGAGGGCATCGATCTCACGGTGGTGGGACCGGAGGCCCCTCTGGTGGCCGGCCTGGTCGACGAGCTCGACCGGCACGGCTTCCGGGCGTTCGGCCCGACGGCGGATGCCGCGCGGATCGAGGGATCGAAGGCGTGGGCCAAGGAGCTGTGCGAGAAACACGGGATTCCCGCACCGCGATCACGCTCGTTTACCGAGCCCGGCGAGGCCATCGACTCCCTCGACGCCCTCGAGCCCCCATACGTGGTGAAGGCCGACGGCCTGGCAGCGGGGAAGGGCGTGACGATCGCAGCGACGCGGGACGACGCCGTGCAGGCCATCGAGGACCGCCTCGTTCGGAGGTCGTTCGGAAAGGCGGGCGCGCGGGTCCTCGTCGAAGAGCACCTCATCGGCCAGGAGGTTTCGGCGGTAGCGCTCACCGATGGTCGTGCGGTGCTGCCGCTGATGCTGGCCCAGGACTACAAGCGCGCGCTCGACGGTGATGAGGGGCCCAATACCGGCGGGATGGGGGCGTATTCCCCGGTTCCGTTCGTGGACGCCGAGGCGCAGTCGCACATCGTGGAGGACGTGCTGAAAGCCGCGGTGGCTGCGATGGAGGCGGAGGGGATCAGGTACCAGGGGGCTCTGTACGCGGGGCTGATGATCACCGCAGAGGGGCCGAAGGTCCTGGAGTTCAACTGCCGTCTGGGCGATCCGGAGACCCAGGCGGTTCTTCCTCGGCTCACATCCGACCTTGGGGAGTCGGTCCTGGCCTGCGTGGAAGGAAACCTCAGCGTCTATCGGCTGGGATGGTCGCCCCTGGCGTGCGTGACGGTCGTCCTGACCTCGGCCGGATATCCGGATGAGCACCCCACCGGGTTGCCCATCAGCGGTCTGAACGAAGCCGCCGCGATACCGGATGTCACGGTGTTTCATGCGGGCACCGCCCGTCGGGACGGTAGAGTGGTAACGGCAGGTGGGAGGGTCCTGGCCGTGAGTGCGCTTGGGGAAGATCTGGCGGATGCGCGTCGCCGGGCCTACGAGGCGGTTTCCCTGATCTCGTTCGAAGGCATGCACTACCGCACGGACATCGCGAAGGAGGCAGCAGGTGGCTGAAGAGCCGCTCGTCGGGATCCTGGTTGGTTCCGCATCGGACCTTCCCGTTCTCCAGCAGGCGGGGGCGATCCTGGAGCGGTTCGAGATCCCCCACGAGATCCACGTGATGTCCACCCATCGCAATCCCGATGCGGTGGACGAGTACGCCCGAACCGCTGAGGAGCGCGGGCTCGTTGCCATCATCTGCGGCGCCGGACGAGCCGCTCACCTCGCGGGCTCGGTTGCCGCTCGCACGGTTCTGCCGGTGATCGGCGTGCCGGTGGGCGCGGATCATCTCGGAGGCGCGGACGCGCTGTACTCGACCGTCCAGATGCCGCGGGGAGTCCCGGTGGCAACGGTGGGGATCGACGCCGCCGTGAATGCCGCTCTTCTGGCCGTCGAGATACTCGGGGTCCGGGATGCGGACGTTCGGAAGCGGCTTCACGAGTTCAAGGAATCCCTGGCGGAGGGTTTCAAGCTTTGATCCCGAGGTACGTCTTGCCGGACATGGCAGCGATCTGGTCCGACGAGGCTCGGCTTCAGAACTGGATGCGGATCGAGATCCTCGCTTGCGAAGCCTGGGGGCAGCTCGGACGGATCCCGGAGGACGATCTCATCCGGATCCGGGAAGCAACCGCCACCTTCGAACGGGTTCGGGAGATCGAGGCCGTGACCAGGCACGACGTGGCCGCCTTCGTCCAGGCTGCATCGGAATCCGTCGGCCCGGCCGGACGGTGGATCCACTTCGGCCTGACTTCCAGCGACCTCCTGGATACGGGGCTGGCGCTTCAACTTCGGGGCGCCGCCGGTCTGCTCCTCGCCCGAGTCGAGCGATTCCTGGCGCTGGTCAAGGCGAATGCCCTCGAGCACCGGGACACGCTGTGCGTGGGGCGGACGCACGGCGTCATCGCCGAGCCCACGACGTTCGGATACAAGCTTGCGGTGTGGGCATTCGAGCTGGCCCGGGATCGGGAACGGCTGCGCCGGGCCGCCGAGATCGTCTCCGTCGGCAAGATCAGCGGAGCGGTCGGCACGTACTCGGCCGTCGACCCGTTCGTCGAGGAGTTCGTCTGCCGGGAGCTCGGACTGGCTCCCGCGGAAGCGTCCACGCAGATCATCCAGCGTGACCGCCACGCCGAGTATCTGTCGGCTCTGGCCGTCACGGGAGCGACGTTGGAGAAGATCGCCCAGGAGATCCGCCACCTGTCACGGACCGAGGTCCGGGAAGTGGAGGAGCCCTTCGAGGAGGGTCAGAAAGGATCCTCGGCCATGCCGCACAAGCGAAACCCCGTCCTCAGCGAGCGCGTGGCCGGACTGGCTCGCCTCCTTCGGGCCAACCTCCAGGCGGGACTGGAGAACGTGGCGCTGTGGCACGAGCGGGACATCTCCCACTCATCCGTGGAGCGGGTGATCCTTCCGGACTCAACCGAGGTGCTCGACTACATGCTGGCAACGATCCATCACGTGCTCGAGGGGCTGCGCGTGTTTCCGGAGCGGATGCGAGAGAACCTCAACCTGGGCGGAGGATTGGTCTATTCCCAGGCCGTTCTGCTCGCGCTCATCGACCGTGGGCTCTCCCGCGATGAGGCGTACGCAATCGTCCAGGAAGCCGCTGCGGAGGCCTGGGACCGGGGCGAGGACTTCCGCCGACGTCTCCTCGCCGACGACCGGGTCTCGCTCTCGGAACAGGAGCTCACCGGGCTCTTCGAGCCGAAGCTCGATCATCTCGAGACCGTCTTCGCCCGCCTCGACAAGCTGGAGATCGAAGAGGAATGAGCGTCCTCGCTGACCTCCACGCCAAGGGGAAGGTCCGAGATATCTACGAGGCAGATGGCGACCTGCTGATGGTCGCCAGCGACCGCATCTCCGCGTTCGACGTCGTGCTCCCGACGGCGATCCCCGACAAGGGACGCGTCCTCACGGGGCTGTCGCTGTACTGGTTCGCCCGGACCGCCGACATCGTTCCGAACCACCTGCGGACCGCTGCGGTGGAGGAGTTCCCCGCTTCGTTCGCGGAACATCGTGAGGAGCTGGCCGGACGGGCGATGCTGGTGAAGCGGGCTCAGGTCGTGCCGATCGAGTGCGTGGCTCGCGGCTACCTCTCCGGATCGGGCTGGAAGGAATACCGGGTGTCGGGGGCCGTCTGCGGCGTATCACTGCCGGCCGGGTTGGTGGAGTCGGACCGACTGCCCGAGCCGATCTTCACGCCGTCGACCAAGGCCACGGAGGGGCACGACGAGAACATCACCCTCGAGCAAGCCGGCGAGATCGTGGGCGACGGGCTGGCGCAGAGGTTGAAGGAGCTCACGCTGACCCTCTACGAGTTCGGTGCCGAGCTCGCCCGAGCTCGGGGGATCATCCTGGCCGACACCAAGTTTGAGTTCGGGTTCGCGGATGGCAACCTCATCCTCGTCGACGAGGTGCTCACCCCGGACTCCTCCAGGTTCTGGCCGGCCGATCGATACGAGCCGGGTGGCGCGCAGCCGTCGTTCGACAAGCAGTACGTGCGGGACTGGCTGGACGAGGCCGGGTGGGACCACGAGCCCCCGCCCCCCGAGCTCCCGGCCACCGTGGTCGGGCAGACGGCGGTTCGATATCGCGAGGCTTACGAGCGGATCACCGAGGAGTCGTTCGACGAGTACCTTCGCAGGAGCGGCGTCCTGTGAGGCGGCGCTTCGAGATCGTGGTGAGCCTCAAGGACGGCCTGCTTGACCCTGAGGGGAAGACCATCCAGGACTCACTCCCGACGATGGGCTGGACGGCGATCTCCAACGTTCGGGTGGGAAAGCACATCGAGCTGACGGTGGATGCGGAGACGGAAGATGAAGCCACGACGCTGGTGCGGGACATGGCCGAGCGCTTCCTCTCCAACCCCGTGATCGAGGACTTTCGCATCCTGAAAACCGAGGAGGTTCGGTGAAGCCTCGGGTGGCTGTGGTGACGTTTCCGGGTTCGAACGACGATCGCGACGCGCTGCGGGCCGTGCGCCTGTTCGGCGGTGAAGCCATACCCGTGTGGCACGGGGAGAGCGACCTCCATGGCGCCGAGGCGGTCCTGTTGCCGGGCGGATTCTCCTATGGCGACTATCTCCGAACCGGAGCGATCGCCCGGTTCGCCCCGGTGATGGATGCGGTCCGTGATCACGCTGCGAGCGGCCGGCCCGTACTCGGCGTGTGCAATGGGTTCCAGATCCTGTGCGAGGCCGGGCTGTTGCCGGGTGCCCTGATCCGAAACCGAAACCTCGCGTTCATCTGCCGACGTGTCAACGTCCGCGTGGAGACATCACGCACGCCGTTCACATCGGGCATCGAGGTGGGCGAGGTGCTCGAGGTCCCCATCAAGCACGGGGAGGGACAGTTCGTGGCCGGCCCGGAGACGCTCGCACGGATCGGCGATGAGGGGCTGGTGGTGTTTCGATACTGCTCGCCTCGCGGAGAGATCACCGAGGATGCCAACCCCAACGGAAGCACGGAGAACATCGCCGGGCTGAGAAACGAACACGGGAACGTCGTCGGACTGATGCCGCACCCGGAGCACGCCGTCGATCCCGACGTCGGCCCGGTCGGGGGGCAGCCCCTGTTCGAGTCGTTGCTGTCTTCCGTGCTCGCGACCGCCTCCTCGTGATCGACAAGCCCGTCCATCGGGAGCTCGGGCTCACCGACGAGGAATACGAGGCGATCGAGTCGCGGCTCGGCCGCCGCCCCAATCGCGCCGAGCTGGCCATGTACGCCGCGATGTGGTCGGAGCACTGTTCCTACAAGTCCAGCAAGGTCCATCTGCGTTCTCTCCCGACGCAGGGGAGCCGGGTGCTGGTGGGGCCGGGCGAGAACGCCGGCGCGGTCGACGTGGGAGAGGGGATCGCCTGCGTCTTCAAGATCGAGAGCCATTCCCATCCATCGGCCATCGAGCCCTTCCAGGGCGCGGCCACGGGAGTGGGAGGCATCGTCAGAGACATCCTGTCGGTGGGCGCTCGGCCGATCGCCCTGCTGGACCCGCTCCGCTTCGGTCCGCTCGATCAGGCCCACAACCGCTGGCTCATGGGCGGCGTGGTGGCCGGCATCGGGCAGTACGGCAACTCGATCGGCGTGCCAACCGTGGGTGGCGAGGTGAAGTTCGCGACCTGCCACACGTCCAATCCAACCGTGAACGTCCTGTGCCTCGGGTTCGCTCCCCGCGACAGGCTGATCCAGGCCAAAGCCGCCGGGATCGGGAACCTGTTCGTCCTGGTCGGCGCACACACCGGACGCGATGGGATCGGAGGGGTGTCGGTTCTCGCGTCCCGGACACTCGATGAGTCGAGCCACGAATCCCGGCCCAGCGTGCAGATCGGCGACCCCTTCTACGAGAAACTGCTGATCGAGGCATGCATGGAGATGATCGATGCGGGCCTGCTCGTTGGTCTCCAGGATCTCGGTGGCGCCGGGCTCACCTGTGCCGTCTCCGAGTCGGCGGCTCGCGCCAGCACCGGTGCCGACATCGACCTCGACGAGGTGCAGCTCCGAGACCGAACCATGGAGGACTTCGAGATCCTCACGTCGGAGTCGCAGGAGCGGATGCTCGCGATCGTCACGCCGGAGGATCTTCCCTCCGTGGAGGCCATCTGCGAGCGGTGGGGCCTGACTTCCGCCGTGATCGGGCGGGTCACCGCAGACGGGCAGGTTCGCGCTCGCCTCGGCGGTGACGTCGTCGCCGAGGTTCCCGCCCGCTCGCTGGCGGATGAGGGGCCGGAGTACTCGCGCCCGATGCAGCCCCCGGCGTACCTCGACGACATCCACGACGACGACCCGACGTATTCAGAGCTTCTAATGGACGTGGGCGAGGCGTTCCGGCAGGTCCTCGGCTCACCGAATGTCGCCAGCAAGCGATGGGTGTTCGAGCAGTACGACTCGCTGGTCCAGGGGAACACCATCGCCGGGCCCGGCGCGTCCGCGGCAGTGCTCAGGATCGAAGGGAGCCTGCGAGCGGTTGCCGTTTCCACGGACGGGAACGGGCGGTACGGATATCTCGATCCGTTCCTCGGCGGTGGCCACGCGGTGGCGGAGGCAGCCAGAAATGTCGCCTGCACGGGTGCCCGGCCCGTGGCGGTCACCAATTGCCTCAACTTCGGCACCCCGGAGCGACCCGAGGTGATGTGGTCCTTCGCGGAAGCGGTCCGGGGGATGGCCCGCGCGTGCGAGGCGCTCGATACGCCGGTCACCGGGGGGAACGTCTCGTTCTACAACGAGACCGAGGACTCGGCGATCTACCCAACGGTCGTGGTCGGGGTGATCGGCATCCTGGAGGACTACCGGCTGATGCTCCGACCCTCCTTCGCCGCCGGCCACGTCGTCTACCTCCTCGGCGAGACGTTTCCGGAGCTCGGTGGCTCGGAGTACGCCGAGGTGGTTCTGGGGAAGGTCAGCGGCCGGCCACCAGGCCTCGACCTGGAGCGGGAGCTGGCCCTCCATCGATTGATCGCCGACGGAGCGCGCATGGACGTCCTGGCATCGGCCCAGGATTGCTCCGACGGCGGCCTGGCGGTTGCACTGGCGGAGGCGGCGATCCTGGGAGAGACGGGGTTCGCCGTGACCGTCC
Source organism: Actinomycetota bacterium (assembly GCA_035697085.1). Taxonomy (GTDB): domain Bacteria; phylum Actinomycetota; class UBA4738; order UBA4738; family CALAEC01; genus DASQUW01. Next base: position 16,589 of record DASSDP010000056.1, read on the forward strand.
CCGGCGACCTCCCTCCGCACGTGGCGCTGTTCTCGGAGTCAGCGTCTCGAGCCGTCGTCTCCATCGCCCCGGAGCGGGTCGAGTCCTTCGAGGCGCTCGCTCGGGAGCACCGGGTTTCGTTCGCTCGACTGGGGGAGACCGGCGGCCCTCGCATAGTCTTCGACGATCTCTTCGAGACCACCGTGGCCGAGGCTCGCGACGTGTACGAGGGTTCCATCCCTGGCTTCCTGTCCGCTCGTCGGGAGGCCGGGTAGCGGGTGATACCATCCCGACAAGTGGGAGATAAACCAAAGGAAGCTTGCGGTCTCTTCGGGGCGTGGGCCCCGGGTGAAGAGGTCGCCAGGCTCATCTACTTCGGGCTGTTCGCCCTCCAGCACCGAGGACAGGAATCCGCCGGGATCGCCGTCTCCGATGGGCAGAACATCCTGGTCTACCGGGAACTCGGTCTCGTTTCCCAGGTGTTCAACGAGGCAACGCTGGCCACGCTCCAGGGCGAGCTGGGGATCGGCCACAACCGCTATTCGACGACCGGGTCGACCACGTGGGAGAACGCCCAACCCTCGTTCAAGACGGCCGGAGGCCGAAGCCTGGCGCTCGGCCACAACGGCAACCTGGTCAATACCGAAAAGCTCGCGGAGCGTGTCGGCGTCGCGGACCGCGGACGCGCGACCACCGACACGGATCTCGTGGCCACGCTCCTGTCACGGAACGAAGAAGGTTTGGAGGCCGCAGCCCTCGAGGTGTTCCCAACGCTGGAGGGGGCGTACTGCTTCGTCATGATGGACGAGCGAACGGTGTACGCGGCTCGGGACCCGTACGGACTGCGTCCGCTGGTGATCGGACGCCTTCCCACGGGCTTCTGCTTCGCCTCCGAGAGCGCCGCTCTCGACATCGTCGGCGCCACGTACGTGCGCGACGTCGAGCCCGGCGAGTTGGTCATGGCCGACGACCGGGGACTCCGCTCCGTGCGGTTCGCCGAGAGCCCCAGGCATGCGCTCTGCCTGTTCGAGTTCGTGTATCTGGCCCGGGCGGACTCCCGCCTGTACGGACGAAGCGTGCACGAAGCCCGAAGAGAGATGGGGCGGAGGCTGGCCAAAGAGGCTCCCGTGGATGCGGATATGGTGATCCCCGTCCCGGACACCGGAGCGTCCGCGGCTCAGGGATACGCGGAGGCTTCGGGCATTCCCTACGGCGAGGGGTTGATGAAGAACCGGTACGTGCACCGCACGTTCATCGAACCGACACCCGCACTGCGCCAGCGTGGGATTCGACTGAAGCTGAATCCCGTGGCCGAGGCCATCCGAGGAAAGCGGCTCACGGTCGTCGACGACTCGATCGTTCGTGGCAACACCACCCGTCAGATCGTCCAGATGCTTCGGGACGCCGGGGCCACCGAGGTCCACATGCGAATCACCAGTCCGCCGATCCAGTGGCCGTGCTTCTACGGGATCGACATGTCGACCCGAGAGGAACTGGTCGCCTCCGACCTCGGCGTCGAGGGGGTTCGCCGGTTCATCGGGGCAGAGTCCCTGGCCTACCTCTCACTTCCCGCACTGGTGAAGGCGACCGGCGCACCTGCCGATACCTTCTGCCGGGCCTGCTTCGACGGGGAGTACCCCATCCCTGTTCCGGAGCAGGTGCCGTCCAAGCACGTGCTGGAGCGCCGGGAGTAGGGAGCCCGTGAGCAGCAGATATCGACAGGCGGGCGTCGATCTGGACGCCGCCCAAAGAGTCGTTGGCCTCATCAGCGAGCTGGCCTCCGGCGCGACACGGCCTGAGGTCGTTGAGGGAGTCGGCGGCTTTGCCGGCCTGTTCAAGATCGGCCAGGGAAGGCTCCTCGCCGCCGCCACCGATGGTGTCGGAACCAAGACCGAGATCGCCAGGATGACCGGACGACTCGATTCCGTGGGGATCGATCTGGTGGCCATGTCCGCGAACGACGTGGTCTGCACCGGCGCGGAGCCACTCTTCTTCCTCGATTACCTCGCCGTGAGCAGACTGGTCCCGGAGGAGGTGGCCGCCGTCGTCACCGGGATCGTCGAGGGATGCCGTCGCGCCGGCTGCGCCCTGCTCGGCGGCGAGACGGCGGAGCACCCCGGCGTCATGGAGAAGGAACGCTTCGATCTGGCCGGATTCTGCGTGGGGATGGTGGAGGAGGCTGAGCTGCTGGGACCCTCTCGGGTCCGGGAGGGTGATGCCCTTGTGGGGCTCCCGTCCACGGGCCTGCACGCGAACGGGTTCAGCCTGATTCGAAGGGCCGTTCGGGAGACGGGCCTTGACCTCACGGCGGTTCCGGAGGGGCTGGCCAGGCCGTTCGCGGACGAGCTTCTGGAGCCGACCGCGATCTACGTGCCGGCGGTCCTGTCGGCCGCCCACCGCGGGCTGGTGCATTCGGCCGCCCACATCACCGGCGGGGGGCTTGTCGAGAACGTCCCTCGGGCCCTTCCCCAGGGCCTCGGCGCGGAGATCGATCGAAGCGCATGGGACGTATCGGAGGTCTTCCGGTTCGTGGCAGAGCTGTCCCATTCCGATGAGGACGAGATGTTTCGAACGTTCAATATGGGGCTGGGCATGGTGCTGGCGGTTCCCAACGAGGGCGTCGAAGAAGCCCTCGGCCTCGTCAGCGAGGCCGGATTCGATGGCGTCCGGGTCGGTACCGTGATCGAGGGCGAGGGAGTCCGGCTGTCGTGAACCGTCCGGTGATGACGCTTACGGAAGTCAAGGTCCCGCAGCTTCACGAGGTGCAGGCCAGGCGGCGGCACCTCACCGTGATGCTTCTTCTGGTCTTTGCCCTCTCGGTGGCCGGGCTCGCACTGTTCTGGTTCACGTCCGACCGTTCACGGGGCAGGCCCTTGCCAGCCCTGCTCGGCTCGGGAGCGTTTCAGCTCGGCTTCGTGGGACTCGCTCTCGCCTTCACCGTGTACATCTTCCTGAGGGAGCGCTCTCTGTCGAGGATGGAGCGCGCACTCATCGAGGAGCGGGTGCTTTCGGCCGCGCTCTCGAACCGGCTGCACGAGCTGTCTGCGCTCTCGCGAGCGGGCAGGGCAGCCGCAGCCGTCCTTCCGCTCGATGACGTCCTCAACGGGATCGTTCAATCGGTGCAGGAGCTGCTCGGCGCCACGGAGGTGTCGATCATGCTTTTCGATCCCGAGTCCAAGGAGCTCCACCTCGCTGCCTCGGTCGGTCTCCGGGAGGAGGCGGCCAAGGGATCGCCCGGACTGGGCGAAGGGGTGGCCGGCTGGGTCCTCGAGCGCCGGGATCCGGTGGTGCTCCGAGGTCCGGTCACGGACTCACGGTTCCGAAGCTTCGTTCCGAAGGATCGTGACGTCCGCTCGGCCATGTCGGCGCCGCTCGTGGCGGCGGGGGAGCCGGTGGGGGTGTTAAACGTCAGCGTGTCCGATGGACGGCGCGAGTACACGTTGCACGACCTTCGGGCTCTGACCGTCTGCGCGGAGCACAGCGCCATCGCCATAGCCAACGCCCGGCTGTACGAGCTGGAGAAGGAGAGCGCGGCGTCGCTTGCGGAGCTGGATCTCAAGCGCCGCGACTTCCTGGCGACGATGACGCACGATATGAAGACGCCACTCACGTCCATCCTCGGCTACGTCAAGTTGCTGCGCGGAGCGCACGACCTCCCGGCAGCTGATGTGAAGAAGTTCACGGAAGTGGTCGATCGGCAAGGCCGCCGACTCCTGGGGATGATCGAGCAGATCCTCGTGGCCGCTCGCCTGGAAGAGGCCGCTCCAACCCTGTCCCGACAGGCGCTCGACCTCCGCCAGATCGTGGAGGAGGAGGTGGCGGCGTTCCGCGGCGTGCTCGGAGGGCGAATCATCAACGTACAGATGCCGGAGGAAGTGCCCACGACCTACGGGGATCCCTCCGCGGTGGAGCACATCGTGGCCAATCTCCTCGACAACGCTGTGAAGTACTCGCCGGACGGCGCCGGCATCCTGGTTGCGGTCGAGCCGGCTCCCGGAGAGGTTCGCGTGAGCGTCACCGACAGTGGTCCGGGCATTCCGGAAAAGGATCTCACCCAGGTTTTCGAGCGATACCACCAGGCCGGTCAGAGCGACGCAAGTGGAAGCGTGGGGCTCGGGCTCTTTATCGTTCGGAATCTTACCCAGGCTCACGGCGGTCGAGTCTGGGCGGAGAACGCCCCTACCGGGGGCGCCAGGATCACGTTCACGTTGCCGCTTCGAACCGAAGCCTGATCCCGGTTACTGGACGATCTTCCCGAATCGAACGCCCCTCAGAGGCACCCGGTGCAACTTGTCGTTCCGGTCCTTCACCACGTACGTCTGCGCGGCGTCGTCGAACCACTCCAGGGTGCCGACAACTTCACCCAAGTAGCCGTTGGGCAGCTCGTACTGGAACGAAACCCGCCGCCCCACATCCCCCGGCATCACGTCGTTCCGCCCCTTCATGCTTCCACCGTAGTTGGCGGCTGACAGAGTCTCAACTTGGCTCGACATGCTCGGTGCGGTCGTGGCTCGACTCTACGGTGATGGGACGCGGGTGATTGTGCCCTCCGGTGGTTCGTCGAAGGCCTCGGGGTGGATGGCCCAGGCCAGGATTTCCATGCCGTCGACGATCCGCGGGCCCGGCCGGGAGAGGTAAGACGAGGCGTCGACCGCGAAGACGCTCTCCGAGGTGATCGCGGTCGTCGGGCGCATCTCCGGCACGGCGTAGATCCGGGTGGCCTCGGCCTCCGCCTCGGTCAGGTAGTAGCCGCACGGCATGAACACCACGACTTCGGGCTGCGCGTCGCCCACCTCCTTCCACTTGACCGTTCGGGATCGCTCTCCCTTGGTGTTCAGGAGGTTCTCCCCGCCGACGGCCTCGACCATCTCGGGGACCCAGTGGCCACCGACGAACGGTGGATCCATCCACTCCAGGCAGAACGTTCGGATGGTCGGTAGGCGGACGGCCTTCCTCTTCAACTCGTCGATCCGCTCTCTCAGCGAGGCGACGAGCTCCTCGGCTCGGCCCTCCGTCCCGGTCGCCCGTCCGACTGCGACGATCCCGTCCAGGATGTCCTTCACGCCCTTGGGATCGAGCGAGACGACCTCGGACTCGGTGCCGAGTTCCCTCAGCGCATCCTCCACCTGGCCGGAGGGCACGGCACACACACGGCAGAGATCCTGAGCGATGATCAGGTCGGGCTGGATCCTCTTGATGAGCTCCTTGTTCAGAACGTAGATCGGTTCCTTCCGATCCATCCGCTCCCGGACGGCCTCGTCGATCTCCCGAGAAGACAACGGTCGGTCTTGGGGAAGCGCGGTGTCGGAGATCACGGGCTTGGTGGTTGCCTCGGCCGGGTAGTCGCACTCGTAGGTCACACCCTCCAAGTCGTCGCCGAGGCCGAGGGCGTAGACGATCTCGGTTGCGGAGGGGAGGAGGGAAACGATCTTCACTCGCGCGGCAAGGCGCCGAGGCGAAACGGACTCTCGAGCAGGTTGCGAACCGCGGACATGGCTCGGTCGGCCTCAGCCCCATCGATGACTCGATGATCGAATGACAGGGAGAGCGTCACGGCGGAACGGACCTCGATCTCTCCTTCCACGACCAGAGCGCGGGGCTTGATGGTTCCGATGGCCAGGATGGCGACCTCCGGGAAGTTGATGATGGGTGTGCCGAACTCGGATCCGAACGTCCCCACGTTCGTGACGGTGATGGTCCCGCCGGTGAGCTGCTCCGGCGTTGCGGTGCGCTCCCGAGAGGCTCCGACGAGGTCGGCGATCTCTCTCGCCAGCGTGACGATGCCTTTGTCTCCGACATCCCGAACCACGGGGACCACCAGTCCCTGCTCGGTATCGGTCGCGATCCCGACGTGACACGCCTTCTTCAACACCAGCTCTCCGGCCTCGGTGTCATACGAGGAATTGAGCTTCGGATGCTCGCGGCAGATCTCGGCAAGGGCACGGACCACGACCGAGAGCGCCGTGACCTTGATGCCGGACTGTGTGGTCAGTTCCCTGCGAAGCGCCTCGATCTGCGTGGCATCAATCAGATGAAAAGTGGTGACGTGGGGGATCTCCGCCCAGGACCGAGCCATCTTCTGGGCGATCATGCGCCTCACTCCTCGGACCGGGATCCGTTCCTCCGGACCGGCGAAACTCGGCATTACCATGCTTGGCTCCGCACCGGCGGCGGCTGGCCGCTCGGTTCCGGCGGCCTTGATCACATCCTCCCTGGTCACTCGCCCGCTCGGACCTGTGCCGTGGACCCCCGTGAGGTCCACGCCCATCTCCTTGGCAAGGCGCCGAACCGGCGGGGCGGCGGCCACGCGGCCGGGCGACGGAGCGGAGCTCAGCGCGCCTGGCGATGGGGCGGTGCCCGCTCCTGCTGCCGGCGCCTTTCGCTCGCCCGGTGGTCGGAGGCGGGGACGGTTCCGTTTCGCGGCGTCCTCCGGGTTGACGCCGTAACCGACGAGGACGGCCTCACGCCTTGGCGCCTCTTCTCCGGCCGCCTGCTCGGGCTCCACCGGGGTTGCGGCCGGCGAACCTGCTCCCTCGACGTCGATCGTGATCAGGGGATCCCCGACCTTCACCACATCTCCGTCCGCCCCGTGCAGCTTGACGATCTTCCCCGCGAACGGAGAGGGAATCTCGACGAGGGCCTTGGCCGTGTTCACGTCCACCAGCGGCTGATTGAGCTTCACGGTGTCACCCTCGGACACCTTCCACTCGACGATTTCGGCGTCCTCCAATCCCTCGCCGAGGTCGGGCATGTTGAAGACTCGCTCTGCCATCAGTGGCTCAACACGCGATCCACAGCGTGGAAGATTCGGTCCACGCTCGGCAGATAGTGCTCCTCGACCTTCGCCGGCGGATAGGGCATGTCGTACCCCGTGACTCGGAGCACCGGAGCTTCCAGGTAATCGAAGGAATCCTCGACGATCCGAGCCACCACCTCGGCCCCGAACCCGACGGTGAGCGGGGCCTCGTGCACGACCACCGCCCGCCCGGTCTTCTGGACCGAGGCAGCCAGCGCGTCGAGATCCAGCGGCACCAGCGACCGGAGGTCCAACACCTCGAGCTCCACCCCATCCTCGGCGGCTGCCGTGGCGACTTCGAGGCAGCGGGCCACCATGGCGCCCCAGGCAACCAACGTGCAGTGCTGTCCTTCTCGTGCCACTCGGGCCGCGCCGATCGGCAGACCATCGGGAACGAGGTCGCCGGACTCCTTCGACCAGTACCTGCTCTTCGGCTCGAAGAAGATGATCGGGTCGGGATCTCGGATGGCCCGCACCAACAGGTTGAACGCGTCCAGCGCGGTGGAAGGAATCACCACCTTCAGTCCAGAGGTGTGGGCGTAGTACGTTTCCGGGCTCTCCGAATGGTGCTCCGCGGCCCCGATGCCGCCGCCGCACGGGATCCGAATCACCATCGGCACCTCGGTCGTCCCCGCGGAGCGGAACCGGTACTTGGCGATGTGGGAGATGACCTGATCGAGGGCCGGGTACGAGAACGCCTCGAACTGCATCTCGGCCACCGGACGCCAGCCGGCCTGGGTGAGCCCGAGGGAGACCCCGGCGATGGCCGACTCCGCGAGCGGCGTATCGAACACCCGCTGCTCCCCGAACTCCGCCTGGAGCTTGTCCGTGATACGGAACACTCCGCCGAGCTTCCCGACGTCCTCGCCGAGGATGAGCACCCTGTCGTCGTCGCTCAGAGAGAACCGGAGGGCCTCGTTGAGGGCCTGGGCCATCGTGACCTCAGCCATCCTCACCCTCCTCGAGGAGACCGAGTGCTTCGTCGCGCTGCCGGGCCAGGTGGGGAGGGACATCGGAGTAGACCCACTTGAACAGATCCTCGACCGGCGGCGGGGGAGCGCCCTGGATGCCGGCGCGCACGGTTGCCGCCACGTCTTCCGCCTCCGCCTCCACCTCGAGCACGAACGACTGATCGGCGACGCCCTCGGCTTCGAGGAACTGACGGTACCGCTCCAGCGGGTCGAGCTCGTGCCACCTATCCACTTCCTCTTTGGTCCGGTACCGAGTGGCGTCGTCGGCGGTGGAGTGAGGGCCGAGCCGGTACGTGACGGCTTCGATGAGCGTGGGGATGCCCTCGGCCCGAGCCCGCTCGGTGGCCTCTCGGGTCACCTTGTACACGGCGAGCACGTCGTTGCCGTCCACCCGCACGCCCGGGAAGCCGTAGGCCTCCGCTTTCTTCCAGATGGGCGCGGCCGTTTGCTTCTCGATGGGGACCGAGATGGCCCAGTGATTGTTCTGGCAGAAGAACACGACGGGCGCCTTGAACACCCCGGCGAAGTTGCACGCCTCGTGGAAGTCGCCCTGTGACGTGGCCCCGTCGCCGAAGTAGGTGATGGCGCAGGCTTCCTTCCCGTCGAACTTCGTTCCCATGGCCCACCCGACGGCGTGGAGCATCTGGCTGCCGACGGGCACCGAGATCATGGCGAAGCGAGCGCCGACGGGGTCCCGCACGCCCCCGTGCCACGTGCCACGGTGAAAGTGCATGTAATCGACGAGGTCGACGCCGCGGACGATCGCCGCCCCCATCTCTCGATAGGAGGGAAAGATGAAGTCCTCGTCACCGAGCGCGTAGGCGCTCCCGATCTGGGCCGCCTCCTGACCAATCAGCGGGGGATAGACGGCGAGCTCACCCTGGCGCTGAAGCGCAGTGCACTCGAGGTCGACTTTCCGGGCGAGGACCATGAACCGGAACATCTGCCGGAGGTCCTCCTCCTTCAGATCGAGGCCCTCCTTGGCCTTCTCGTCCACGGTCCCATCTGGGGCCAGGATGCGGAAGGTGTCGTCGCGCTTCGATGGCACGCTCGAGTCTCCTTTTCCCGCCGGTGCCCGTAAGGATAGGGCACCCCGAGGGCTACCGACGAAGGGTCGTCCTGCGCTCTCCGGGCACGTACAGGAGGCTCACCCGGCTCACCCCGGCGATGCGCTTCTCGGCCAGGAGCTCGGCCGCCCTGGCGGGCGGGACCTGTTCGGTCTTGGAGAGCCGGAAGACCTCCCGGAGCGTCCGGTAGATGTCCTTGACCCGGTTCATGGCCCGCTCCCGGTCGTAGCCCATGAGCTCGTCGGCCACGTTGATGAGCCCTCCGGCGTTGATGACGAAATCCGGCGCATACAGGATCCCCAGGTCGGCGAGGGCATCGCCGTGCTCAGGGCGGGCCAGCTGGTTGTTAGCGGCGCCGGCCACGACCTTGCATTTCAGCTCGGGGATGGTGTCGTCGCGGATGATCCCCCCGAGTGCACAGGGGGCGAGGATGTCGCACTCGACCGCATGGGCCTTGTCCGGCTCGACCGTGTCGACGCCGAACTCGTTCACCGCTCGGGCCACCGAGTCCACCTCCACGTCCGAGACGGTGACGACGGCGCCTCCTTCAACGAGGTGCTTCGCCAGGGCGTAGCCCACCTTCCCCACTCCCTGGACCACCACTCTGAGACCCTCCAGGGACGCGGTGCTGAGCGCCTCCTCGGCACACGCCTTGAGCCCGTTGAACACCCCGAACGCGGTCACCGGCGAGGGGTCACCGGACCCGCCGAGCTGGGTGGAGACGCCGGTCACCCACCTGGTTTCCCTCCGGATCACGTCCATGTCGTCCCGCGAGGTGCCCACGTCCTCGGCGGTGATGTACCGACCACCCATCGAGTCGATGAACCGCCCGTAGATCCGGAGAAGAGCCTCGGACTTGTCCCGCCGAGAGTCCCCGATGACGACGGCCTTCCCCCCACCGAGGTCCAGGCCCGTGACCGCGGCCTTGTACGTCATCCCCCTGGCCAGCCGCAGGACGTCTCGGAGCGCCTCTTCCTCGGTTTCGAACGGGAAGAAACGGGTGCCACCGAGTGCCGGACCGAGCGCCGTGGAGTGGATGGCCACGATGGCTCGGAGTCCCGTGGGCGGGTCGTGGAAGTGCACGACCTCTTCGTATTGATCGCCCAGTTCGGAGAATACGCTCATGCAATAAAGGCCGGGGATCCCGGCGCAGCCCGACTATAGCAAGCAGTCCCAGCAGCCGTCTGCCGAGGTCAGAGGGCGGCTATCATGACAGTGCAGTGATCGCCAACGCCTATCTGCGGATCTTCCAACCCCTCGACGCACTCTCGCAGGCCGAGCAGGGCAAGTGGGAGCGGTTCCTCGTTGAGGGCGGCCACATACGTCCAAGGCGGCGTGTCTATCGCCAGGGATGGACCCAGGGACGGCTCGGCGTGATCGTTGCCGACGAGGACCAGCCCGAGGTCCGATTCGTCGGAGGCATCTGGTACGTCTGTCCACCGCGCACCCGGATCCGAGTCCTGGCGAGCCTTCTTTCACTGCGCGAGAGCGTGCCCCCGGAAGTCGCGGACGCGCTGGTGCCGGAGGCCGAGGCCCGCCGGGCGGCGCGGGAGCTCGCCCGCATCAGGCGTCGCAACCCCGGGGCCGTTCCCACCATGCTGCAGAGCTCTTGGCACATCCCCGTGCGGTGGTTCGTGCTCGTCGATGACCTGGAGAGGCGCGTCGTGGAGCGACCGGACGGGCGGAATGGGCTCGTGTACTGGACCGCCCTTCCCGAGGCCAAGCAGCGTGCGGAGCGAGCGCTCGAGATCCTCCGAGACAACGAGCTGGAGCTCGTGGCGGACCTGGTGGAAGACATGGTGGCATGGCTGATGGTCTTCGATCCCCGTTCCGCGGTCGAGCTCGACTACGGGGACATCTCAGCGCTTCTCCCGCTGTCAGAGCTCGAGGACGACCATTCTGCCCGCGAGCTGCAGGGCGCTCTTGATGCCCTGGCCGAGGGAGATGTCGATCGGGCCGGCGATCTCTATCAGCTTGTTGCCTCCCGGTGGGCGGAGGCCAAGACCCGGGAATCCCTCAACTAGAGGTTTACCGAAACCTTTACCTGTAGGGTATTTCGTACTACGCAATTTGCTGCTTTTTTTCATCTACCAGACGAGTCGGACGCTGGACATTTCAGGCGAAGAAGTGCCATAATTTCCGCCGGAGGGCATGGATATGGCCACGGTGAGCACGCAGAAGAGCGGCGAAAAGCTGCTCACGCCTGCCGAAGTCGCAGCGCTGTTCCGCGTCGACCCAAAGACGGTCACGCGCTGGGCCAAGGCTGGCAAGCTGTCGTCGATCCGGACCTTGGGGGGTCACCGCAGGTACTGGGAGAACGAAGTCCGCGGTCTCCTCGAGAGGTCCGGCTCGGGTAGCTAGAGCCGGGACGCCGGACTCGTCCGCGAGTCCGGCTGTCGGCTAGGCAACCTCGAGCAAGCGACACCTTTGCGCTGTTTGTTGTGTTCCAGTGGTCAGGATCCTGACCACTTCCCCGAGAACCCTGCCGCTGCAACCGCTTGAGTTCGAGTTCGAAATCGAGGCGACTCTGTCGGATTCGTGGCGAGGGACGGAATCGAACCGCCGACACCGCGGTTTTCAGCCGCGTGCTCTGCCAACTGAGCTACCTCGCCCACGGACGTGGGACCCATCCGCCAGATCACAGCGGAAGCCGCTGTCCAGCGGGCCTGAAGGGATTTGAACCCTCGACCTCGACCTTGACAGGGTCGCGAGCACTCCAGACTGCTCCACAGGCCCACGCTATTCAATTCGCCCTCTCGTGCCCCCAACGGGATTCGAACCCGTGCCGCCGCCTTGAAAGGGCGGTATCCTAGGCCGCTAGACGATGGGGGCAACGGGGCGCGCCGTGCCACCCGCCCCCAGCGGGGGCAGCCCGAGTATAGCGCCCAATCGCCGAAGGTCCGCGGGAACCTCTCACTCGCTCTCACCCTCTAACCTGGGGACCCCAGAAGGAGGAAGCGGATGAAACGTCTGACCGCCTTCGTTGCCGTTGCCGCGCTGTTCGGATCGGCCTGTGCCAGCAGGCAGGGACCGGCGAACGACCCGGGTCCCGATCCAGCTACCCAGCGGGCCGTATCGATCTACGAGGCCGTGATCCGTCAACTGGTGACTACCGAGGACAGCACCTTCGGTCCCAACCCACGATTTCCGGTTGTTTACCTCCTGGAGCGCGCCAGGCAGGAGGCGGCCAATCCCGAGGCACTGGGGAGCGAGGAGGTGCCGCTTTCGAACGACGTGAAGTCGCAGCTCCTTGAAGCTCTCTCCGACCTGCCGATCGAGTTCATATCCGACCAGGACGCCGTCATCAAGCCGATGGAGGAAGGGGGCGGCGTCAAGGACGAAGGCGTCGTCGTGACCGTTGGTCTCATCCCCGAAGGACAGGAGCAGGTTGAGGTCCAGGCCAGCCTGTATGCGGGGAACCTGGCCGCCACCTGGCTAACCTACGTGGTGAAGCGGTCGAGCCAGCGCTGGCAGGTGACGGGCACCACAGGGCCCGTGGCCATCTCCTAACAGAAGCAAATGATCGATCGAGGGGGGGTGGGACCCGAGGCATCCCACCCCCCTGACTGACAGCTATCAGCTTGCGACGACAAAGACGCCCTTCATGTTGCTGAGGTGCTCGTCGCAACGGAAGGCGTACAAACCAGGCTCACCGATGGCCGGAACCTGGTACGTCATCGACTCCCCGGGACCGCGGAAGAGCTCCCCGTGGAAGATTCCGTCGGAGAAATTCGCCCCATCTTGTAGATAGATCGAGACGTTGTGCTCGAGGAAGTCGTCGCTGGTAAGAGTGATCGTGAAGTCCTTCGCCGCGGGCGCTGCGAGGCATCCCTTGTCGAAGGAGGGGAGCTTCCCCGACTCGGACTTCAGCGCCGTGATCTCGAGCGCCGTCCCCTCCGGTTCGCACGGCAGTTGCGCGGGAAGCGCCGCCGGCCCCTCGGCGCTCTGGGCTTGTTCGCTTTGCGCTTTCTTCTTCGCCCCGTTGGAG
>DASSDP010000057.1:0-5627 GCA_035697085.1 Actinomycetota bacterium
GGCCTCTTCAATTCCTCAGGGGATGGCCGCCTCAGCGCCCCGCCGCCGGGCAAGGCTCGCGGTCACCGACGCGAAGAGGATGAGGACGCCACCGGCGATCGTCCCGGCTCGGAGCGGTTCATCGAGGAACACGAATGCCAGCGCTGCCGCCGCCACCGGTTCCAGTGCCGCGATGATCGACGTCCGCACGGCACCCAATCGCCGGAGCCCGATGAACAGGCTGGAGAAGGCGGCGGCGGTGAACGCTCCCATGCCCACGATCGGCCACCACTCCCTCGGTCCCGAAGGCAACCGGCCGTCTCCTCCGAGCAGCGCCAGCGCTGCCAGCGCCAGGGACGCCGAAGCGCTCACCCACATCGACGCCGCAAGCGAGGATGTTCGCTGCAATACCACTTCGGCCCCGATGAGATAAAGGGAGAACGTCAGGGCCGAGCCCAGAGCGAACGCCACACCGGCACCCGAGACAGCCAGGCCTCCGGACGCGCCCACGACCAGCGCCGCCCCGGCCACCGCGGCGATGAGCGATCCGATGGTGAGCCACCCCGGCACGCCTAACCCCAGAACCGCGGAATACACGGCGACCAGGGCCGGATAGGTGAAGAAGAGAAGCGTCACCGCGGAGGCCGTCCCGTGGCCGAGCGCCAGGAAGAACAGGGCCGATTCGGCGGCGTAGCCGACGGCGCCGAGGGCGATCAGCCCGCGGGTCTCTCCAGAAGCCGGGCTCAGCGGCTGCCGCAGCAGGGCCAGCGTACCCGCAAGCAATGTGGCGCCGATGCCGAACCGGATGGCCAGCATGGAGGTCACCGGATAGTCCCGATTCGCCAGGAGCTTTCCGAGAATGACGGTGCCTCCGAACAGCACCGCCGCCAGGGCCACGAAAAGCGCACCGAGAGTCTCCACTCCAGGACGTCGCTTCACTCGTCGGCTCCGATCGATACCCCTCGGCCGTCCCGCGGGCCGGCGGAAGCCCACATGCTACAGTTGCCCGCCAAGGAGGATCGATGGCCAGCAAGGAAACCATGTTCGAGACGTTCTTCACCCGGACGCCCGGCAGCGACAAGCTCCGGAAGACCGCCGACGGGCGGCTCCGGTACCTCATCCGCGAAGGCTGGCACGAGATGGCCAGGGAACCGACGGGTGCCGACACGATCCGGATCAGGTTCGAGCGTGACGGCATGACCCGGCCGCTGCCGCCTCTCCGGCGCGTGCCCGAGCCTCCCCCGCGGAGGCGTCCCGGCGAGCGGTTCGGCCCGGGCGGTGCTCGTGGCGGTCCGGGCGGTCCTCGTGGCGGTCCGGGCGGTCCCCGCTCCGGACCTCCTCCGCAGCGAACCTAGCCGGTGTGAGCAGCGCGGGGAGACGGAGCGATCCGGTGATGCTCCGTCGCCTCCTGAAACGCCCTTCCCAGCCGCAGGAGAACGGCCTCTTCGCCCGCCCGTCCGATGAGCTGCACACCCACCGGGAGTCCCTCGCCGGAGAATCCCGCCGGCAGGGACAGGGCCGGGAGCCCCGTAAGGTTCACCGGCCGGGTGAGCCAGCTCACCGCCCGTATCTCCGTGAACCTCCCCGGCGCCACCTCCACCCGCTCGGCGGACGAGCGGGGTGCGGTGAACGGAGTCGCCGGGGCGATCAGCACGTCCACGTCTGACAGCGCCGCCTCGAACAGCGCGCGCACGCGCAACGCCTGCTCTCTGGCCTTCAGATAGTCGAGCGCCGTCTGGGTCGCTCCGGCCTCCAGGAACGACCGCGTGAGCGGGTACAGGGTCTCGGGACGTCGAAGCAGATGTCCGTGCGCGGCCGCGAATTCCGGCCAGGCCACGCGGATCCACATCTCGGGAGCCTTTCGGAGGTCGCCCACATCCATCTCGACGATCTTGGTGCCGAGATCCTCCAGCACCTGGGCAACGTGGCTCTTCGCTCGGGTCAGGTCCGGGTGCACTCGCTCGGAAAAGAAGCCGCCGAGAACTCCCGCCGCGATCCCCGCCGCCGACCCTCGCGTCTCTTCGAGGAAGTCGGTACCGAGACGAGCGACAACGGCAAACGCCAGGGTGAGGTCCTCCGCGGTCATGGCCATCGGCCCGGCCGTGTCCAACGTGGGCGCGAGCGGCATTGCACCCTCCAGGCTCACTCTTCCCGCCGTGGGCTTCAGTCCGGCCGTTCCGCAGAGCGATGCGGGGATCCGAATGGATCCGCCGGTATCGGTTCCCATCGCCAGGGGGACCACCCGAGCGGCGACCGCCGCACCAGAGCCGCCACTCGACCCCCCCGTGATGCGCGTGGTGTCCCAAGGATTCCGCGTGGGTCCGAGGGCCGAGATGGCGTTTGTGCCGCCCGCCGCGAGCTCGTGCTGGTTGGTCTTCCCGATGATCACCGCACCCGCCTCGCGAAGGAGGCGCACCACCTCGGCATCGCGCCGGGCGATGTTTCCCCGGTAGCCCAGGCAGCACCCCGATGTCTCCCACCCGGTCACATCGAACAGGTCCTTCACCACAACCGGAACACCGTGGAGAAGGCCGGGGGGCTTCCCGCGAGCCAAGGAGTCGGCTAGCTTGGCGGCCTCGTCCATTGCATCGGCCGCTCTGATCTGGCTGAACGCGTTGGTCACCATCTGCCACCGCTCGGCTCGTTCGAGGGCCTGCTCCACGAGCTCCACCGGTGACACCTCGCGGGTGCGGACGGCCCGCGCGGACTCTGCCAGCGTCATCATCACGGGCACAGGCTACCGTCCGGCCGCCCACGGCGCGAAGCAAGCGAAGCTATCCTGGGCGTGATGGCCGAGGTCCATGTCGAGCGATCCCAATCAGGCGAGATCTTCGAGTTTTCCGTTCGGGTCTCGGAGAAAGAAAGCGAGACGCAGCACAACGTGACGCTCTCCGAACACGACTACGCCCGGCTGGGCACGGGTTACGCGTCCCCGGAGGAGTTCGTTCACGCGTGCTTCGGGTTCCTGCTCGCGCGCGAGACGAAGGAGCAGATCCTTCGGCAGTTCGACGTGAGCGTGATCCCTCGGTACTTCCCGGAGTTCGAGAACCAGATCCGGCGCTGAGCTAGGAGGAAATCGTCTCCGGCTCCGGCCTCCGGACTGCCCGAATGGCCCGCCTGATGATGTTCGCTCGGTTCACGGGAGGACACCCGGCACACGGCTCTCCTGCCACCGCGTCGCCAGAGGGTTGAGGGCTTCTGGCCATGACGATCAGCACCACGCCGACGACGATCACCGCGCCGGCGAGGAGGGTGCGCACGGTGATCGTCTCCCCGAGCAGCGCCCACCCGAGCAGCACGGCCACGACCGGGTTGACGTACGCATACGTTCCGACCAACGAGGTTCGGGCGTTCCGCAGAAGCCACACGTACGCGGTGAACCCAACCCATGAGCCGAACACGATGAGATAGGCAAGGCCGAGCAGCGACTGGCCGGAGACGCTGCCGACGTCGAGCCTCCCGAGCTCACCGGTGGCCACGCTCACCACTGCCAGGACCACTCCGCCCGCAAGCATCTGCATCCCGGTTCCGACGAGAGGCCTCTGAGGCAGCGGCGCTCCCCGCGAATACAGCGACCCGGCCGCCCAGAGGACCGACGCCCCCACGAGCGCCGCGGCACCGAGGGAGTCGATCTTTCCAGCGCCTGACTGTCCGACCAGCAGCACGACGCCGCTGAATCCGACTGCCAGGCCGAGGACGGTTTGCCGGGACAGACGACTGCCGTATCGGAGGCGATCGCCGATGGCCAGCCACAGCGGAACAGTGGCGATGAGCAGCGCGGCCACCCCCGAGGGCACCTTCTGCTCCGCCCAGGAGACCAGCCCATTGCCGCCGAGGAGCAACACGGTGCCGATGATGAACGCCGAGCGCCAGTGTGCGGCCGTGGGCCGATCGTTGGCGCGATCGCCCCGACGCACCGCGAAGACATACAGGATGCCCCCCGCCAGCAGGAATCGGATGGAACCCATCAAGAGAGGCGGGATGGTGCGCACCGCCACCCGGATCGCTAGGTACGTGGATCCCCACACGATCCAGACGGTCACCAGCGCGGCCCACACCGAATTGCCGCTGGCAGATCGCTCTTCCGGCTGGGGAGCGGCAGCTTCCCGAACGGCACTCATGGGCTTATGATACGAAAGAGTTGGCCTGGATAACAGGAGAGAAGACAGTGATCTTCGTCACATCGCTTTAAGATGTATCAGGAAAGGGAGGAATAGCTTTGGAAATCGACAAGATTATGGACGAAACCGGGTGGCGGATCCTCGGAGAGCTCCAGGAGAACGCCCGCATCTCCTTCAGCGAACTGGGACGGCGAGTGGCCCTCACCCCGCCGGCGGTGGCCGAGCGCGTCCGGAGGATGGAGGAGACCGGTGTCATCGCCGGCTACCGGGCCCAGCCGGCACACGACAGGATCGGCCTGCCGATCACCGCGTTCATCCGCTGGACGGCGACGGGCAACGACTGCGCGTACCTGGGCGAGGTGGCCAAGGACATCCCCGAGATCGTGGAATGCCATCGAGTGACCGGGGAGGAGTCCTACGTGGTCAAGGTCGTGGTCCGATCGGTTGAGCACCTCGAGGAGCTCATCGATCGGTTGATGCCCTATGGGGAGACGAAGACGTCCGTCGTCCTCTCCTCCCCCGTCACGCACCGCGCCCTCGGGATCGAGCAGGCTTCCGCGGCACCGGCACCGCCAACCCCGATCGCCCGGGGCCGCCGGGCGCCCACCCGCGACGCGTCGTGACCGTTCGCATCGGGCTGGGTCTGTTCACGGGGCAGATCCCTCCCGGGTCGGATCGGACGTTCAGGCAGGAGTACCACGACATCGTGGAGCTGAGTCGCCTGGCCGAGACCCTGGGGTTCGATTCGGCGTGGGTCAGCGAGCACCACGGTTCGTCGGACGGCTACCTTCCTTCCCTTCTCCCCGTCGCCGCAGCCCTCGCTGCCGCAACCGACCGGATGCTTCTCGGAACCGGCGTGCTGCTCACGCCGTTTCATCATCCCCTGCGCCTCGCCGAGGACGCGGCCGTGGTCGATCAGCTATCCGGCGGCCGCCTGATTCTGGGGCTCGGACTTGGATGGCGGCAGGAAGAGTTTCGGATGTTCGGAGTCCCGTACTCCGAGCGCGTTCGCCGGACCACCGAGACGGTGGAGATCCTTCGCCGGGCGTGGACCGGAGAACGGTTCTCCTTCGAGGGAAAGATCTTCCGTTTCGACGACGTGCTGGTCACCCCCCCACCCGCAAGGGGAAACGGGCCTCCGATCTATCTCGGCGGACACGTGGAAGCGGCCGTCCGCCGGGCGGGGCGACTTGCTGACGGGTACATCCGAAGTCGAAGCGGGCTCGACGCCGCCCAGGCGGGGCTGAGGTGGGCGGAGGAGGGAGCCCGAGCGGCCGGGAAGAACCCAGACGAGCTGGGCTTCGCCCTGCTGCAGAACGCGTTCGTGTGGGACGACGAAAACGCGTGGGAAGTGGTTCGGGATGGCGTCGCCCATCAGCTGGGCGTCTACCCGGCCTGGGGAGCCGGAGCCGACACGCCGGGGCGTCCCCTGGTGATCACACCACCCGACGAGGAGACGCTCCGTCAAGCCACACCGGCCGGCGATCGGCATGCCGTCGTTCGGGCGCTTCGCCCCATCATTGATGC
>DASSDP010000058.1:0-15001 GCA_035697085.1 Actinomycetota bacterium
GACCAGTGGCGCGAGATGGGGCGGCCGGAGGAGCTCGTGAGACCGAGGGCTCGAGGCTTCGAGCCTGGTCTGCGCGAGCCGGGCGGGCATTTCATCAGGCGAAATAAGGCTTCAGAACATGCAATTTTCGCAGACCGAACTAGCCGCTGTCAATCTCCCACCCTGGCGCTGTGTCATTGCCCCTGAATGGAACCGCCGTGTAGTGTGCAGCGACCGGAAAAGGGGGAATTGATGAATCTGCTCGAGGAGATCGATGTGATGATCGGCAGGCGCCATCTGCTCACCCACTCCTTCTACGAGAAGTGGGTGGCCGGGAAGCTGCCCATCGAGGCCGTGAGGACTTACGCGGGCCAGTACTACGCGTTTGAATCGGCGTTTCCCAGATTCCTCTCGGCCATCCATAGCCGCTGCGAGCGGCCAGACGTCCGCCAGACGATCCTGGACAACCTGTGGGACGAGGAGCACGGGGACGAGAACCACGCCGAGCTGTGGCTCCGGTTCGCCGAGGGCCTCGGCATGACCCGGCGGGATGTGGCCGGAGCGACGCTCAATGCTGCAACTCGGTCACTGGTCAAGTCGTACCAGCAGGCTGCCACCAAGGCTCCTGTCGCGGCCGGCATCGCCGCGATCCACGCGTACGAGCACCAGGTCCCCGCCGTGGCCACCGCCAAGATCGCCGGACTAGGAAAGCACTACGGGATCCGCGACCAACGAACGCTGGAGTTCTGGGAGGTGCACCGGTCCCTGGACGAGCACCACGCGGCCGGTGAACGAGCAGTGCTGGCCGATACGCCCGAGGAGGATCGCGAGGCCGTGTTGGAAGCCACCGGCGAGGCCGTGGATGCGTGGTGGCGGTTCCTCGACGCCGTTGACGTCCCAGATTCAGGTTCGTAGCGGCTAGGGCCCCGGCTCGAGGCCCACGCTGGGTACCCCTCGATCGTCGATGCTTCCGTACACTGCCCGGTGTGGACGGGCCCCTCGTTTCGATCGACGACTACGAACGGATGGCCAGGGCGAAGCTCCCCCCGGAGGTCTTCGACTATTACGTCGGGGGGGCGGGTCGGGAGTGGACCGTTGGCGCGAACCTGGCGGCCTTCGACAAGTGGATACTTCGACCGCGGGTCCTCGTCGGCGTCGCCGAGAGGGACACCTCCACGGACGTCCTCGGAAATCGCGTCTCGTTCCCCGTCCTCGTGGCACCCTGGGCGTTCCAGAGCAGGGCGGATCCGGAGGGTGAGGTGGCCACCGCCCGTGCCGCGGCCCGTGCTGGAACGATCATGGTTCTCTCGGCGACGGCATCGCACCGCTTGGACGACGTGGCGAAGGCGTCCGACGCGCCGAAATGGTTCCAGCTGTACATGTACAGAGACCGTGGGTTCTCGAAGGAAGCACTCCTTCGAGCCTACGAGCTCGGGTTTGGGGCCGTCGTCTTCACGGTGGACGTTCCGGTTCTCGGGAAACGGGATCGCGACAGGCGGAACGAGCTCGACATGCCCATCGAAGGGCCGGGGCAGGAACTCGACTTCGATCCCGCGATCACGTGGAACGACCTGGCGTGGATCCGCGAGTCGGCGCCACTGCCCCTATTGATCAAGGGAATCCTCACGGCAGAGGACGCCCGCTTGGCCGTGGACCATGGTGTCGACGGCATCGTCGTCTCCAACCATGGCGGCCGGCAGCTGGATGGCACCCCTGCGGCGCTGGACGCACTCATCGAGGTGGTTGAGGCCGTGGAGGGACGGGTCGAGGTCTTGATGGACGGGGGGGTCCGGCGAGGGACCGATGTCATGAAGGCGCTCGCACTGGGGGCCGCAGCGGTGATGGTCGGGCGTCCGGCCGCGTGGGGCCTGGCCGCAGCCGGAGAGGACGGGGTGGCGGACGTCCTGGAGATCCTCCGCGAGGAATTCGACCTGGCGATGGCTCTCGCCGGTTGCCGCTCGGTGGCCGAGGTCGGGTGTGGCCTCGTTCGTCCGGCCGGCTAGCAATCCCGACCGGGGCCACTGGTGGGCGTCTACCTTACCTGCTGTCCTTGCTCCGTGCGAAGGGCTCCCTCGAGGACGGCCTCCGCGGTTCGAGCGATCGTCACCGCCACTCGCTGGCAGAGCGCGGTGAAACCTCTCGGCGCGCCGGCCGCGTGAGCGATGACCAGGAGCCCCAGTGACCCCCCGGGACCCAGGGGAACGGCCAGCCGGGCAATGAGACCGTCATCGAAAGCGAGGGGCGGGTACGGAAACGGACTGCAGCTCAAGTCCTGCTCCACCAAGGGTTCGCTCTGCACCGCCTGATCGAGCGGCAAGAGAGCCGCGATGATCTCCTCGTCGTCGGCAACCGGTCGCCATCCCTCCTCTGCCAAGTACAGGCGGATCGGCGGCCCCTTCAGCAGTACCGCTCCGAACTCACACGAGAGCGCTCGGGAGGCGCTGGTGGCAATGGCCACGGCCGCCTCCTCCACATCGGCCGGACGAAGTGTGGCGATGGCCAGCGCCGATTGGGTGACTTCGAGCTCGTCGGCCAGGTGTTTCGCCACCGGTACGTACCCCACTCGCGAAGCGGCTCGCCGAGCAACATCGGTGAGGACTCCATCCTCGGGAGTCGTCGTCCCCTCTCCCCCGAACAGCACGAGGTCGTCGCCTTCGGCGACCGCTGCAGCTTCGGAGGCCCAGTACGGCCCGAAGATTCGGCTCGGGACACCGCTCTTGATCCGGACGATGCCCTCGTCGAAGGCCCGGGCCACCCATGGTTCGGCCGCGGGGTCGACGTCGATGTTCCCGGCCCACCCCGCGCCCCGTCCCGCGCCATCCAGGTTCACCAGTCGGTTCTCATCAACACGATGGAGAACGAAAAGGTCGTCGGCCCCGATCACTCGGGCAAGCTCCGCGAGGTCGCTCACGATTGGATCTCCCCCTGTCGGATCCCGGCCGCCACCTCACTGCCTCGGAGATCGGGTATGTGGATGGAAAAGCGCGTCCAGCCCGCCTGCCGAGCGTACCGAACACGCCCCCCAAGTTCTTCGACCAGGACGGCCACGGAGTGGAGACCAAGTCCCAGGCCATCGCTGCGATCGGGATCGGTGGCGTACGCGCTGAACAACGTTGGAACGACCGAGGGATTCACGCCGGGCCCGCAATCGGCAACCGTGAACACGAATCCTCGGTCGCTCGACTCGCCGAGCATGTGCACGGCGTGTCCGGGAGGTGAGTACTTGAGTGCGTTGTCCACCAAGTTCAAGAGGGCTCGTTCGAGCCGCGCCGTGTCAGTCACGAGCAACGTCTCCGGGACCTCGATGAGGATCTGACCCGGCCGCCCGGCCCGGGCAGCGCTGGCGACCCTCGCTGCGGCCCCTCGCAGATTCGTTGTGGCCAGCCGAGCGGGCTGTGCGGCCCAGCGGACTCGCGGTTCAGTGCCTGCGCGAGCATGGTGTTCAGACGTTCGCCCTGCGCCTCCATGATGTCCAGCATCTCGTCGCGCTCGTTGGTCTTCAGTACGTCGAACCGTTCACGGAGGGTCCGGGCACATCCCAGGATCGAGGTCAGCGGAGTTCGAAGGTCGTGCTGAAGCCCCGCTGTCAGCAACGTCCGCTCTTGGCGGAGTTGGTGGAGCTGGTGCCGGAGCCGCTCGACCTCTCGCCCGGCGACCAGCGCCGACGTGAGCACGGCGATCGGAGCAGAAGCACGCCGCAGCGCGGCACCGTCCAGGGGCTCCGACCCGGCCACCACGAAGAGGCATGCTTCCCCGGAGGGAAGCGGTGTCGCGATCCGGCCGAGGTAGTCGAAGGTGTTCCACGGCTCGGGGTGCTCGCTCGGTCCCTCCGAGCACATCGGCGCGGTCTCCAAGACGAGGAGCCGGACGTTGTCCGCCATGGCGCCGTCCACGGGTCCGGGCGCTCCGAGCAGCGCGGCTTCCGGTCCTCCAACCGCCAGAAGCTCCGCGGGGCCGGGCCCGGCCGGTGCCAGATAGACGGCGCTGATCCTTCCTCGCAGCTCGCGGGTCGCACCTGCGAGGAGCGCAGCGACCCCTGTCTCCGGGTGGCGAACGGCTCGAAGCGCGAGCGTGATGGTGTCGTCCAGCGAACCACCTCCCCCGAATGATCCGGCTTCGCCCGACCGTTCCACAGGAGGGATCGACCCGTTGCCGAAGTCGCTTGACGAGGCCTGAGGATGCACCATGTTCGTCACCCAGCCGGCAGTCCTCTTTCCCACGTGGAGTGGGGGCGACACATGTTCACGAGGACGTCGGCGATCTGGCCGAAGGCAGTCCCTTTCTCCAAGTAGCCGTGGGCACCCTGCTCTCGAGCCCGAGCCTCCATCCTGGAGTGATCGAACCCGGAGAGCACCAGGATTCGAGCGGTGGGGGCTGACTCGAGGATCGCTGGAGCGGCCTGCAGCCCGTCCATGATCGGCATGGCGAGATCGAGAACCACCGCGTCGGGTCGGAGAGATCGGGTGAGAGCAACTGCTTCGGCGCCATCCGCAGCTTCGCCGACGACCTCGAACCGGCCGTCGAGCTCGAGGTTCACTCGAAGCAGTCGTCGGATCTCGGGGGTGTCGTCCGCAAGCAGCACACGGATGGCACTCTCGGCACCGGATACGAACGAGTTCACAGTCCGGCCTCACCGGGCGCTGCAGGCTTATCGCGCACGAGATCGCCCGGGCCGAGCTGTGCATCCGACTCTCTGTCGCCGAGCAGATTGCTGACCATGGAACGAGCCGAGTTCAGCGTCGCGGTGACGGCCCGGTTGGCAGCCTTCGAGTCGCCCGCTCCGAGCGCGTAGCCGGCCACGGCAAGCCCCTGCACGACCTCGTCGTTCAGGGCGAGGGCCTCCCGCTGTCGGCGCTCCGCTTCGTGGAGCCGCTGCGAGTATTCCTCGGCCAGTTTGTGCTCCGAGATGTCTTGCGCCGTGCCCGCCATCTTCACGGGCCTGCCGTGCTCGTCCACGATCACACGGCCCCGCCCCTGCACCCATCGCTCCGAGCCTCCGTCGAGGACGATGCGTCGATCGAACCGGAAAGGTTGGCGGTCGCGCATGGCCTGCTCGACGGTGGACGCCACGAACCCCCTGTCCTCGGGATGAACGCGCTCCAGGAACGACTCGTAGGTCACGTCAACGGACTGCGGCTCCAGGCCGAATATGCGGAACAGCTCGTCGGTCCAGGTGACGACGTGCGTGGGGATGTCCCACTCCCAGCTCCCGATGTGAGCCAATTCCTGGGCCTCGGCCAGCTGCCGTTCCCGGCCGGCCAGACGCTCGTTCGCAGAGGAAAGCTCCTGCGTCCGGATTCGTATCTGCTCCTCGAGCTCAGCCCCCGAGCGCTCGAGCGCTCGCCGTGCGTGTTCCCGCTCGGTGACCATGGCAGCGAGCACCAGCGACGCCAGAGCCGCGGAGGCGTTGAATGCCTGAAGAACGAACATCTTGTCGAACAGCGACTCCTGTGTGAACGGTCCCGCACCATTCACCGCGGCCCAAACGGCAACAGCGGAGGCCACGAGAGCCGCCGCTGCGGCCCCCTGTTGCCGGAAACGCCACGCGGCCCACACGAGGAGCGGAAAGACGAGGTAAAGCACCGGGAGCTCGCTCCACATGACCCCTCGGGATACGACAAACAGCGTCACCAGGAGCAGGGCAGCCTCCACTCGCTTGGCCCACGACCAACCGCCCACATCGAGCGATCTCATCGTGAGCAAGAACGGGGCGACGATCAGCACGCCCATCGCGTCTCCCGTCCACCAGACCGACCAGGCCGCGGCGAAGCCCGACTCCATGATCGCGCCGCTGACGAGGATCGTGGTTGCTCCGATCGTGGCGCTGACCAGCATCCCGGCAAGAGCTCCGAGCACCACGATGGCCAGGGCGTCGCGCAGACGCTCGAGCCTCGCCTGGAACCCGGCCCGCTTGAGGAGGAACAACGCGAACAGCGGCGCCAGAGTATTCCCCGCGGCGATGCAGGCTGCCACCCACCACGAAGGACTGATCGGAAGATTGACCAGGAAGGCTGCCGCGGCGATCCCCGGCCAGACGCGACTCCCGAACCAGAGCATTGCCACCAGGGCGATGCCGGTGGGGGGCCAGACCGGGGTCACCTGCTCCCCCACCAGCGCCAGGCCCAGGCTCAGCCTGGCCGCAACGTAATACGCCGCAGCTACGACAAGGAGCTTCGCGGCGTGCTGAAGCTCGAAACGGCGACGTTCGTGCATCCCATTACATCTCTTCGGCGCATTGCAGCCACGGATACATGGCTAGAAGTGACTAACTCGCGACTCGCTTCGACCCACCTCGTGGGCCTGATGCTGCACCGATCCCCCGCTCGGGGGAGGAGATCGACCCCAAAAAAGCATCTGCCCCGGCCATGTGGCCGGGGCAGATACTCGCCTTGCTTCCCCTCCTATGGATTACACGGGATCGACGTCTGCCGGGAGGTGATGCGACACACGGAGGTCGTCTCGACGGCCGTGTTGTTGCTGGTATCGGGATCGGTCGTCGTCGACGTGACCACTGCCGTGTTGACGATCTGACCGGTCTGGGTTGGCTTCACCACGATGTCGATCGTGGCCGTGGCCCCGTTGGCCATCGTCCCCAGAAGGCAGGTGACGGTGGACGTCCCCGAGCAGCTCCCCACGCTCGGAGTCGCCGACACGAACGTCACGGTACCCGGCAGGGTGTCGGTGAGCACCACCCCTTCGGCAGGATCCGGCCCGTTGTTGGTGACCGTCACCGTGTAGGTCAGGTTCCTGCCGGTGGGCGCGGCCGTGGTCCGGTTATCGGTCTTGGTGACCGAAAGGTCGGCGCCGCAAGGCTGTTGCCGTGTTCCCCCGAACGCAGTGGTGTTGGGCACCCGCCAGTTGATGGCCTGCTGGTATTCCGACGTGAACGCCGAGTCCGGCTCGTCGAACTCGGGATCTCGCTCAGGACCGGGGTCGAGGAACTCGTCGTTCGCCAGGTGCGTGTCGTTCACGAATGGGATAGCGAAGCAGTCATCGACGACCAGTCCCTGATAGTCACCGAAGAACAGCCCGGACGGCGAGATCGGGGCATTGAACTCGGGGTCCGTTGCGTCGTGCGTCAACCGAACGTCTGTCCAGGTGTTTCCGCCGTCGTTCGACCGACTGAGGTACACGTCGGTGAAGTAGTTGCCTGGGTGAATGGGATTGGTGGTCTTCATGTCGAGCCGGCGGTCGAAGTACGTCACGTTGACCTGCCCGGACTCAGTCACCGCGATGTACGGCTGGAACTGATCCGCGTTCAGGTTCGTGCCAGGGCCCGTGTTGTCGGTGATGTTGGTTTCGCTCCACGTCAACCCACCGTTGGTCGACTTGTACACGGTGATGTCGGCCTGTCGGCCGTCTTCATCGTTGGCCGAATCGGGAGCCTGGAGGTACTGGGCGATGGCGATATAGAGTTCGCTGTTCGGACCCACGGCCATGATGGGGATGGACAGATTCCTGAAGCCCTGGCCCGGGAACTGCCGCGGGATCTGAGTGATCGTGTCGACGGGGATCGGCGGGGTGAACGTTTGCCCACCGTCCGTGGTGATCGCGACCTCCAGCGTCTCCGGGGTGTTCTCGCCTCCGATGTCGCCACCGGCGCCGCCGGTCGCGTACTGCAACCAGGTGACGTAGAACGTCTCAGGGTCCTGGGTGTCGGCGACGGCATCGATGCCGATGACGAGCGGCTCGACACCGGAGACCGGGACGGGAGTCCCCGGCCAGGTCTGTCCGCCGTCGGTGGATCGTTCACAGACCTCCTGCTGCTTCCCGGCACCGATGACCGGGTCCGACGCCACCTGCCCCCAACACGCCAGGATGATCCCGGTCTGGCCATCGTTATCAGGCCCCGCGTTGTTCACGGCGAACGTGTTCTTGTCATCCAGAAGGAGGGCCTGGGTGACGGCGTTGTCGTAGAAGTTGATGGGGATCCGGTTGCTCCACGTGTTACCCGACGCGACGTCAGCCTGAGAGACGCTCTCCCACCTGTGGAAGGTCATCCCCCACCCGTTGCCTTCGCCAACGCCGTCAAAGGGTGGGTGATCGAGGACCATCGCATAGGCGTTGCCCTCATCGTCCCACTGGACCCACGGGTCGGACGTAATGTATTCCTCCCCGATATCCGAGCCTCCCTCTTCGGGCCCTTCCACGTTCGGAAGGTCCCTCGGGTAGCAGGTGGACGCCGGCGTCCCCCATGCCGGCTGATTGGATTCCGCCAGGGAACACGTCTTCAGCTGGCCGAGGTCGGTCCAGCTCTGCGCCCCGTCGAACGACACGTACGTGCCGACCTTGAACTCGTACTCCGCCAGAGGGTCGATGGTCGTGTCCCCGTCAGCTGTGTCGGGGAGGTTGTAGAACTTCGAGTCCGCGACGAGCATGTCGGGATTTACCGGGTTCTGGGCGATGTGCATCTCCGAGCGCGACGTCCAGCCCGCAGAGATGTTGCTGGCCACGATTTCTTGGAGCCCGGGTGGGTTGTCCACGTCCGGAGGGAAAGGTGCTTTGACCGGCGGTGGAGGCGGCACGTTGAGCACGAAGCCGGAGGGGAAGTCCACGGAGTCGTAGTAGATCTGGACGGTGGCCTCAGCATCGATGAACTGGCCGAAGATGACGAAACTGACCGACCCTCCGTCCAATTGCATCGGAAGCAACCCCCCGGAATTGTCGGGCGTGAAGATATGCGTCACGAGACTCGGTCCCGCCTCGAAGGGAGACGGTGCCGTGAAAGCCGGGAAGTCCATGTTCACGCCGCCGACGTTCAGCCTGATCTCGTAGTGCACCTCGGAGAGGAGGACCTGTCCGATCGGGGCGCTCTGCCAGAAGTCCACCCTGAATGTGTCGAGCTGTTGGGCGGGGATCGACCCACTCCAGAGCGCACCAACCGCGGGACTGCTGGGGGCCACCTTGGGAACGGGCGACGTGGGTGGGGTGGTGTTGAAGGTCGGAAGGCCGATGCTGCCGCCGGCGTGGAGGTAGTACCGGGTCCCGGCGCCGCCGCCTCCGCCAAACCCCGTGATCTCTGCCGTGGCCGTGTAGCCCATCACCCCTGGCGAGGCAAAGTAGACAACCTGGATCAGGTACCAGCTGTCATTGGGAGCAGAGGGAATGGTGACCACCTCGAGTACCGTCCCGGGATTCCCGGACTGGTCGACGAGGCCGAACCGATTTGCTGCGGAGTCACTGTTGTAGACGAAGAGGTCAAAGTCCTGGGAAGGGTCGTTGGCCAGGCTGACATCGACGTCGACGGCCGAGCCCGCGACCACATGGAGGAGGCTCTGCTCGCATTGTTCGTCGGAGTTGGCCGGCGTCGCCGGGCAGGGTTCCCCAGAGGCCGGGGTGTAGTTGAGGTTCGTCCCCTGTGCCGCCGCGCCGTTCCAGGTCTGCGAGCCGGAGGACAGCGTGATGGTATGGTCGGGTGCGGCCTGGGCGGGGGCCGATAAGGTCGCTATCGGCACCAAAGCCAATGCGAAGGCAACTGCAAGTCTGGATCCTTTCAGCGGCATCTGTGCTCCTCCCTCCTAGTTCTTCAGGACGCTGGGCTACGTGCGAACAGTCGCGGGAATCGCTTGGAAAGTGAGTCCAAGGAGAACAGACCGACCACCGGGTCGCGGTGGCCATCGAGTGGTTCGCCAGAAATCAGGTGACAGATCAGCGGGCGCTTCTCCGGCCTCAGGGCCTGCCAGTTTCGCTAGATGAATTCTCTCCCACATAGACCGTCGATGTCTAGCCCATTCGGTCTAGCCTAGCCACATTTCCGACGTATCCAAGGAGTCGTTCCCGCGGGGGTCCTAGAGACGCGACCATCCGTCGGACGAAAGGCCCTTATGCCCAATAAGCCACGATGATTGCCAAGTCGCGAATAGTCCCACGTTCCCTCTGCGCCAGAAACGAGGGGGGAGGCCTTGGCCTCCCCCCTTCTCTCCCGTCTCAGTGAGGGATGCTTCGCTTACGCGAAGTCGGGCACTGCACCGCGTCCCCACCGAACGCCGCGATGTTCGGCACCCGCCAGCTGATCGCCTCCTGGTAGGGCGAATCCGGCATGTTGAAGTCGTAATCCGGATCCCTCGGTCCGGGGCCCGGGTCCAGGAAGGCATCGTTCGCCAGGTGCGTGTCGTTCACGAACGGGTACGCGAAGCAGTTGTCCACCGCCAGGCCCTGGTAGTCCCCGAAGAACGCGTTCCCTGCGGCGTCCCTGGGGGCGTTGTACTCCGGATCGGTCGCATCATGCGACAGGCGATGATCCGAGAACGTGAGGCCCCGATCCATCGACCGCGAAAGATAGGTATCCACGTAGTAGTTGTCTGTGTCGTGGCGGCGGTCGAAGTACATGACGTTGACCTGTCCCAACGGAGTTACCGCGACGAACGGCTGGAACTGGTCGCGATCGTTGTCGGGGCCGTTCACCACCTTCACATGATTGGGAGGGATCCCGAGGCCGTTCCAGGTGGCTCCCCCGTTATCCGACCGGACGATGACGATCTCCGCTTCTTTGTCCGGCCCACCTCCGACGAGGCGGTCTTCCGCCCACGTGATGTACAGCTCGGTCATGGGTGGTGTCCCCACCCGGCGGCCCGCCGCCATGATGGGGATGGACAGGTTCCGGAAGGTCTGTCCAGGGAATCTGGTTTCGAGGTCGTCGAGGGTGGCGACGGTAGTGGAGACCGGTAGCCACGTCAGGCCTCCATCAACGGACTTGTTGAACTCCATCGTGGAGGGTCCCACGACCCCGGAGAGGTACTGCAGGTATGTGGCGTAGAACGTGTTGGCGTCGAAGGGGTCAGCGATGACGTTCACGCCGATCCCGAGCTGCTCCACGTCGTTGATCGGAACTTCAGGAGACCATGTCTGTCCCTTATCCGTGGACTGCTTGCACACCTCTGCCTGCTTTTGGGCAGTAGGGATGTTCTTCCCCCAGCACGCGACGATGGACCCGGTCTGTCCGTCCTTGTCCGGGCCCGCGTTGTTCACCGCGAAGGTGTTCTTGTCGTCGAGGAAGAGCTGCTGCTCCTGGCTGGTGTCGTACGAGCTGATCACCAGCCTCGGCCCCCACGTGTTGTTGGGGATGTCGGAAGCGGAGACGCTGTCCCACCTGTGTAGCGTCATCCCCCAACCGTTCCCGGTTGTGGGGAAGGGGGGCGAGTCGAGGACCATCAGGTAGGCGTTCCCCTCGTCGTCCCAGCCGACCCAGGGGTCAGAGGTGATGTACTGCTCCCCGACGTCATCGTTCGCTGCGGGATCGTCCTCCGGATAGCAGGTGTTGTTGGGCCAGTTCTGGGCTCCCGGGTCATCTGCCGGGCAGACATTCGTCTGCCCCAGGTCCGTCCAGGTTCGTCCGCGGTCGAACGTGATGTACGTCCCGATCTTGAACTCGTACTGGGCCAGGGAATCCGGGTCCTTGTTGTAGAACTTGGACGCCGCGACCAGGTAGTTCGGATTCAAGGGGTTCTGGGCGATATGCATCTCGGAACGGGACCTGAATCCGAGTGCCGGGTTGCTGGCCAGTATCTCCTGGAGCCCCGGCGGACTATCCACGTCTGGCGGGATGGGTGACCGCAGGACCACGGCAGGAGGATTCACCACAAAGTGCGAAGCGTTATTCACCGAGTCGTAGAAGATCTGGGTCGTGGACTGCGTGTCGATGAAGTGGCCGGCGATCTCGAACGTCACCGGCCCACCCGGCAGCACGATGGGCATCGGGGCTGCCTCGAACTGGTGCGTGACCAGGCTCGGAATGCCGGGGCCGAAAGGTTCGGTGAAGAACGGGAACTCGTACCGCCGGGTGCCGACGATCAGTGTGATCTCGTAGTCGACGTTGCCGGTCTCCGCCGGGGCATTCTGCCAGAATGCCACCTTGAACCGACGCAGCGTTCCGGGCGCCGTGCCGATGTTGCCAGTCCACTGGGGCTGGACCGGGGAGCTCGCGGAGGAGGCAGCAACCGAGGCGTTCTGGGCCGTCGGCGCGGTGGTGTCGAACGTGCCCGGGTCCGCGGGTGGCGGGGGTGGCCCGTCCTCATGGAGGTAGTACACGGTCTGAGGCAGGTCCGGGGCGGGCGGTGGCGGAGGCTCTCCACCTCCGGTGATCTCGGCCGTCGCGTCATAGCCGCCCAGGGCGGCGAACGTCTGGAAATACACGACCTGGATCAAGTAGTAGCTGTCGTCTGGGGCACTCGAGATAACGGCCACCTCGAGCAACGTCTGCGGGTTGGCCGAGGAATCCACCAACGTTCCTCGTGTGGCGGTGGCGTCGCTGTTATAGATGTACAGGTCGAAGTCCTGGGCAGGGTCGTCGGCCAGGCTCACTTCCACGTTTGACGGCGCGCCGGGGACCATGTGCAGAAGGGTTTGCTCGCAGTAATCGCTGGGACCGCTCGGGGTTTCGGGGCAGGGCGTCCCCGCAGCTGAATTGTAGCTATCGTTGGCGCCGTCGGCCGCGGCCCCGCTCCAGCTCTGGGAGCCGGCCGCCAGGGTGATCGTGTGGTCCGGGGCCGCCTGGGCCGTGCCCGACAGGGTCACAACTGGTACAAGCGCCAGCACAAAGGCCAGCGAAAGCTTCAGGCTCTTGAGACGCATCTGTGCTCCTCCCTCCTCCTACGTACGCTCACCTATGCGGGAGCCGTCGTCGATACTGAACGGTGATTGCGCGCAGCCAGAAGAGCCCAACCACCGTGGTTGCGGCGGCCCTCCTGTGGTTCGCTAGGTATCCTCGAGTTACAGATCAGCGGGCGTTTCTCCGGCCTCAGGGTTCGCCAGTTTCGCTAGGTGAATTGTGACCCATCCAGCCTGTCGATGTCTAGACATTTTGGGCTAGAGTCTCCAGCGAACGAACTGATCGCCCGATACGACCCGGTTTATGGCAGAGACTGGGGCCCGGTTTCTAGCGGGCCTCACATGTACACGGGTCATAGATCTCCATCCCCTCTCCCGGGTACGGGCAGGAGGCCGGATGACAACTGGCTTCCACCGTGACGACCGATCCACCCGACACGAGCTGCCCTGCCTCCGGCCTCTGGGAGATCACGACAGCACTGTTGCCGCCCACCGGGATCACCTCGAGGTACAGTCCGGTCTGTCGGAGCGTGCCGTCGGCCGCGCTCGTGGTTAGGGCCCGGAGATCGGGAACCGTGACCTTCTCGGCCGCCGGGCCCGAGGTCGGTGAGGACATGGTCCCTTCACGCTCGGCGCGATCACTCGTTTGCGTGCATGCCCCGACGACCAACAGGACAATCAGAGCCGTCAGTCGTCTGCTCACTCCACCCTTGCCTTGGCTATCCGCAGGGGATCGAGGTCCTCCTGGACGTGATTCTGCAGATGGACGTGCTCTCGGAGTCCGCCCTATCCCCCGGCGTCGGATCGGAGAGGGAGGCGGAGACCGAGGCCGTATTGGTGATCAGTCCCGCCAAGGTCGGAACGACCACGATGCTGACCGTCGCCGTGGCTCCGTTCTCCAGCGTCCCCAGGGCACAGATCACCACGCCACCGGACTCGTTGCACGACCCCTGGCTCGGCGTCGCCGATACGAACGTCACGTCGGGCGGGAGCTGGTCGAGGATCACCGCATCGTCCGCGGCGTCTGGACCGTTGTTGACCGCCGTCAGTGTGTAGGTCAGGTTCCTCCCCGTGGGGGCGGGGTCCCTCGAGTCCGTCTTGGTCAGAACGAGGTCGGCAACTCCGTAGCTGAGCTGGGCAACGGGTCCGGCCTGAACGTCGTCCCACACCGGCGTGTACAGATCCTTGGCCAGGACCTGGCGTGCATAGACGGTTCCGCCGGACGGGGCTCCCGGGATCATGGCCGTCCAAGTGTTGTCAGCGGAGTTCAGCGTGGCCAGCGTCGAGGTGGTGAAGTCGGGGTCGAGCGATACCTCCACGTACCCGTCGGAGAGGTGTTGGGCGGCCGCAGGGGTGCCGACCACGTACGAGAACGTCTTCGCCTGATCGACCCAATCGTTCACGGTGGGGTCGACGTGCTCCGCAAGCGAGTAGGCGCCTACGTGGTCGATCTTGTCGCCGGCCGTCAGCCCGCCGAGAGAAGCGAGAGGGACGCTGATCGTCACCTCGTTGCCATTCACGCTTCCCGTCGCGGTCCCGGACGGCACGTACGTCAGGATCTTCGGCGTGGGGGCGCCGAGTGCAGGAAGGTCGATACTGCTCACTTTCCCGAACACGAAGCTTGCGGGCGCCGCCGTTCCCAGCCACTTCATGAACCAGTGGGAGTGGAAGGGACCGCTGGTCATTCCGGCCGGACCGATCCCGCCCTTACCCTCCCACCAGGTGACCATCCACGAGGGAGTGCCCCCAGCCGAAGCTGCTTCCAGAAGTGCCGTCGGCGACAGATCGGTCATTCTGAGCTTGAACGTCAGATTGGTCCCGTCGTCGCTCGCGGACACCTCCCGGATGTCGAGCGCCGGGTGATTCGCGCTCGGGACGGGAACCACCGGGAACCTGGCGTCGCCCTCCGGATCGCTGCTCCAGTTCCCGGGTGGTAGTCCCTGTGTACCGCTTACGAACACGGTCCCAAGAGCCCGCGAGGCACCGGAGATCGTCACATCCGCCGGCGTGGGATGGGGCTGCAGGTCTCCCTGGGCCGCGAACAGGCTCGGCCCGGTCCGAAGCCTGATCAGCGCGTCAACGGGCTTTCCGATGTACTGAGGCGGCGAGGGGACGACCAGGGAAAGGTCGCTGTTCTCGTTGTACACGACGTAGATGCGCCCTTCCGGGTCCTTGTCGACCGCGAAAAAGTCCAGCATCGATCGGTCGGCATTGGCGGTGAGACAACCCGGGAATCCACCGGTGCACACCGTTCCCCTGTGCATGGGGTGCTCGTCGACCTGGACCTGCGTCCATGTCGGGTTCGGATCCATGGCGTTGGTGCTGATGGACGCGTACGTGTGCCAGAGGGCGTTGATTCCACCCGGGAACGAACCCGTTCGCTGGGCGTCGTCCGTGCCGTAGTAGACGATGGCCACCCGGCCCGGGTCTCCCGCCACCGTCCAGGGGAAAAGGACCTGTCGGAGGTTGGGGCTCG
>DASSDP010000059.1:0-4824 GCA_035697085.1 Actinomycetota bacterium
CACATCGCCGGCGAGGTAGTCGCCCCCGCCGCTCCAGTCGGTGACCAGGCCGCCTGCTTCCTCGATGAGGAGCGCACCGGCGGCCACGTCCCACGGCGAGAGACCGAGCTCGAAGAATCCGTCGAACACTCCGGCCGCGGTCCATGCGAGATCCAGCGAGGCGGCACCGGCCCTGCGCAGGTCCTCGAACGCTTCCAGTGCCGGGAGGAACACACGCTGATACTCGGGGAGACGCTCCTTGTATCGGAACGGGAACCCCGTGGCCACCACGGCCTGGCTCGGCTTCCGCGACGAGACGTGGAGGGGGCGACCGTCCTGCTCGGCCCCGGCCCCCCGCACCGAGGTGAAGGTCGTGTCGAGCAGGGGGGCGTGCACCACGCCGATGGTCGGGATTCCACCCTCCACCAGGGCAACGGAGACGCCCAGGATGGGCAAGCCGTGAACGAAGTTCGTGGTGCCGTCGAGCGGATCGACCAGCCAGTAGCGTCCGCTTCGGGCGCCGCCCCGCTCCTCGCCGAGCACGTGGGAATCCGGATCCTTCCCCAGGAGCACGGCCATGATGGCGTCCTCGGCCTCGCGGTCGATCCGGGTCACGTAGTCGCCGGCGCCCTTCTCCTCGACCTCGCCTGTGGCAAGCCCCGCCTCCCGAATCACCCGTCCCCCCTCGAGGGCCGCCCGGCGGGCGAGCTCCAGCATGGCGGTGGAGCTCACAATGAGCCTCTGCGCGATCGTTCCGGGAGTCTCGGTTGTCTCCGGATTGACACTCCTTCCACTCAGCTATACTGTAGGCGGTCGTGGTCCGGGGCTCCGGGCCCGTCTTTGCCATGGGATTCAGGGGGATCGAAGGGTAGGCGGCAACTGGCACCAACCCTGCGAAACCGGACCCAGAGGGTCCGTTTTTTGTCGGGTCCCGCTGCAAAGGATGGAAATGTGCTGAAGACGGAATTGTCATGCCGACGATACAGCAGCTGGTCAAGAAGGGACGTAGATCCCCGAAGAGCAAGACGAAGAGCCCTGCGCTCAAGGGCTCTCCGCAACGCCGCGGGGTCTGTACCCGCGTGTACACGACCACCCCGAAGAAGCCGAACTCGGCCCTTCGGAAGGTGGCTCGTGTCCGTCTGACCAGCGCCGCCGAAGTCACCGCCTACATTCCCGGAATCGGCCACAACCTGCAGGAACACTCGATCGTGCTCGTCCGCGGTGGACGGGTGAAGGACCTCCCCGGCGTTCGGTACAAGGTGGTTCGTGCAGCGCTCGATACGGCCGGTGTCCCCGACCGGAAGCAGGCCCGATCGAAGTACGGCGCCAAGAAGGGATAGAGACGAAATGCCGAGGCGAGGAGCTGCATCCAGACGGGAGGTCGAGCCCGATCCGATCTATCTGAACCCCCTGGTCACCCAGCTCGTCAACAAGCTGATGCGGGACGGGAAGAAGGGGCTTGCCGAGAAGGTCGTGTACTTGGCGCTCGAGCGGATCAGCGAGCAGACGGCGAACGATCCGGTGATCACGCTGAAGAAGGCCGTGGAGAACACCCGGCCCCTTCTCGAGGTCCGATCGCGACGGGTGGGCGGCGCGACGTATCAGGTCCCGGTGGAGGTCCGCCCTCATCGAGGCACGACACTCGCCCTGCGGTGGCTGGTGAATTACTCGAGGGGACGTCGCGAGCACACCATGGCCGAGCGGCTGGTGGGCGAGATCATGGAGGCGTCTCAGGGACAGGGCGCTGCAGTGAAGCGCCGCGAGGATCTTCACAAGATGGCGGAGGCGAACAAGGCGTTCGCCCACTACCGGTGGTAGTGGTGGGCGTGCAGTGGTGATGGTGGAACCGGAACGAGACAGGGTGTGGTCGTAGTGGCCACGCCCGCGAGGAAGATGCAGATGGCAGAAGTGGCACAGCAGGTGAAGGGGCGTCAGGCCGGAGGCGAGAAGGGTCTCGTCATCCGGGAGTACCCCCTGTCCAGAACCCGCAACATCGGGATCATGGCCCACATCGACGCCGGGAAGACCACGATCACCGAGCGCATCCTTTATTACACCGGGAAGACCTACAAGCTCGGAGAGGTCCACGAGGGTACTGCCCAGATGGACTGGATGGTCCAGGAGCAGGAGCGGGGGATCACCATCACGTCCGCGGCCACCACGTGTCAGTGGAAGGACCATTGGATCAACATCATCGACACTCCGGGGCACGTGGACTTCACCATGGAAGTGGAACGGTCGCTCCGGGTCCTGGACGGCGCCGTTGCGGTGTTCGACGCGGTTGCCGGGGTGGAGCCGCAGTCCGAGACCGTCTGGCGGCAGGCCGACCGGTACGAGGTTCCCCGGATCTGCTTCGTGAACAAGATGGATCGAGTCGGTGCGGACTTCGAGCGCACGATTGGGATGATCGAGGACCGTCTCCACGCCAAGCCCCTGGTCGTCCAGCTCCCGTGGGGAGTGGAGGACGGCTTCGTGGGTGTCATCGACCTGGTCGAGATGAAGGGCCTCCGGTGGCTGGGCGAGCGCGGAGAGGAGTGGGAGACCTCCGATATCCCCGACGATCTTCGACCGATCGCAGAGGAGTGGCGCCACAAGCTGTACGAGCAGCTCGCCGATCACCACGAGACCCTGATGGACAAGTACGTGCATGGCGAAGAGCCCAGTGCGGACGAGCTCCGGCACGCGCTTCGAGAGGCCACCCTGGCCGTCGAGGGCACTCCGGTATTGTGCGGCGCGGCCTTCAGGAACAAGGGCGTGCAGCCGCTGCTGGATGCGGTCGTGGACTTCCTGCCCTCGCCGCTCGACGTTCCCCCGATGACCGGTTGGGTGCCGGGGACGCGGGAGGAGGTCGTCCGGAAGCCCGCCGACGATGAGCCGTTCGCGGCGCTCGCCTTCAAGATCATGTCCGACCCGTACGTCGGCCGGCTCACCTATTTCCGTGTGTACTCGGGAACGCTGCGGGCTGGAGCCCACGTCCTCAACTCCACCCGGGATCGCAAGGAGCGGATCGGCCGGATCCTCCAGATGCACGCGAACCACCGGGAGGACAAGGAGGCCGTGTTCGCCGGCGATATCGTGGCCGGGGTGGGCCTGAAGCACACCACCACCGGCGACACGCTCTGCGACCCCAGCGATCCTGTCCTGCTGGAGGCCATGTCGTTCCCGGCCCCGGTCATCTCGGTAGCAATCGAGCCGAAGACCAAGGCCGATCAGGACAAGCTGACCCAGGCGCTCGGCAAGCTCGCCGACGAGGACCCCACGTTCCTGGTGAAGTTCGAGGAAGAGACCGGGCAGACCATCATCTCGGGGATGGGCGAGCTCCACCTCGAGGTGCTCGTCGATCGGCTGACCAGGGAATTCGGCGTCTCCGCAAACGTGGGGAAGCCGCAGGTCGCGTACCGGGAGACGATCCGGAAACCAGTGCCGAAAGTGGAGTACCGCCACGTCAAGCAGACCGGGGGAAGGGGCCAGTTTGCCCACGTGGTCATCTCCATCGAGCCCACCGGGCCCGGTGGGGGATACGAATTCGTGAACAAGATCACAGGCGGTTCGGTTCCTCGGGAGTTCATCCCCGCCGTGGATCAAGGCATCCAGGAAGCCATGGAGACGGGGGTCGTGGCCGGCTATCCGGTCGTGGACCTTCGTGCCACGCTCATCGACGGGACGTCTCACGAGGTGGACTCCTCGGAGATCGCGTTCAAGGTGGCGGGGCAGATGGTGTTCCGGGAAGCGGGTCGGAAGGCGGACCCCACCTTGCTGGAGCCGGTGATGCAGATCGAGGTGGTCACTCCTGAGGAGTACATGGGTGACGTGATCGGCGATCTCACCGCGCGGCGCGGAAAGATCGAGCGGATGGATCAGCGTGGACGGAACCAGGTCATCCGGGCTCACGTGCCACTGGCCGAGATGTTTGGGTACGCCACCGATCTGCGCTCACGAACCCAGGGTCGAGCGACGCACACGATGCAATTCCATGCATACGAACAGGTTCCCGCCCAGATCTCGAAGGAGATCGTGGCAAGGGTCCGAGGAGAGTAGTGACCAGAGAAATGGGGGTCCAGGGGGCAGCACCCCGAGGCGCGGAGCGCCGAGGATCAGACTGCTGCACTCCCCTGGCCGAAGCGACCCGTCGAAGACGGGACGCTGAGGGATAAGAAGGAGAAAAGAGAAATGGCCAAGAAGAAGTTCGAGCGGACCAAGCCGCACGTGAACATCGGCACGATCGGGCACATCGACCACGGCAAGACCACCCTCACGGCGGCGATCACCAAGATCCTGTCCGAGAAGGTGGGCGGGGTGAACAACTACGTCCCCTTCGAGCAGATCGACAAGGCCCCCGAGGAGAAGGAACGGGGGATCACCATCGCCATCGCCCACGTGGAGTACGAGACGGAAAACCGCCACTACGCCCACGTGGACTGCCCCGGACACGCCGACTACATCAAGAACATGATCACCGGCGCGGCCCAGATGGACGGGGCCATCCTGGTGGTGTCTGCCGCGGACGGCCCCATGCCCCAGACCAGGGAGCACGTCTTACTGGCCCGCCAGGTGGGGGTCCCCTACATCGTGGTGTTTTTGAACAAGGCGGACATGGTGGACGACCCCGAGCTACTGGACCTGGTGGAGCTCGAGGTCCGGGAGCTCCTCACCTCCTATGAGTTCCCCGGGGAAGACGTCCCCGTGATCGCAGGGAGCGCCCTCAAGGCCCTGGAGGGTGACGACCAGAGCGTGGAGAAGATCCTGGAGCTCATGGCGGCCTGCGACACCTACATCCCCGAGCCCACAAGAGACGTGGACAAGCCCTTCCTCATGCCCATCGAGGACGTGTTCTCCATCACCGGG
>DASSDP010000060.1:0-9238 GCA_035697085.1 Actinomycetota bacterium
ACGGTGACTGGAATGTCCTTTTCCTAGTGCGTCGCAGATGTGTCACGGAACTCAAAGGTGGTGCGTTTTCGCAGGTAGATGCAGGTGGAAGCGCGGGCTTTTAACCCATGTGTCACAGGTTCGAATCCTGTACGCCCCACCAGCCGAAATGCAACCATGGCGGAAACGCGCTGGTGGTGGCCGATAGCGACATGGTGCGTTACGCGTCGTTAGAGAACGTTTCACGTCGTTGAAAGCGCGTCGCGGAATTGAGTCGCGTCACCGTCGCGTCACCAAAGACAGAAGATCCTCGACCAGCGATCTCCATTCGTATTGTTGAGAGGGCCCGGCGAACAGTGGAAGTCGGAACCCTGCCCCCCAGTCGCTCCTGAGGCCCGCGAAGCGAGACAGAGACTCTCTCCTGGCTCCTTGGGCAGCCGGGCGCCGCCGAAGCGGCACCCACTGCTTACCTCCCTTCGCCCTATCCGCAGGGGATGGACGACCGCCCTGTGTCTATGCTAGGTCTGGAGCTTCTGGCACGTCCGAAAGATCAGCATCGACAACGCTGACATCGCCCTTCCTCATTGGAGCTTGCATCACAGTGGACGGCCCGTTCGATTGCGCCTTGCGGCTTGCGCTCGGCCCCTCGCCTATCGTCCGCGCCCTTGTTGCGTCTGCCGTCGCCTACTCGACCGTGAACTCCGACCGCATGCCCTCGACCCAGTGGTCCGGGCCGGGCGGGCCCTCGCCCTCCTCCGGCTCCGGTCCCTCGACGGTCGCCCCCACCGGGAAGAAGCACAGCGCGATGTACTCGCCTGCCTCGGCCTCGAAGACCGCCGCGTTGGACTCGCCCGGGTCGGCGAACGTGGCGCCCACGAAGGTCATGCGCTCTTCGCTCTGCCCCTCGGGGAGCTCGAGGATCTCGTCGAAGCTCTCGGTCACGCCGTCGTTCTTGCGGAACACGATGAACTCGTGCGGCTGGTCGCCGTCGTTGGTAAACCGCAGCGCGACCCGGCCGGCCGACACGGTGTCGGGCACGCCCTCGAACGCGTACTCGACTCCGGTGACGTCGAGCTTCGCGTCGGACTCGCAGTTGTCGAACATGTACGAGTTCAACTCGTTGACCGCGACGTCGAACTCGCGGGACATGAACGCCTCCGGCGTCCCTTCGGCGGCGGCCTGGCGGGTGGCATCGACGACAACGCCGACCGGCCCGGACACCTCTTGTGGTGCGTTCGCCTCGACCTCGTCGAACAGGGCATCGGCCTTCTCCCCTAGCGACCTCAGCTCCTCCTCCGAGTCGGAGGCCTGCACCATCTCGATGTAGCCGTCGCAGAACGCCGCGACGTCACCGCCCGCCTCCTTCTTCGGCGATTTCGCCGTGGAGTTTGGTTTCGCACCCCCGCACGACACCGCCACCAATGCAGCACCCCGAGCAGCGGAGCCACTCTCCGCAACACTCTTACCACCTCCTTCTTTCGCCTCCTCGGGCGAGGGATCTTATCCCTGAGCCATGAGCCCTGAAGCCTGGACAACAGATCGCCGCTGGTGATCCCGGGATCGCCTGGTTGTCCACCACCACCTCCTCACCCAGAGCTTCCGTGGCAGCATCCCCGTTAGGGTCGCGACGGCCACGTTTACCCCGCCTTCACCTCGATCGTTACGTTCACTTTCCCGCGGTTGTTCCCGTACCAACCGGGGCACCCCTCCCACAGCATGGCGTCCGCGAAGCCGAGGAAGAGCCGGGTGGCCTCGTCCGGGACGTCGTACGTCTTCCCTTTCCCGTCCCCGATGAGGAACACTTGACCGATCTCCGGGGCGAGACGATCGAACGGCCCAACGAACGTCGTGTCCGGCTTGGTCAGCTCTGTCTCTGAGAAGTCCAGCCGAGGGGGCGCACCGGATAACGGGTCGGCATCGGTGAGGAAGAGGCCGACGAGGAAGGACTTGTTCGTCCTGTGGAAGATGCCGGCGATCCCCCGAAGCGACTTGACGTCGATCTTCCCGATCCCGTCGCCCTCCGGGCCGTTCCATTGCCCCTCCGCGACGAAGTGGGTGACCCGGCCGGTGACACTGGGGAAGGTGACAACGCGAGACGTACCCGAGGGCAGATCGAAAACGGGGGGCAGGAGTCCGCCGCCCCCTCCGCCCGGTGCGGGTGGGGCTCCGAAGCCCGCCCCGAAGATGTTGGCCTGCGCGGACACCTTGCCGCCGGAAGCGGAGAGGACGGGGCTCTCCGGACTCCCCATGTATGCCTCGGTACTCAACGGAAGGTTGTCGCACCCCAGAGCCGCGGGCGGAGTGGTGGCCTCCGTCGCCTTGGTGGGGGATGGAGAAGCACCCGACTGGATGCCTCTCCCTTCATCGGCGCAGCCCCCCACCAGAGCGATCAGGCCGGTGACCGAAAGAAGAGCCAGCGGCTTCCTGGCGATCGCCACCCCTAATCGTCCTCCTCGTCGTCGACGCAAGGATCGGGAACCATCGTCAACGGAGCCTTGTTTGCGGGGATGACGAACGTCGTGGTCCATGTGACTCCCTTGCTCGCCGTGACCAGCGTAGGGAGCTCCGGTGTCTCCACGAACGTCTCACCCGGTCCGACCGTCTCCGTGCGGCAGGTCGATGCCTCGGTGATCCGGAACCGCCCCGACTGGACCTGGACGATCACCGGTCCCGGGTGCGTGTGCCATCCGGTGCTGAAGCTCGGCTGATCGGCCGAAGGAACGAACTCCGAACGGACGATCCGAAGCCTCACCTCGTCCGCCGGCCCTCCTGCGGGATCGGTGTCGTGAAGAACAGCGCTCGTGACGGTGGCAACAGCCACGCCGGCGCCGAATGCGACCACCGCCAGCATGACCAGCGAAGCCACGATCTTCTTGCTCAGTCCGACTGTCCTCACCGCTCTCTCCTTTCGTTCGCGCCCCGCGGTTCCCGCGGGGCTCCCGTGGCGGTCTTCCTGGCCGATTTCCACCTCCCTTCGCATCCCACCAGCAGGACCGCTTCGAGCCCATCGTGCAAGAGCTACGTTGAAACCATGCTGCCGGACGGTTGAAGAACGGTTGAACCCCGCGACCTGGGTATTTCCTTCGGCCACCGATCGGCGTAGCGTCGCGGCATGGACCTTCGGATGCTCGGCCCACTCGAGGTCGTCAATGCTCAGGGCCGGGTCCCCCTCGGAGGTCCCAAGCAGCGGACCGTCCTTGCCCTTCTCGTGCTTCGGGCCAATCAGGTGGTCTCCACCGAGCGACTCATCGACGACGTCTGGGGAGACACCCCTCCCGAGGCAGCGAAGAGCTCGCTGAAGAGTTACATGTCGCACCTGAGAAGCGCCCTTGGCTCCGAACGGATCGAGGGTCGATCGGGAGGCTACGTTCTGCACGCGGCCTCAGACGAGATCGACGCCGCCCGATTCGCGGCGCTCGTCGAGGAAGGCAATCGGGCGTCGGCCGACGATCCCGCCGCCGCGATCCGTGCCTACCACACGGCACTGGGGCTTTGGCGCGGCGGAACGCTGGACGATCTCTCCGGCCAGCCTTCCCTCCGGCCCGAGATCGCGCGGCTCGAGGAGCTCCGTATGGCTGCCATCGAGCAGCGGATCGCCGCGGAGCTGGCTCTCGGCCGGCATGCGGAGGTGGTCGGCGACCTCGAGACCCTCATCGGCCGATTCCCGCTCAGGGAGCGCCTGTGGGGCCATCTCATGGTGGCGTTGTACCGATCCGGCAGGCAGGGGGACGCCCTCGCAGCCTATCAGCGGGCCCGGCAGATCCTCTCCGAAGAGCTCGGGATCGATCCATCCACCGACCTCCAGCGCATCCAGGAGCAGATCCTCCGACAGGACGCCGGGCTGGAGCTCGGGGCTGCTCCTTTTCGTGGTTACCGTCTGCTCGATCAGATCGGGGAAG
Organism: Actinomycetota bacterium; assembly: GCA_035697085.1. Taxonomy (GTDB): domain Bacteria; phylum Actinomycetota; class UBA4738; order UBA4738; family CALAEC01; genus DASQUW01. The sequence continues at coordinate 3,879 of DASSDP010000060.1, forward strand.
GCGCATACGGAGCGGTGCACAGGGCCTTTCAACCGGAGGTGGGCAGAGAGGTGGCCATCAAGATCATCCATCCCCGGCTCGCCAACCATCCCGAGTTCATCCGACGCTTCAGCACCGAGGCGCAGCTGATCGCTCGGCTCGAACACCCCCATATTGTTCCGCTGTACGACTACTGGAGAGAGCCGGACGGGGCGTATCTCGTCATGAGGTACCTGCGAGGCGGCAGCCTCCGACAGGCTCTTGCCCACGGGCCCCTTGCCGCAGACCGCGCCGTGGCTCTGGTCGACCAGGTCGCGCTTGCGCTGGCGGCGGCCCATCGCCAGGGAGTCGTTCATCGTGACGTGAAGCCGGCGAACATCCTCTTCGACGAAGAAGGCAACGCCTACCTGTCGGACTTCGGCATCGCCAAGGATCTCGCGGCGGCCGGAGGGGGCTCGAGCGACCGGAGCGCCCCAAGCCGGTTCGCCTACTACATCTCACCGGAAGAGGCCCGAGGCGAGCCGCCCACCCTTCTGGGAGACGTCTACAGCCTCGGCCTGGTCATGTACGAGCTACTCACGGGACGACACCCCTTTGCGGAAACGCCGCCGGAAGAGCTTCTGAAGATGCACATGCACGAATCCGTTCCGTCCGTCCGGCCAAGCCGCCCGGAGCTTCCCAGCTCGCTGGACGAAGTCATCGCTCGAGCCACGGCCAAGGAACCCACCGATCGATATCCGGACATGCACGCGCTCGGGACGGCCTTCCGGGAGGCCTTCCCAACGCCAAGCGAAGCGGCCGTCGCGTTTGCCGGTGAGATTCGAAACCCATACAAGGGACTCCGGGCCTTCCTCGAGGCCGACGCTCCCGACTTCTTCGGCCGGGAGGCACTCACCGACTCGCTCGTCGAGGCCCTACGTGGGGGGACACCCGACGCGCGGTTCCTCGCCGTGGTCGGCCCGTCGGGGAGCGGGAAGTCGTCGGCGGTCCGGGCGGGCCTGGTGCCGGCACTCCGAAGCGGTGCCGTCGAGGGATCGGACCGGTGGTTCATCGTGGACATGCTTCCCGGCGCACATCCGTTCGAGGAGCTCGAATCCGCCCTGCTGCGCATCGCGGTGGCGTCCCGCCCAGGGCTCGTGGGGCCTCTGGCGGAGGACGACGATGGCCTTCCGCAGATCGTGGAACAGATCCTGCCGACCGAGGACTCGGAGCTCCTCCTTGTCATCGACCAGTTCGAGGAGGTTTTCAGCCTCGTCGAAGACGAGGATGTCCGGGCGCGGTTCCTCCGTGTCATCCGCGGTGCCGTCACCGACCCCCGGGGCCGCGTCCGGGTGCTCGTCACCCTGCGGGCGGACTTCTTCGATCGACCTCTCCTCTACAAGGGATTCGGGGACCTACTCTCCGCTCGGACCCACGCGATCACGCCGCTCACCGTTGCGGAGCTCGAGCGGGCCGTCTCGGGCCCGGCGGAGCGGGCAGGGATTCGCGTCGAACCGCAAGTCGTCGCGGAGATCGTTTCGGAGGTGGCAACCCAGCCGGGTGCGCTGCCGCTTCTTCAGTACGCCCTCACCGAGCTGTTCGACCGGCGGACCGAGTCCACGTTGACGGCGGAGGCCTTTCACGACCTCGGCGGCGTCGCGGGTGCCCTGAGCGGCCGAGCCGAGGCCCTGTTCGATCGGTTGAATCGGGCGGGAAAGGATGCGGTCAGGCAGCTTTTCCTCCGCCTGATCACCCTCAGCGAGGGGGAAGCTCCGGATACGCGCAAACGGGTCCCGCGAGCCGAGCTCATGTCGCTCGATCTCGATCGAGAGGCCCTGGAGAGCGTGATCGAGACGTTCGGGGCTCGACGGCTCCTCTCCTTCGACCGCGACCCCGGCACGCGGGGGCCAACGGTCGAGATGGCCCACGAGGCCATGCTCCGAGAATGGAACCGTCTCCGAGAGTGGGTTGAGGACGCGCGAGAGGATCTTCGGGTCGGCCGGCAATTGAGCGCCTCCGCCCGCGAGTGGGGCGAAGCCGGCCGCGACTCATCCTTCTTGATCACCGGCCCCCGGCTTGACCAGCTCGAGACGTGGTCGACGAGGTCCGGGCTTTCTCTCACCCCACAGGAGCGGGACTTCCTCGATGCGTCTGTCGGCGAAAGGGCCCGACACCGAGCGGAGGAAGAGGTCCGTCAGGCTCGAGAACGGGCACTGGAGCGCCGGTCGTTCCGAAGGCTCCGGGCGCTGGTCGCCGTCCTCACCGCAGCGGCGCTTGTTGCGGGAGGTCTCACTGCGTTCGCCTTCAACCAGCGCCGCCGTGCCGAGCGAGAGGCTCGGCTGGCGTTCGCCCGGGAGCTCGCCGCAGCAGCAGAGGCAAACCTGGAAGCCGACCCCGAGCTCAGCATCCTTCTCTCCCTTCGAGCTGTCGAAGCGACCCGATCCAGCGACGGGTCGGCCCTGCCGGAGGCCGAGGAGGCGCTGCACCACGCCGTCGTAGCCTCGGGGATCGCCCTGACCGTACCTGGGCTGGGCGGCGCTGTGGACTGGAGCCCCGCTGGAACCATGTTCGTGACCGGGGGGCCTGAGGAGAGCGGAGTCATCGACATCCGGGACCCCGCAACCGGCAAGTCGCTGCGCGCGTTTCGAGGACACGACGTCGACGTCAACGCGGTGGCCTTCAGCAGCGACGGCTCGATGCTCGCAACCACGGGGGACGACGGCGCGGCCAAGGTCTGGGACCCCGCAACCGGCAAGCAGCTGTGGAGCTTCGGGGCACCCGAGGGGGCCGGGCCCGTGTGGGGGCCGTCTTTCAGTCCGGACGGTTCGCTTCTCGCGGCAACCTGGATCAGACAGGATCTCGTCCGCCTGTTCGACCTGACCTCGGGACGGACGCTCCGAGAGATCGAGGGGTTCGGAGCATCGTGGGCCACGTCGTTCAGCCCCGACGGGAGGCACCTGGCGATCGCGACGCTCGCCCTCCCCGGCGCGGTCGTCGTGGAAGTCACGTCCGGAGAGGTGGTGTTCCGGCTTCATGCCGGTGACTCCCCCCTCTGGGACATCGACTGGAGTCCCAATAGCAGGTGGATTGCCACGTCGAGCGACGATTCGACCATCGGCATCTGGGACGGAGTGAGCGGCAAGCTGCAGTTCAAAGTGTTCGGACACTCGGGGCCCATCCTTTCCGCCGATTGGAGCCCGGACTCCGGACGCCTGATTACGGGCAGCAGCGATGGAACCGCGCGGGTGTGGAAAGTGACCGAGCACGGGACGACGGAGGTGCTGACGCTCTCGTCTCGGGCGCGTGGAGGGATCCGAGGCGTGGCGTTCTCGCCGGACGGACAGCGAATCATCTCCGGAGAGGAGGAGATCTCGGCCGTGAAGGTCTGGGACGTCGGTCTGGACGGCAACGCGGAATGGTCCAACATTGCCGCCGACCCGGAGGCATTCGGCGGGGTTGCGTTCACCGCCGACGGTCGCAGCGTTGTGGCCACAAGCGAGGGTGGGGCGATCGGCATCTCGGATGCGGAATCGGGAAGGCGCATTTCGACGCTCGCCCGCGATCCGGGTGTCGCGCCCGGGACCGTCCGGTTAGAGAAAACATACGCGTCCTACGACGCCCACGGCGTCGATGTGAGCCCCGATGGACGGCTCGTCGCGGCGGCGGGCCAGAAGGCCCAGGTATGGGACGTCTCCACCGGCAGGATCGTGACGACCATCCCGTCGCTCGGAGGGATCGAAGACGTGGCCTGGAGTCCAGACGGACGACTGCTGGCGACGGGAAGCTTCGGTGGAGTGACACAGATCGTCGGCCGGTCCGGCCGGCCGGTCGCCACCCTGAGGCCGGAGGTCGGGTTCCAACTGAATGCCGTCCGCTTCAGCCCGGACGGGCGTCTGCTGGCCACGGCGAGTTACCCGACGGGCCGGCCCAATCCGTCGGCCGCCGAGGTAAAGATCTGGGACTGGCGAGAAGGCGAGATCGTCCAGAGGATCAGAACCTGGGCCTACGGCCTGGCCTTCGATCCATCGGGTGCCCGGATCGCTACAGCGGGCGGATCGGGGCTCACCCAGATCTGGGACGTGGAAACCGGACGAGAGGTGCAGACGCTCGCCGGGCACTCAGGATCCGTCTTCGATGTCGCGTTCAGCCCCGACGGCTCCAGCATCGCCACGGCGGGGAGCGATCGAACGATCCGTCTCTGGGACCCACTCTCTGGGGTCCAGCGTCTGGTGCTGGACGGACACGAGGCCGGCGTCAGGGAGATCGCGTTCAGCCCCGACGGATCGAAGCTCGCGTCCTCAAGTTCCGATGGCGTAGTGCGCGTGTGGGCCGTCGACCTCGACGATCTCATCGACATCGCGAAGGGGAAGCTCTCCCGAGGATTCACCGCGGACGAGTGTCGACAGTATCTCCGTGGGGAGATATGCCCGTCGCCCTGAGGTCGGCAGGCGGGCGCTAGCGATGAGACCATCGGCCATCTGTCCGGCGAGAGCCGCGGAACGGGGACCTCCTGCCGCCATCCACTCCGGCGGGCGAAGCGGCGGAGTTCACAGGACCGGTAGGATCAGAACCACGCATCCGGGATGCTCTCCGGCGACGGCCTGCGCCCCTTCTCCGTTGACCTAGGTGGATATCACTCCTACACCATCGCCCTCTCAGACAGACTCACTGGGCGGGGTTGAGTCGCTCCCGGATGCCGGTTTCGGGGTCGTAGGTCCCCCCGTCCCCGAAACATCAAGGCGCTACACCCTGCACTGGGACCACACGGAGCAACGACAGGAATGTCCCTTTCCCCGCGCGTCGCGGACGTGTCACGAAGCTCGACCCGGATGCCGTTTCCGCTGGTAGATGGCTGTTGAGTGGCGGGCTTTAACCCATGTGTCACAGGTTCGAATCCTGTACGCCCCACCAGCGGAAATGGTGCCTCGCGGAAACGCGCCGGTGGTGACCGATGGCGACATGGTGCGTTACGCGTCGTTAGACGACGTTTCACGTCGCTGAAAGCGCGTCACGGAATCGAGCGCGTCGCCGTCGCGTCACCAAAGACAGGACATCCTCGCCGAGCACCCTCCATTCGTATCGTTGCGAAGGCCCGACGAAAAGTGGAAGTCGGAACCCCGCCCTCCAGTCGCCTCAGGCCCGCGAAGCGAGAGCGGGGTTCTCATCCTCTCTTCGCTAGCCAGGTTGTATTCCGGCGTCGGGTAGGCCCAGAGTCGTTTGTGTCCAAGACCCCTTCATCCCGTCCACCACAGGCCCCGAGAGCCCTGAGGTCAGCCTTCCGGCCTGGCGTCTGAGATCAGATGGCTGACGATCTTCCAGCCGTCGTCGCCTCGCACGAGGACACGGAGGTGCGTCGTGTGCCTCGTTCCCATCGGCTCCCCGGTGCCGAGCAGTTGGCCGTG
>DASSDP010000061.1:0-16469 GCA_035697085.1 Actinomycetota bacterium
GACCGTCGTGTCGTCCAGATCGCCGTCCGCGAGGGAGCATTGCTGGTGGGTACACACGTCGCCGAACGCGACGAAGTCTCCGTCCAGGTTGGCGATCGCGACGTCCTCTCCCTCCACCTGGAACGACCGCATCTCTCCGGGCGGAACGTCATCGACCCTGCACACAGTCACGAATCCTGGCACCCGCTACCCCCTTCCCGTCAGCGTACTCGCTCATCCCTTCCACGCGAGGAGGTCCTCCATCTCGAGGCGGACCACCGGTCGCTCCCGCAACCGAAGCGCGGCCAGGTCCCCGGCCGCCTGCGCCGCGATCAGCTGCCCGAACGTGTACGGCAGGCCCGGGATCGCCCGATCCTCCTTGGGCTCCTGAAACACCTGGACGAACACTCCGGTCGGCGGACCTCCCTTGTGCAACTGGCCGGTGGAATGAAGGTACCTGGGACCGAACCCAAGCGTCGTGGCCACACCGAGGCGGTTGAGGATCCGACCCCTCGCCGCCTGAAGCTTCTCCCACGCTTCCGGCGTGGGGTCCACGAAGGCCTGAATGGCCACGTACCCGCCGGGCTGGACCTCCCCAAGGAGATCAGCCAAGTCGCCGAGTGGCTCGGGTTCGATCGATCCCGAGGATAACGCCTCGGCCGTGCGGTCCTTGGCCTCCTGAACGTTCGGCTGGTCGAACGGGTTGATCCGGAGGATCGCTCCGGCGATCGCGACGGACATCTCGAAGACGACGAAGAGTCCTCCCAGCTCGGGGAGGCGGCGGAACGGCACGGTCACCGACGGACTGAGATCGGGAGGCTCACCGATCGCCAGAAAGAGACGATCCTCGCCGTAGCGTCCCGTGCGGGGCTCATCGTCGACCGGAACGATTCCGGTGCCGTCCTTCCCCGTCGACTCCGCGACGAGCTGCTCCAGCCAGGCTCCGAACGGGGCCAGAGCTTGGGGCAGCAGGAAGGTGAGCTTGTCGCGACCCGCGAGCGCGGCCTCGCCCATGACCGCTCCCAGCACCGCAGCGGGATTCTCTTCGATGGGGACGTTCGGCCCGCATTGTGCGAGCGTTCGGGCGGCCTCCACCAGGAGGAGCTCCGGATCGACGCCGACAAGCGCTGCCGGCAGAAGGCCGAAGACGGTGAGCGCCGAGTACCGCCCTCCGACGTCGGGAGGGGCTCGGAACACCCGGCGAAATCCCAGGAGGGATCCCTCCTCCTCGAGCGGGGTGCCCGCGTCCGTGACCGCGGCGAAGTGGGATCCGGACGGGAGCCTCTGGTGGAAATAGGCCAGGTGAGAACGGGTCTCGATCGTCGTTCCGGATTTGCTGGATGCAACGAAAAGTGCCCGGTCGAGCGGGACCTGGCCCTCGATCCTGGCCAGGGCGTCCGGGTGGGTTGTGTCCAGGACGGCCAGGTCGAAGGCGGGAGGCTCCGAGGGGTAGAACGTTCGGCGAATCACCTCCGGCGCCAGGCTCGACCCTCCCATCCCCATGAGCAGGCTGTGGGAGAGGCCGGCGCCTCTGACCTCCTTCACGAACCCGCGGATCCGGTCGAGCTCTCCTCGGGAGCGGTCCACGGCGTCGAGCCAGCCCAGCCGGTCGGCGATCTCCCCGGGGTCGTCCCGCCAGACGGTGTGGTCCCTGGCCCAGATTCGCTCGATCACCTTCTGCCCCGCGAGCTGGCCAAGGCGGGCCTCCACCGCCGGTTCCAATTCCCCCAGATCCCATCGGATTTCGCCCATGACGGCCAATCTCTATTTTTCCTGGAGGAACGGTAGCAAGAGAAGGAATTCGCCCCCGGGGAGCGAATATTGATATCGCGGCATGCACCCCCCTCGCCAGCCCGCATGGCGCCGCTGAGGAGCCCTCCGAAGCGGCGCCACCCCCCCTCCTATCGTAGCGGCTTAACTCCTTCGCCCCCTGTTGCCTCACCTCAGGATGTCCTCGAAACAACCTCCGGTTGCCTCATCAAAGATGTCCTCGAAAGCTCCCTTGGAGAGAAGGTCCTCCGGAAGGGATGGGCTCGGGGGTTAAGCACCTCCTTCCCTGACTCGGGCTTGGCTCGAGCCACCTCGAGCAAGCGATTCTGGCACGCCACGATCCGCCGTTTGAGCTCCGCTGGATTGAGATGTTCGTACAGGTCTGTCAGCTGGGCCTTGGTCTCCTGGGAGATGTCGGGTGATACGAGGAGCCGCTGGCAGGGCGTCTTCGCCGTGTCGTAGCGCTTGGAGACCTTGGCGCCTGCTCGGGTCTTGGAGACCAGCTTCATCTGCGGCTGGAAGAAGTTCACGTACAGGCGCAGGTGGGTGTACAGCTCGGAGAGGACCTCGAGTTCGGCAGGGGTGTTGTAGCGGCCGTAGCCGACCTGCTGGCGAACCACGGGCCAGTTCTTCTGCTCCACGAAGCAGTTGTCGTTCTTGCGGTAGGGGCGAGAGCGGGTGAACGTGATCTGTCGGTCGGCGCAGTACCGGAACAGCTGGTCGTTGATGAACTCCGAGCCGTTGTCGGAGTCGAGCCCGACAAGAGGGAACGGCAGGGCCTCGCGGATCTGTTGGAGGGCTTCGAAGCACCACCGCTGGGCCTTGTTGGGGAGGGCCCTCACCTCGGTCCATCCTGTTGCCACGCAGGTCAGCGTGAGGGTCTGGCAGAACTCGCCTCGGGGATCCCCGCCGTCGTGGGCGACCAGGTCCACCTCGCAGAACCCGGGACGGGCGTCGTCCCACTCAGCGAAGGTCCGGATGGGGATCTGTCGCTTGAGCAGGGACCCCGGCTTGGTTCCGGAGCGGCCCTTCACCTTGAGTCGTTTCCGCTCGGGGGCAAGCAGCCGATCGATCGTCGCCGCGGAGATCGAGAGAAGCTTCGCTCGAACCTGGGGCTCTACCCGGAGCTCCCCTCCTCGCTCCAGCGAGGTGACGATCTCTGCCATGAACGGGGCAAGCCGTTTGCCGGCCGGTCCATTGAGCGTGGCCCAGATGAACGTGAGAGGCTCGAGCACCTCCTTGCCGTACACCCGGGGACGCTCGGGACGTCTTACCTGTGGAGAAGGATGGAGCGCGAGCCGGAGCGCCCGACGGGCATGCCGTCGGGTCCAGCCCGTGAGGGCGGTGAGCTCATCGAGGATCCGACCCTTCCCGCCCTTGGTGGCCTTGTCGTACCGCACCGCCATGTGCTTGGTAACCGCCCGTCGCTGTTCCATCGAAAGCCCCACCGAGATGTCCTCCTCCCGGGGCCGCTTCCTCCAAGGAATGTCTAGGGCTTAGAGGACATCAGTCGATGAGGCAACGAACCGATTTCGAGGACATTTCTGGTGAGGCAACTCGCGCCCTGGCACCCATTGGCTCGCAGGTGGATACTGAGGGCGGTGGAAGGAGCCGAGGGGGCCGCCGGGTCCGACCGCTCGGCCGCCCCACGGATAAGGGATCTCCCGGCGCCGCGCGAGAACCCGAGTGTGACGGCCCCGCTGTTTCGGACCGTTTTCGCGTGGCCGTATCGGCTTGTCCTGGCCGGACTCTTGAAGGCCGGCTTTCGAGCCTGGCACCTCACGCTGCTGTCCTTGGTGGCCAACGTCGTCGTTGGGGTGCTTCTGCTCACCGGCCGGAGGCTGCTTCCCGGCCTCCTCCTTCTACCTGCCGGCCTCTTTGACATCTTCGACGGAGCCGTGGCCCGCCATCGAGGGGAAGAGAGCCGAAAAGGCGCCCTCCTCGACTCCGTCACCGACCGCGCCTGCGAGGGCATTGTGTTCGGCTGCCTCTTCTTCTCCCTGGCCTGGCAGAAGAACGAGATCGATTCGGCCCTGGCCCTCTCCTCCATGGTCGTCTCGCTGCTGGTGAGCCACCTCCGAGCGGAGGGGGAGGCGGCCGGGCTCCGGATGTCGGAAGGCACCTTCCAGCGACTGGAACGCTACATCGCGCTGGTCATCGGCCTCTGTGTCCCTGGAGCTCTTCGCCCGGCGCTCGCACTTCTCACGGGGTTAGGGGCCCTGACGGCTCTCCAGCGAGTGCGGGGAGCGTGGCGAGGGATCGGGATGTCGTCGGAGCCGTCCGAACTGTCAGATCGCGACTGAGAGAGCTACGCTCGACCGACGCGCTCGCGGTCGAGGGTGATGGCGACCGGAAGTCGGAAGGCGAACCGGGAACCCTCTCCGATCGTGCTTTCCACCACGAGCGAGGTCCCGTGCAGCTCCAGGATCTCGCGAACGAGCGCCAACCCCAGCCCGATCCCCTTCGTCGGGCGGGCGTTGGGGTCACCCCCCCGATAGAACTTCTGACCGATGTGCTCCAGGTCATCCTGTGACATCCCGGGCCCGCTGTCCGTGACCGAGATCTCGGCAACCGTCGTGTCCGCTCGCGCCGCAACCTCGATGCGCGTGCCCTCGGGCGTGTGCTTCGCCGCGTTCGACACCAGATTCTCCACGACGCGATCCAGCAGGAACGGATCGCCCATGACCTCGAGCCCTCGATCGGCATGCAATGAGAACACGTGGTCGGAAAGGAGCGTCTTGAGCCTCCCGGCCACGGCCAGGAGCAGATCGTGGAGGTCCACCCGCTCGATCTTCGCCTTCAGGCTCCCGGCCTCCAGCTGTGAGAAGTCGAGCAGGGACGTGATGATGCCGTGCAGCGTCGCGGAGTTCGCGTTCATCCGGGCAAGTAGCTCACGACGCTCCCCTTCCCCGAGCGCCTCCCAGCTGTCCTCCAGGGTCAGGCCGAGCCCTTCGATCGCCGTGAGGGGCGTTCGAATCTCGTGAGAGACCATGGAGAGAAAGTCCCGCTTCATCCGGTCCAGCTCGGCGAGGCGTTCCACGGTCCGTCGCTCGTCCCCGAACCGCTGGGCGTTCTCCAGCGCTCGCCCGGCCTGGGCGGCCAGCAGCTCGATGGCCTCGACCTCCTCGGGCTCGAGACGGCGCTCCGTTCGCGTTCCCGCAGCGAGGGCGGCCACCAACGTTCCTCCCGACCAGACCGGAGAGGCCACCACGGCTCGGAACCCTGCGCCCCGGAGTTGCGGGGTGGCCCCCGAGAATGAGCCGTAGTCGGCGACGGTCAGGGTCCTCCGCTCCTCGTGCACCTGACCCACGAGTCCCTCGGTGATCGGGTGCGTGGTTCGCAGGAACTCATCGGGCAGGTTGCGGCCGTGGACGACTCGGTACGTCCGCGAGGCCTCGTCGAAGAGCGCGATCCCCCCGGCTTCGAACCCCAGGTGGCGGCAGGCGTCCATGACCGTGCTCAGGACCTCGTCGGGATCCAGTGTGCTTCTGCGGCCGACCGAGGCGACCGTGGCAACCAGGAACGCGCGTCGCTCGGCGGCCTCTCGCTCCCGGCTCAGGTTCCCGGCCATCACGCCGGCGACGAGACCGATGATCCCCATGATCCCGACCACGAACGTGACGCTGGTGATCTCGAAGGGATACCCGAATACCTCCTGCCGGAAGACCGCCCGAAGGGGCTCGAGCACGGCGGCCACCCCAACAGGGAGCATGGCTCCTCTGCGCTGATGTCGCAGCGCCCCCTCCAGCGTGGCGACGTACAGGATCACCCACGTGGTCCCGAACTCCTCGTAGTTGAAGACCCACACCATGCCGAACAGAAAGGCGATGTCCCAAACGAAGTTCAGATGACCGAGCCGTTGCAGCTGTTTCTCATTCAGGTCCCGGCGCAGCAGCACGAGATCCACGATGTTGAGGAGCAGGAGCGACGCCAGGAGAGCGAAGGCCACGGGACGGGCATATCCGGGCTCGATCACTCCCCTGGGAGGCTTGTAGAGCGCGATCTGAAAGACTCCCAGGGCGAGCCCGACCCATCGAACGCGCACCATGGCGCGTTCCAGCTTCAGGGCGCGCTCCGTGGAGCCCCCCGGGGCAGCGATCGCTTTCGGGCCGTACTTGCTCATGTCTTCTGTGGTTGGTTTCGGCCCCTCGACCGGCGTCCTTGACCGCGTAGACTGGCTCCCCGGACTTTGACGGAGGTCGGTTTTGCCGGAATTGGCGAAGCGGATGAGCCGGCTGGGGACGGAGTCGGCGTTTGAAGTCCTCAACCGGGCAACGGCTCTGGAAGCCGAGGGCCGCAAGATCATCCACCTGGAGATCGGAGAGCCCGACTTCGACACCCCTTCCCATATCGCCGAGGCGGCAACACGGGCGATCCGGGACGGACACACCGGGTATTGCGCCGCCCCGGGCCTCCCGGAGCTGCGAGAGGCAGCGGCGTCCTTCTTCGCTCGGACCCGGGGCCTCGACTACCCGTCAGATCGGATCGTCATCACCCCCGGGGCCAAGCCCATCCTGTTCTTCACGATCATGGCTCTGTGCGAAAAAGGAGACGAGGTCCTGTATCCGGACCCCGGGTTCCCCATGTACGAGTCGATCGCCGCATTCGCCGGGGCCACTCCGGTCCCGATCCCCCTCAGAGAGGAAAACGGCTTTCGAATGGATCCCGACGAGCTGGCGTCATTGGTGACCGACCGCACCCGCCTCCTCATTCTCAACAGCCCGCACAACCCGTGCGGAAGCGCGCTCGGCAGAGACGACCTCGAGCGTGTAGCCGCCGTCCTGGCGGACCGAGATGCGTACGCGCTCTCCGACGAGGTCTATTGGGCCATCCAGTACGAGGGGAAGCACACCAGCATCGCGCAGCTCGATGGGATGGCCGACAGGACGATCCTGCTCGATGGCTGCTCCAAGAGCTTCGCCATGACCGGCTGGCGCCTTGGATTCGCGGCGCTCCCGCCACCGCTCGTGGAGCCGGTGACTCGGCTGGTCATCAACGCCGTGTCCTGCACCGCCAACTTCGTGCAACACGGGGCGATCGCCGCGCTCACCGGGCCATTCGAACCAGTGGAGCAGATGGTTCGGGAATTCCGGAGCCGGCGGGACATCATCGTGGACGGGCTCAACCGCATCCCTGGTGTCTCGTGCCAGGTTCCTGCCGGAGCGTTCTATGCATTCCCCAGAATCTCTTCCTTCGGCCTGTCATCCGCCGAAGTCGGGGATCATCTGTTGGAGGTCGGGGGGGTGGCGTGCCTCGCGGGCACGGCGTTCGGCCCACATGGTGAGGGGTACCTCCGAATCTCCTACGCCTCGTCGGTGGAGAGCATTCGGGACGCCCTCGAGGCGACCGAGGCGGCCCTGGCCGAGCTGCCCGGACGATGACCGACCGGCCCCCCGTGCTCGTCACCCGTCGTCTGGCGGACGAGGTCATGCGGTTCCTCGACGACCACTGCATGGTCACGCTGAACGACGAGGACCGGCCGATGCCACGGGAGCGGCTGCTGGCCGAGGTGAAGGGCAAACGCGGACTCCTCCCGATGCTCACCGACCGGATCGACGATGAACTGCTCGATGCAGCCGGACCCGACCTCGCCGTGGTGGCGAATTTCGCGGTCGGCTACGACAACGTGGATGTGGCCGCGTGCACCGCCCGGGGCGTGCTCGTCACGAACACGCCGGATGTCCTCACCGACGCCACAGCCGACATCACCTGGAGCCTCATCCTGGCCGCATCTCGACGTTTGGGGGAGGGTGAGCGACTGATCCGCACCGGGCGCGTCTGGGCGTGGGCGCCCGACTTCATGCTCGGCCGGGAGGTCACGGGGAAGACGCTCGGCGTGGTCGGCATGGGGCGGATCGGCCAGGCCGTGGCGGCACGGGCCCGCGGATTTCGGATGCGGATCCTGTACCACTCTCGAACTCGAAAGACCGAGGCCGAAGCGGTGCTCGAAGCGGAGCATCGAGACCTTCCATCACTCCTCGCCGAATCCGACATCGTTTCCGTCCACGTTTCGCTGTCGGAGGAAACCCATCATCTGTTCGGGGCCGAGGAGTTCCGGGCCATGAAGCCCACCGCCGTGTTCGTGAACACGACCCGCGGGCCCGTCGTGGACGAGGGGGCTCTTGTCGCCGCCCTCGAGAGGGGGGACATCTTCGCCGCAGGCCTGGACGTCTATGAGAGGGAGCCGGAGGTCCACCCGAATCTGCTGAGCCTCGAGAACGTGGTCCTCGTTCCTCATCTCGGAAGCGCCACCGTGGAGACCCGGACCGCGATGGGGATGCTCGCCGCCGAGAACCTGGTGTCGGCTCTGGAGGGCAAGCCACCACCGTCCCTGGTGAACCCCGAGGCCCTCGAGAGCCAGCGGTGAAACCCCTGATCGCCGTGGCAGGAAGGACGCTCCGGGCGGGCCGCGTCGCCGGCTGGAGGGACGCCGCGGTGGGAGCTCCCGCCTCCTACGTCCTCGCCGTCCGCCGTGCCGGGGCGCAGGAAGGCGTGTTGCTGCCGACCCCGCTTGGACTGGGTGAGGCGAAGGAGCTGCTGGCGCGGTTCGATGGTCTGCTCCTCATGGGCGGAGGCGACATCGATCCGGCCCGATACGGACAGGAACGCCGCCCCGAGATCACGGGCGTGAACACGACGCGGGACGTATTCGAGATCGATCTCGTGCGAGCGGCGTTGGACAGTGGCATACCGATGCTGGCGATCTGTCGCGGCATGCAGGTCCTCAACGTCGCCCTGGGAGGTTCCCTGAACCAGCACATCGACGACGGGGGGAGCGTCCGCCACCGGGAACCAGACGATGGGTATGTCACGCATTCCGTCCGCCTCGATCCCCGCTCCCGAGTGGCCGCTGCGACCGGCCTGGAGAGGGTCGAGAGCGCGTGTTCCCACCACCAGTCGTTGGCCCGGCTCGGCGAGGGGCTCTCTCCGGTTGGGTGGGCGGACGATGACCTCATCGAGGCCGTCGAGGGCCCCTCCGGCTGGGTCGTCGGGGTGCAGTGGCACCCCGAACGCACGGCGATCGAGGATCCAGCCCAGCAGAACCTGTTCGACGCGTTCGTCAGGCAAGCCGCGGGCTAGTCAGTCGGCCCGACGGACAGAGAGCGTCATCCCGTCAACACGTTCGACGACGACGCGGTCCCCGGGCTTTCCATCCAGCACCCGAGCCGGGTACGAGGTCCCGGCGATCCGAACCCGGTCCGACTGGATCAACTCCCCCTGTCGGCCCACGAGCCCCTCGGCCCCGGACGACGGGCGCCGTCGACGCATGGAAACCCATAATGAGATCTCAACCACTTCCTTGAGCAAGAGGACGCCGATGACGAGCACGCTCCATGGCGGGGGGAGATAGATCAGAGCGAGCGTTCCGCCGATGATCAGGAGCACGAGGGGAACTCAGCCACGCGATTCGAGCCGGATGACCTCATACGAGAACATCCCTCCCGGCGCGTCGTAGGTAATGCGATCGCCGGGCTTGGTGCCGAGCAGCGCTTTCCCGAGGGGTGAGGTGACCGAGACGGTCCGTGCCCCGGGTGAGCGTTCCTCCTTCGACGCCGCCAGGAGATAGGTCTCCTCGTCCGGATCGTCTTCATCGAGAGGGCGAAGCACGACCAGGACTCCCGGACCGGCCGCTTCGGTCTGGATGTCACCCTCCAGGATGTCCGGGTCCTTGAGAAGGCGTTCGAGCTCCCGGATCCGGGCCTCCATCAAACCCTGCTCGTTCTTGGCCGCGTCGTATTCGGCGTTCTCCCTGATGTCGCCCAGCTCTCGAGCGTGTTCCAACCGCGCAGCCATATCGCTCCGCCCCTTGGCCGTCAGCCGCTCCAGCTCGTCCTTGAGGCGCTCGTATGCCTCCACCGTGAGCAGTGCGCTCGCTTTCTCTCCCGGGTTCCGCCGCGATTTGCGCTCGGCCATACTGGGGTCAATGTATCAGGACGGGATCACCCAAAGGACGCCGCGGCCTCCGGAACCGTCGAGATGATCGTGTTCAGGCCGGCGCCGGGGGTCTGGTGCCTGAAGGCCGTGCTCGAGGTGGAACCCGATTCCCCCAGTTCTCTGCGTTATGGTGCCTCCCGGGGAACGGGACGAGGTGAGCAACCATGAAACGACTCGTCTGGACAAGTGTGGTGGCCGGCGTCGCCGCAGTACTCATTGCTCTGGGCTCAATTCTTAGCTGGGTAGCGCTCGATTCACCAGGTGTCACATTCGCGGAGGGAGGCCTCGCCGGCTCTGCGACTATGAGCAAGGGTCGGGGGGCACTCTCAAACCCGCCCCATCGCGGGCCAGGGTTCGCGCCTACTCCCCCCGGCGATGGGGACTAGACGGAACTCAGCAGCCGGGTATCGATGTCGGCCGGCTCGTGCGCCGGAAGACGCGAACGGTGATGCTGTCTGAGGCCGATATCACGGGGTTCGTGTCCAGCGCGATCTCGGCAAAGATCGTGTGGAGCCCGCACGCCAGTGGGCCTACGGTTGTCTGCCAATTGAAAGCGCCCTGGCCCGTGGCCACAGGGTTCCCAGGCACAGGGTTCCCGTCGACGAAAACATTGACCGCCCCAAGAGGGTCCGACGGCGCCGCGAACACGTGCTCCTGCCCCTGCGCCGGATGCGTCACGAGGGTCCCCCCGACATCGCCGGGAGCTCGGTCCACGATGACCTGCGTGAAGCTGGAGGCGAAGGCGTCAAACATGATCGCCCCCCGATCGGCGCCGAGGGCGCTCGCAGGATAGGTGCCCGTGAACGTATTGCCGACTTTGGCCGCCGTGCATTGCGCTGCCAGAGCCTGGCTGCAAGTCGCTGTGGTGCCGTCCCAGTTGACCTGGAGCAAGCGGTTGACTCCGTCGATGGAATTGGTCAGCCGGTACCCCGTCCCCCCCGGCGGCGTTGTGGCCGTGTCTGCGACTTGCCAGCTGATGGTTACCGTTCCGTCGACCTTCTCCTCCAGAGAGACCCTCACCAGGTCCACTGCCGGCGGCTCGACATCCCCACCGTCGCCATCGGCGATCACCGTGCTGACCGAAGCCGCCCCGGTGTTGGCCGTTCCCGCGACCTGGAAGGTCCTGCCCACGGTGGCGCCATCGGCCGGTGAGGTGATCTCGATCGTGGGTGCGCCGGCACCACCCGTCAGGCCGAAGTCATCGGGCAACCCTCGGGCCCGGAGGGCCGCGAGACGCACGTCGATGAGCCCGTGCCCCTTCTCGAACGAGGAGGTGTTGTCAGGGTTCGCCGGATCGTTGGTGTACTCCGCACCAAAGACGTACTTGTGAGCCGTGTCCTCGATCAGGTTCTCGAGGTCGGCGGGCGAGAGGTTGGGGTTCGCCTGCCTCAGAATCGCGATGGCTCCCGCCACGTGGGGTGCCGCCATCGAGGTACCCGAGACGCGAACGTACCCCTTGTTCTCAACGTAGATGTTCTCGGTTCCGAACGCTGGCGTGCAGGTGACGGATCCTTCCTTGCATGCCGACTGGATCAAGTTTCCCGGAGCCGAGACATCGGGCCACGTCGCAGGGAGGGTGATCTGCCCGCGGCTGGAGGTTCCGCTGAGCTGACCGTTCCGTGTCCCGGTCTCCAGGTCGTTGTAGCTTGCCACCTGGATCACGCCGGGGGTTGGATTGTTGCCGTACGTGTTGGTCTGGATGTTCGCACCGGTACCGGTACTGTTCCCCGCCGACCACACCACCGGGATGCCCAAGGCAACCAACTGGTTAGTGAGCTGGCTGATGGCCAGGCTGGGGTTGTGGGCCCCTGCGCTTCCCCAGGAGTTGGTCACCACCCTGATCGGCGGATTCTGGGTCGCTGCGTTCGTGATGATCCACTGGTAGGCAGCTGCGGCGTGGGGCACCACGATGCTGAGCCCCTCGCCCGCACCGAACCCGTACAACGAGGCCCCCGGGGCGACGCCCTGCCAGTTGCGCTCCTCGTCTCCTGTTGTGGCGAGGCCGTTGCCGGCGGCGATCCCCGCCACATGGGTGCCGTGGCCGCTCGTGGTGTCGCTGTCGACCATGTCCGTGAGCTGGGCTCCTCCGGCGCAGCCCGCAGTGTTCAGGTCCGGGATCCCGCAGACGACCTTGAAGTTCCTGATCAACTTGATGTCGGAGCCGCCCAGGCCGGACCACTTCAGGTCCGGATGCGTCCCATCCACGCCGCTGTCCACGATGGCGATCCCCACTCCGCGACCGTCCAGCGGATTCCCGTTCTGGTCGCTCACCCTGAGGTCGAGACCGCCGGTCAGCTCGTACAGGGTGCGGGCGCGGGTAGCCCACGTTCCTGTCTCGAGGTTGAGCGGCTCGGTCCCCGCGTCCTCAAGGAAGATCACCTCGGGAGCCAGCCTCAACGCTTCGAACCCCGCGACCGGCCCGAACGCGTAGACCGCGTTGATGGATGGGAGGTCGATGACGTCCGTCAGGCCGGCATTCCTCACCACCGCGATGCCCTGCTCGTATGAGACATCTCGAGAGAAGTGCACGAATGCATCCGTGTTTTCGGTCGTATCGGCCCGAGAAAGGTTCCTGGCGAACTCTGGGTCGACAGTCACCTGACCACGTGCAGTGGCGGGTGGCCCGGTCACAGCGAGAGCCACAGTAAGCAGCAGTGCGACAACCAAAGAATCGCGGCGGATGGTCACGGACATACCTCCCGATAGGCGTGGACTGTTCATTATCGCAGGGACGATTCAAGCTTTACAAGAGGCCGACCGTCGAGGGCCTCCCCCGGCTCTGTAGACTCCATTCCCGGCCACAAGGGGGAGGCGCTGAGCGGACGACACCGCGTCCAGGCAGGACTCAGAGCATCTCGATGGCTCGTCGGCGTCCTCACGATCGTCGCTGCGGGGGCCGGCGGATACATCTACCGCTCCGAGATCGCCGAGATGCTGGGCTCGTCCGAACGTCCTCGGGCCGCGCCCACTCCGAGCGCTTCGCCTTCGCCCTTTCCGACGCGGTCGCCCCTCCCATCTCCGTCGCCCTCGCCATCGCCAGAGCGCGGGCGGCTGGTGATCCACGGCACCGGTGACGTGAGCCTCGACCCTGGCTACATCCCCAACTTCCGGATCCACGGATACCGATACGCCTGGACCGGCCTGAAGGGCTTGTTCAAACGCGACGACCTGACCGTGATCAACCTGGAGTGCGCTGTCTCGGATCTCGGCTCCCCGGTGCCGAAAGAGTTCAATTTCCGATGCGACCCGAAGGCGCTCCCGGTGGCGAGAAAGTTCGGCGTGGAAGTGGCGAACCTGGCCAACAATCACGGCGGCGATTACGGGAAGGACGCGCTCCTCGATTCGCGGAGAAACCTGCAACGAGCGGAGATCCTCCCCGTCGGCGTGGGCAAGAACCACCGCGTGGCCACGAGGCCGGCCATCGTGGAGTTGGACGGCTGGACGGTGGCCGTCCTCGGATTCGGCGGCGTGGTTCCCGAGCCCGGGTGGATCGCCGGGTCAGATCATCCCGGGATGGCGAGCGGCGACGACATCCAGAAGATGGTCGCCGCGATCAAGGCCGCCGACAAGATCGCCGACCTAGTGTTCGTCACGATCCACTGGGGGATCGAGCTCGACACGCAGCCTCGGGCCGACGACATCGAGCGGGCGCACGCCATGATCAGGGCGGGCGCGGACGGCATCTTCGGTCATCACTCCCACCGCCTGAATCCGCTCAGCCACTACCGAGGCCGCCCCATCGCCTGGGGTCTGGGCAACTTCGTGTGGCCGACGTCGTTGGGTTCCAACACCGCCGTGGCCTCGTTCGTGGTGCATCCGAACGGCAGGATCAGGGGCCATCTCATTCCCGCATACATCCAGGACTCCGGTCACCCCGTGCTCACGGGGTAACCCTTCCGACCCTTGCACGACGGATAATCCCAGGATGGCTCAGCCGCTCATCCTGCTCGTCGACGACGACGCTCGGCTGCGAGAGATCGTCGGGATGGCCCTCGAGGGGGAGGGCTACCGGGTCCGGGGGGCCGAGTCCGCCGAGGAGGTCCCCACGCTGGTCGATACGGAGGACCCGGATCTCATCATCCTCGACGTGATGCTTCCCGGCATGGACGGATTCCAGCTCTGCCGGGAGATCCGGACCCGGAGCCCGGTTCCGATCCTGATGCTCACCGCGAAGACCGACACCATCGACAAGGTAGTGGGCCTGGAGTCGGGTGCGGACGACTACGTCACCAAGCCCTTCGAGACGAAGGAACTCGTGGCTCGCATCCGTGCTCTCCTCCGCCGCGCGCGGATCCCGGAGAAGGAGGCATCTCGAAAGATGGTGGTGGGTGAGTTGGAGATCGTGCCGAACGAAGCCACGGTGACCAAACGAGGGGAGCCGGTCCAGCTCACCAAGACGGAGTTCAAGCTTCTGTGCGCTATGGCCGCCCGCCCGAATCAGGTGTTCACCCGGGAGCTCCTCCTCCAGCAGGTGTGGGAATACGACTACTTCGGCGACAGTCGCCTGGTGGACGTCCACATCCGCCGCCTTCGGGGGAAGATCGAGGACGATCCCCGCGAGCCTCGGATCGTGCAGACGGTTCGAGGGCTCGGATACAAGATCGCCGCGGAGACATGAAGCGCCGAAGGCGGCTCCGGCGACGTGGACTCCGGTGGCGTATCACCCTGGCGTTCCTCGGCGGCGCCCTCGCGGTCTCCGCGCTCGTCGCCGGGACCACCTACTTCCTCGCCGAACGGTACCTTTCAGATCAAAAGATCGATACGGTCACGCAGCAGTCCTTCGACAATCTCCAGGTGGCCATCCGGTTCCTCTCGAGCGGCGGAGAAGACGTCTCCCTCAGTCGGTTGGTGGAGTCCCTGGAAGCCCGGGGCGAATTCAACATCCTTCTGCTCCGGGAAGAGCAGCAGTTCCAGTCCTTCTCCGTGACACGTGAAGCGGTCCCCAGCGCGCTCGCCGAAGTCGTTGACCGAGGCGAGGTCGGGTATGCGTTTCGCCAGGAACCGCGGGAGCTGGTCTTCGGGTCGCCGGTGCCGGGCCACGATCTCGCCGTCTACTTCTTCTATCCGCTCGGCGATCTCGTGGCCACCCTCGACGTCCTTCGCAACGTGCTTCTTGTGGTCTCCGGCGCGGCGGTGGTGCTGGCGGCCCTCGTCGGAACCCGCGTGAGCGGGCGAGTGATCAACCCGGTGAGGCGAGCGAGCGATGCGGCCCGCCGCGTGGCGGAGGGATTGCTGGAAACGCGCCTCCCGGTGGTTGGCAGGGACGAGCTCGGAGCACTCGCCGATTCGTTCAACGAGATGGCCGCTGCACTGGAGGATCGCATCGCTCGAGAGCGCCGTTTCGTGGGAGATGTGTCCCACGAGCTTCGGACCCCGCTGACGACGCTGCAGACGTCCACTGACTACCTGCTGAAGCGGGCGGATCAGCTCCCTCCCTCGATCGGACGTGCCACCGAACTCCTCGCCGCCGATCTCCGATACCTACAGGACCTGGTGGGGGATCTGCTCGAGATCTCAAAGGCCGAGGCGGGAAAGGTTCAGCTGGCTTGGGAGCGTCTGAACCTCGCCGACGTCGCTCGGGAGGTTGTGGCCCGTCGAATCAGGGGAGGCGGGCAGCTGGTGAAGGTCGAGATCGATGCCGATCCCGACGCCTTGGTCACGGTGGCCGACAAGCAACGACTGGAGCGCGTGGTCGGCAACCTCGTCGATAACGCCCTCGTGCATGGAGAAGGGCGCGACGTCACGGTGCGAGTCGCGTCCGCCGACGGCCTCCTTCTCCTTTCCGTGGAGGATCTGGGACCTGGTATCCCCCGGGAAGCTCTCTCCAGGATCTTCGAGCGATTTTTCAAAGCCGACCCGGCCCGGCAGCGCGGAGACGGCACCGGCTCGGGGCTCGGTTTGGCCATCGCCCGCGAGAACGCCCACCTGCACGGCGGCGAGATCGACGTCCAGAGCGTGAGCGGACGAGGGACCCGTTTCACCCTCCGGCTCCCGCGTCGCCGGGAGGAGCCCCAGGAATGAGGTGGCGCCTGATGCTGGCATCGGCAGCATGCCTTCTCATTCTGATCGGATGTCGGGGGCCGGCTGTCACGGTCATTCCCGGATCAGAACTCCCGGAAGACGTCTATTCGCCGAGACCGTCCCCGTCGCCCACCGTCGGCGCCGAACCGCGCAGGTCCGGGACCGTGTACATGGTGAAGAAAGGGCGGCTCTTCCCGGTACCCTTAGAACTCCTCCCATCCGCGCCAACTCGCCCGGAGGCCCTTCTTGCCGGGTTGCTCGAGGGACCTCCCGCGGGCAGCGGCGCGGGCTCGGCGATCCCGTCCGATGCTGAGGCCATCGAGGTGGCGGCCGTCGGCGACGTGGCCACTGTCAACCTCACTCAGGAATTCCAGCGGGGCGCCGCCGGACGTACGCTTGCCCTCCGGGTGGCTCAGATCGTGTACACGCTGACGGAAGACGCCACCATCGTCTCGGTCTTGTTCAATTTCGAGGGAACGCTGGCTCCCGTGATCAGCGAGAGTGGACGGGTCCTGGATCGCCCTGTCGGCCGAAAGGACTACGCCGGTTTCGCCCCAATCGAGCAGGGAGAAACCGACGAACGCAGCATGTCATGAAACCGTCACATTCCCGACGCACGAACGACACCCCGAACGGGCATGCTTGGCGCGTTCCTTTGGGAGCCCTCCTTCGCCGGGTGGTGGTCTTGTCAACCGCGAGACCCGCCTCCCATCGGGGGATCCCCTCTCTACCCGTACCCGGGCGGAGGAGGGCCCCGGGGATCT
>DASSDP010000062.1:0-5822 GCA_035697085.1 Actinomycetota bacterium
AGAAGGGGCAGCCCGTTCTGGTCGGCACGGTGTCGGTGGAGAAGTCCGAGACACTATCCGGGCTGCTGAATCGGCGGGGCGTGCCGCACCACGTCCTCAACGCGAAGCAGCACGAGAAGGAAGCGATGATCATCGCCCAGGCCGGTCGGAAGGGCTCGGTCACGGTTGCCACCAACATGGCCGGCCGCGGCGTCGACATCATGCTCGGGGGGAACCCCGAATATCTCGCCCGACAGGAGATGGCCGCGAACGAGTGGGACAACGACAGGTACCTGCTGTTCGAGATGGACGAGGACGAGCGGTCCGGATACGAGGAGACCTACGCCCCGGTCTTCGAGCGATTCAAGAAGGAGACCGACGAGGCCCACGACGAGGTGGTGGAGCTCGGCGGCCTGTATGTGCTGGGAACGGAACGCCACGAGTCTCGCCGGATCGACAACCAGCTTCGAGGGCGATCCGGCCGTCAGGGAGACCCCGGGGAGTCCAGGTTCTACCTGTCGCTCCAGGACGACCTGATGCGGCTGTTCGCCTCCGACCGAATCGCCGCGATCATGAACCGCCTGAAGTGGCCGGAGGACGAGCCGATCACGGCCCGGATGGTGACCCGAGCCATCGAGAGCGCCCAGAAGCAGGTCGAGGCGGTCAACTTCGAACGCCGCAAGAACGTCCTCAAGTACGACGAGGTGATGAACACCCAGCGGAAGATCATCTACGGGGACCGGACCAAGATCCTTGAAGGAGAGGACCTCCGAGATCAGGCAATGGAGATGGTCCAGGCGTACATCGCGAACCTCGTTGGGGGCTACGTCAACCCCGACATCTTCCCGGAGGAATGGAATCTGGAAGGCCTCCTGACGGCCATTCACAGCACCTACCCGAGCGGCCTGACCACGGCCGAGCTCGACGGGGTCGCCGACGCGAACCAGGTCACCGAGACGATCGTCGAGGAGGCAATCGCGGCGTACGAGAAGCGAGAGCAGGAGCTCGGCGACGTCATGCGCGAGCTCGAGCGGATGGTGTTCCTCTCGGTGATCGACAACAAATGGAGAGAGCATCTGTACGAGATGGACTACCTGCAGGAAGGTATCCATCTCCGGGCCTACGGGCAGCGCGACCCGCTCATCGAATACCAGCGCGAGGGCCACCTGATGTTCGAGCAGATGAAAGGGTCCATCGAGGAGGAGTTCGTCCGGTACATCTACCGGGTGGAGCTGGTTCGGCAGGACGAGCCCTCCCGGCCCCGCCCCCAGCGCCTGGTCACCTCTCATGGGGACGGCGAGGCCCAGGCCTCAGGAAGCCAGGCCGTTTCCGGGAAGGTGCCCCGGAACGCCCCCTGTCCTTGCGGATCGGGGCGGAAGTACAAGAAGTGCCACGGCGCCACCGCCTGACCCCCTCGACTCCAGCACCCAATCTGGTGGCCCCGTAAGATGCCTTCGGCCATGAGCGAGTTCGCCGAACGCATCGAGGACCTGGCCTCCAGGCTTGCCAGCGCGAAGGAGTACCTTTGACGTCGACGGGAAGCGCCGGGAAGCCGACGCACTCGAGGGCCGACTGGGCAAACCGGGGGTCTGGGATGATCCCGCACGCGGCCAGGAACTGACCACAGCGCTCTCACGCCTCCGCCAGGAGCTCGCTCGCTACGACGACCTGGCGGAACGGCTGGAGGAGGTCGAGGTCCTCGATGAGCTCCTCGACGAGGACGGCCAATCCGAGGTCCACAAGGAGCTCACCCAAGGGCTGGACCATCTCGAATCGGATCTCGGCAAGCTCGAGCTGGCCACGCTTCTCTCGGGAGAGTTCGACAAGAACGATGCGATCGCCAGCCTCCACGCCGGCGCGGGCGGCACGGAGTCACAGGATTGGGCCGAGATGCTGCTGCGGATGTACCTCCGATGGGGTGAGCGTCAGGGCTTCGACATCGAGCTCGACGAGGTGAACCCCGGTGAGGAAGCGGGTATCAAGAGCGTGACGTTCATCGTTCGCGGCCCGAACGCGTACGGCATCCTCTCGGCTGAGAGAGGCGTGCACCGACTGGTGCGGATCTCTCCGTTCGACGCCTCCAGCCGACGACACACCTCCTTCGCCAGCCTCGACGTCGTTCCATTGCTCGACGACGACGTGGAGATCGAGATCGACCCGAAGGATCTTCGCGTGGACACGTATCGATCCAGCGGGGCCGGCGGGCAGCACGTCAATGTGACCGACTCGGCCGTGCGGATCACGCACATCCCGACGGGCGTGACGGCCGCGTGCCAGAACGAGCGCTCCCAGCTCCAGAACCGCGCCGTGGCCATGCGCATCCTCAAAGCGAGGCTCGCCGACCTCGCCAGGCGACAGCGAGAGCAGAAGATCGAGAACCTCCGCGGAGAACGACGGGACATAGAGTTCGGTTCCCAGATCCGCTCGTACGTGCTCCATCCCTATCGGATGATCAAGGACCATCGGACCGCGGTAGAGGTCGGGGATGTGGACCGCGTCCTGGACGGCGACCTGGACCGTTTCATCGAGGCGTACCTTCGTCACCGAGCCGGCGACACCGCCGACCGCTCCGAAAGCTAGGTCGGTGGCCGCACTCAGGACGCGCCCCCGGGCCGAGGATGGAGCAGGCATGCCGCCCGGGCGCCGCGGCGGCGTCTTCAACCTCAATCAGGCCCTGACGATCTTCCTCGTCGCCGCCGGCGTTGCTCTGGTGTGGCTCGGGCCGTTCGTGGCCGATCCCCGGCGGCTGGCTCCCGGCCCCGACATGGCCTGGTACACATGGCGTGCCGACATGCTGACCAGCCACCCGCCCGGTGAGCTGGTGCTCGCCGACGGCCCCCTCAACGTCTTCGGTGGCGGCTACCGCGTGGCCACGCCGCTCCTTGGTGCCCTGGTCCGCCAGGTGGGAGACGTGGACAGGGAGACGATGTCCACTTTGCTCGTTGCGGGCAGACAGGTCCTGTTGGTCCTGGCCCTGGCGGCGGTGGCATACCGACTCCGACGGCGCCCGCTGGTGTTTGCTTCCGTCGCTCTCGTGTCTGCGGCCGCCCTGTACGTGCGCCCGTTCGTGGGGTACGTGGACAACCTGTTCGCCCTTCTCTTCGGTGCGGCGGCCCTGTGGTTCCTCCCCGACGCCAGGGAGCGATGGCCCGCCCGGGTGGCGATCTTTCTCTTCTCCTTCCTCATGGTGTTCACCCACCCCACTACTGCGGCGATTTTCATCGCGGTGCTTGTCGGGACCGTCGGTCTCGGCGCCGTTCTCAGCCGATCCCTTCGAGACGCCATCCGTTCGGAGGGGTGGATTTTGGGGGCGGCAGTGGGTGGAGGCGCGGCCGGGTATCTCTCCTGGCTCGCCGGACTGTGGGGACCCGGGCGGACGTTCCGGGACGCGATCCATATCCCTCCATACGCCTCCGAGGCGTTCCTCGACGCGACGTTCGAGCAAGTCAGGGCGGCGCACGTTCTTCTCTTCGTTCCGCTGGTCGTGCTGGGGCTTGGGGTTCTCGTGGTCAGGAATCGCCAACGGTTCCTCGAGAATCCGATCTCCCGGGCGGTCTTCGTGTGGCTCCTTCCGCTGGCGGGGATGCTCGGTTTCTACGTTGGTCTTCGCTATCCGTACAAACGCTTTCTCAACAGCACGGTGGCGCCTCTGCTCCTGGCAGGTCTGGGGCTGTGGGGCTTGGTCGGATTCGCGATCCGCCTTGCCCGTCGAAGGGGAGAGATCCGATGGCTGAAGAGGACGGTTGCGGGGGCGACGCTCATGGCGACCGCCGCTCTGCTCGTGGGCATGTGGGTCTTCGGGATCCGCAGCTACGAGAATCAGGATCCCTGGGCGCCGCGAAATCTTCGAGTGGGCTTGGCTGCCGTCAGCGGCTATCTCCAGGTGGATCGATCCGATCGGCCTCTGGTGTTCGTCGTATCGGCAGGTCCGAAGCAGAATGCGAGTCTGCTTTGGGGAGGGATCTGGAGAGGGAACTGGAGCCAGATCCGGGCGGGGTTACCCGGCCGCGTGATCCCCAGGACGTACGTGTACTTCGGCGCGGTTCGAGAGCTGGTTGCCGGGCGGCCTACGAGCACCGGGAACCGGCTGGTCGATCTGATCAGCAAAGCCACTCACGACGAGATTGAAGCCCGGGTTCGGGGGCACCAGCCTCTCGTCCTGCTGGTGAAGCGGTTCAACCGGCGTCTCGGCAACGACCGGTACCTGGCGGAGCCACGGTCGGTTCCGATGGGTGGAGGCGTGTTCGTCCTGAGCGGCCGGGATTTCGCCAGTCCGGAGCCGGCCGCTCTGCGAGCGGCTCGCCGTGCTGCTCGCGAGCGAAGCGAGTTTCTGACCGAGCCCGTGGACCGATCCGCCCGCCCCGGCCACCTGCTTCGGGTGGCGATCGGTCTGGCGTTCCTGCTACTCGTTCCCGGTCTCCTGGCGGCGAGATGGTTCGGGGTGAAGGACGCGGTGTCGGCCGTCGGCATGGTCCCGGCCCTCTCTCTGGCCATGAACATCGCTTCCGGGCTCCTGGTTCTGGCTATCGTCCGGCGCCCGCTCTCGCCCGGGCTCGCCTGGATCGTGACCGGCCTTGCCACGGCGGTCGGTGCCGTCCTTCTGACGCGCTCTCTGCGGAGGCACGGCCCGATGCCGGCGTCGTCGCAACAAGATCCCGGCGACGGCCAGGCTTCCGATGCTCAGCGCTGATCCCAGCAGCCCCCGACCGACCCAGGGGTCGTCGTATTCGAGCTCGATCACGTGCCGGCCCTCGGGAACCGCCACTGCCTGAAGGAATGAGTCGGCGCGGAGGACGGCGACGGGCTCCCCGTCGAGACGCGCTCGCCAGTTGGGGTCGTGGGTGTTGCGGACGAGGACGACTCCGTCGCTCGGCGAATCGACGAAGACGCGAGCCTTGCCGGGACCGAGGTCCGCGTACGAGGCCTCCGTACCTCCTCCCTCGCCGGGTGGGAAGCCCGGCTCCGTCTCCAGGATGACCTCGAACGAGGGATCGAACGCGGGGTCGGTGGCCTCCGTGAGTGCCGCCGCGGTCCCCGGGACGACCCTCCATCGAGTGAGCACCGAGGCGCGGGGCGACTCGACCGCGACGTGGTACAGGGACCAGAGTCCGTCGCTGCCGACCGCCGTCGCCTCCGGGACCGGTGGGTCCGTCGATCGTCCAACGATCCACGCCACGTCCAGGAGGTCCAGGACCTTGGTGGACGGATCCACGAAGAACGCGGCGTTGTACTTGATCTCCTTTGGCTCCACCGCCCTGACGAACATCCAATACGTACGAAGCTGCACGGGGTTGTACCCCTGCCCGTCCTCCAGCCCGAACAGCGTGGCTCGCTGGTTCGCCAGGAGAGCCCAGCTCGCGGGCCCCTGATGCTCGAGATAGCCCCGCTCCGTGATGAGGGCCGGATCGAGGCTGAGGTATCGATCGTCCTCCGACTGCAGCCGCACGGCGATCGGACCGGCTTCCAGGTACTCGGACGCCCGGAACCTGGGTTCTGCCAGCGGCGTGAACGGGACGTTCAGGATGGGCGGGTGGACCCGCGAGGGGACCTCTCCACCGGGAAAGCTCTGCCCGATCAATCCGCTGATCGAAAGCTCCACGGCAAGCACGGTGGGGGCTATCACGATGAGAGCCGGCCTGCTCGCAGCCGCAGCGAGGACCGCGATCCCCCCGCCGATGCCCACGGCGGGCACCGCCAGACGAATCGGCTCCGCACCGGCGGCCAGGGGGAGAAGCCCCCAGAACAGCAAGCCCGGGAGCAGGATCCGAAAACGATGCTCGGCAGGCTGGCGCCAGGCGTCCATCCCGGCAGCCGCGAGGAGCGGCAGCACCATCAGGACGCCG
>DASSDP010000063.1:0-44322 GCA_035697085.1 Actinomycetota bacterium
CATCCGAGACCGCGATGACATCGTGCGTTGCTGCCCGCACGGCGAGGTTGCGGCCCTCCGCGATGTTCGCGCCCGGACTCTCGATCAGGGTCACGTCGGCGGCCGCTCGGAGTGTCTCCAGGGTTCCATCCGTGGAGCCCCCGTCCACGATCACCACTTCATCGGGGGATCGAGTCTGTGCACGCACCGATGCCAGGAACTCGGCGATCGCACCGCCTCCGTCCTTCACCGTGGCGATGAGTGAGACCTTCATCGCTGGCGAGTGTAGCCGAGGGTCGGGCCGGGAGCCCTACGGGAGCGACTCGTAGACCTTGAGCGTCGCGCGAGCGGTCTGCTCCCACGAGAACTGCCCCGCCCGGGCGCGCGCCGCGGTCGAGAGTCGGGCGCGCTCCCCTTCGTCCGTGAGCACGCGCTCGATCGCCGTGGCCAGACCCGAGATGGAGCGCGGCTCCACGACCAAAGCGGCATCGCCGGCCACTTCGGGAAGCGAGGACGTGTTCGAGACCACGCACGGTAGGCCCCGGGCCATGGCCTCGAGCACGGGGAGCCCGAACCCCTCGTACAGAGACGGATACGCGAACGCCGCGGCTCCTCGGTAGAGGGCATCGAGCTCTTCGAGGGTTCTCTTCCCCGTCAGCAGGATCTCGCCGGGTCCGTCCACCGCGATCTCCCGGAGCAGCGGCGCCGGTCGCCAGCCGAGGGGGCCGGCCAGCACGAGACGGTGCGGGAGGCCGGCCCTGGCGGTTGCCCGTCGATACGCTCGGATCAGCCGCACGAGGTTCTTCCGAGGCTCGATCGTCCCGACGAACAGCACGTACGGGGCCCGGACCTTCATCCGTTCCAGTGATTCATCGACGTCGACTTCGGTCGCCAGCAGGGATGCCGCGAGGGGAACGACGTGGATCCGGGCGGGGTCGGCCCGAGCATACCGAACCAGGTCGTCGGCGGTGCTCTGGGAGACCGTGATGATGGCATCGGCTCGCCGGACGGCTCGGCGGGTCCCCAGCCGGAATAGCACCCGCCACGACGTGGGAAACAGGCTCGGGTACACGCGAAATGCCAGGTCGTGGACGGTCACCACGAGTCGCTGCCCCGGACCCGGCGGCGGGATCGCTGCCGGAGAGGGAGCGTGCACGATGTCGAGTCTTGCCAGGGCCTCAGGTAGGGCCGGGCGAGCAAAGACGTTCCAGCCGGGATACAGACGCCGGATCGATCCAGGGAGGCGCTCCACCGGAAGATCTTCAAGTGTCCATCCGAGGTTAGGGGACAGGAGGAGTCGGGAGTGAAACAGGGTGACCTCCAGTCCAGGGTCCGCCTCGAGGAGAGCGGGCACCAGCTCCCGGATGTAGGTCCCGATCCCGCCGGGCGCGGGATAGAAGAGCTGGTCCACGTGGAACGCAACCGAGGTCATCGTCGCTGATCAGGGTATCGGGCGGCCTCCACGCAGGTCACTCCTTCGGGTCCCACCGTGGCCGCATGCTCGGTCCGGGGTGGAAGGTCCAGTCGGTCGCCGGGGGACAGGGCGACATCTCGCTCTCGTGTGTGGAACACGATGCTTCCCGAGGTGCAGTACAGGACTTTGTGGTATTCGTGCGTGTGCCATCCGTACCGGTCGCCTGCACCGTTAGACCACCACCGAAGATTCGTCAAGCCCTCGTCGTGCAGAAGGGCCTCGAGGTTCTCTCGGCTCGGGACGGCCTCTCGACGGTCGTTCTCGGTCGCACCCATTATCGATTGGAGGCCGGTTACCCCTTGTTGATCTCGTCGACGATCCTCCGGGCGTCCTTCACCCGGTTCCGCGGAGCGAGAACCTGAAAGAAGTGGCGCCCAAGCCCGATTTCCCCGGCCATCTCAGCTCCGATCGGGAGAAACTGAGCTTCGCTGATCGGTGATGCCTTGGACTCAGGGAACACTCGAGCGGCGATACCGTCCGCCTGAAGCCTGCCCACGAGCAACAAGGCTTCCTCCCAGGGCAATTGGGCGATGGCCACGAGGTCGGACCCCGGGGCCGTCATCGGGCGTCGCCGCGGCCGCCCAGCTGGGGCGTGCCCCGCCGGGCGAACGGGACGTTGCCGCGAAACGTCCACGGCGTCTCTGTATCGCGCCGGATCTGGAGGCTTCCCAGTCGAAGGGCCTCGGCACGTCCCGCGATTGTCCAGGGTGAGAGTCGAGGCAGGCTCGATCGAATCGCCTGCTCCAGCGCCGCCAGGACGAGGCGTTCCTCATCCGGCGACAGGTCCGGCGGCATCTCGTAGCGCGGCATCTACAGGGGGATGTTCCCGTGCTTCCGGGGAGGAACCGCTTCTCGCTTCGTCTTCAACATCTGGAGCGAGCGGATCAACCGGATCCTCGTTTCGGCCGGCTCGATGACATCGTCGATGAATCCTCGCTCGGCAGCGATATACGGATTGGCGAATCGTTCCTCGTACTCGCCCACGAGCTCCTTCCTCCGAGCCTCCGGATCGTCGGCCTCGCGGAGATCCTTTCGGTGGATGATGTTGACGGCTCCTTCCGGGCCCATCACCGCGATCTCCGCCGACGGCCACGCGTAGGACACGTCCGCCCGGATGTGCTTCGAGTTCATCACCACGTAGGCGCCGCCGTAGGCCTTCCTGGTGATCACCGTCATCCGGGGCACGGTCGCCTCCGTGAACGCATACAGGAGCTTCGCTCCCCGGCGGATGATTCCGCCGTACTCCTGTGCCGTGCCCGGGAGGAATCCGGGGACGTCGACGAACGTGACGAGGGGAACGTTGAACGCGTCGCAGAAGCGCACGAAGCGTGCCGCCTTCTCCGATGACTCGATGTCGAGCGTGCCGGCGAGCACCTTCGGCTGGTTCGCCACGATGCCAACGGAGTGCCCGTCGAGCCGGGCGAAGCCGATGACGATGTTCATGGCCCACCGAGAGAAGACCTCGAAGAACTCCCCGTCGTCCACCACTGTCCGGATGACGTCCTTCATGTCGTAGGGCTCCCGCGACGAGGCTGGGACGATGTCGTTCAGCTCCTCCGCCAGCCGCATCGGGTCGTCGCCCGAGGCGAAGGCAGGAGGATCCTCGAGGTTGTTGGACGGCAGGAACGAGAGGAGGTACCGGACCTGCTGGAGGCAGTCCTCCTCGTTCTCGGCAGTGAAGGAGGAGATGCCGGAGCGGCTGGCGTGGGTCTGCGCTCCTCCCAACTCCTCGAACGTGACGTCTTCTCCGGTGACGGTCTTGATCACCTCGGGACCGGTGATGAACATGTTCGACGTCTCTTCGACCATGAAGATGAAGTCGGTGACTGCGGGGGAGTACACGGCCCCTCCGGCGGAGGGCCCCATGATCACGCTGACCTGCGGGATGACTCCCGAGGCTCGGACGTTGCGGTCGAAGATCGTCCCGTATCCGGCCAGCGACGCCGCTCCTTCCTGGATCCTCGCTCCGCCCGAGTCGTTCAGGCCGATGAAGGGCGCGCCGGTGGCCATGGCCATGTCCATGACCTTGCAGATCTTCTGGGCGTGCGTCTCTCCGAGCGATCCGCCGAACACGGTGAAATCCTGGGAGAAGACGAACACCTTCCGTCCGTCGATGGTTCCCCA
Organism: Actinomycetota bacterium; assembly: GCA_035697085.1. Taxonomy (GTDB): domain Bacteria; phylum Actinomycetota; class UBA4738; order UBA4738; family CALAEC01; genus DASQUW01. The sequence continues at coordinate 3,578 of DASSDP010000063.1, forward strand.
CCCAGTGACGACTCCGTCACCCTTCGGATGGGACCGCTCGATCCCGAACCCATGCGCTTGGTGGACGGCGAGCATGTCTGTCTCGACGAAGGAGTCGGGGTCGAGAAGAAGGTCCAGGCGTTCTCGGGACGTGAGCTTTCCACGCTCGTGCTGACGGCCGATGGCGTCCTTTCCGCCCGCCGCCTGCGCCAGGCGCTTCCGCCTCCGGAGCTCCGCCATCCTTCGCTCTGCAACGGTCTGCTCGCCAGCTTCGGCTTCGGTTTCGACCGTAGGTTTCTTGGTTGTGGCCATGTCCGGCAGTCTAGTCGAGCAACCGACTCCATTACCCCCAGAGAGCGAGCCCCGTTGACTCATCAGGGATTCGTACCGGTGGCTCACCGTCCAGTGCGCGGACGTACGCCTCCGCTGCGAAGACGATCGACCCCGCCACCAGATGGCCGCCCACGGCTCGCCCGTCGGCTCCGCTCGCCACGATGTGAACGTGGACGAACGGGGCACCGTCGCGGATCGAGATGTTCCCGAGCCCGGAGGCGATCTCCCAGTGACCTGGCAGGTCGAGGGTCTCGTACTCCCGGCGGTCCTGGTGGTAGTAGCCGAGCACCAGCTTGGAAACGGCCCCGATGACCTGCATCGTTCCCGCCTTGATGTCCAGCATGGTCACCATCCGGGTCAGCTCTTCCAGCAGATCCGACTCCCGGGTGAGCCGGGCCATCGCGGCCATCCCGTCCTTCGATCGGTAGGGCTCCACGTCTCGCTCCTTTCGTTCGCCGGCGAGCCGTAGCGTAGTCGGCCGGCCTCCACGGAAATGTCACACCCGGGCTCTACGATTCATCCATGGAGCTCACCCCGGTGCAGGAACGGACGCTGGCCGACCTCATGGCCAGCGATGTCGCACGCCCCACGTTCGCCCGAGACCTGGCGGCACGGCTGGCCACGCTGGTCGAACGGCTCGTCGCTCCGGCTCTGACCACGCTGCCTGACGGGCAGCGCATCGTATTGTCAAAGTCCGGGCTCACCAACCTCCACGCTCGGTGTGAAGGCCTGTACCTGGCGAACGCGATGGGTGAGGGCGTCTTCGAGTTCTCCCTCCCGCTTGCCGTTGGGAAGCTCGTCCACAAGTCCATCGAAGCCGACGTGGTCGGGGAGCGACTTCCCGAGAGCGAGCTCGTTCAGAAGGCCCTTCACCGCTTGCGTTCGTCCGACACCGAGTTCGATCTCTTCGTCGAAGCGCTCGACGGCATCGAGCGCTCCGAGCTTGTGGGCGAGGCGATCCGCCAGGTCGTGCTGTTCCGAGGCACGCTCCCCCCGCTGCAGAAGTCCTGGGCCCCCGTTCCCGAGCTGAGGGTGAAGCACGAGCTTCTCGGCGGCCGCCTCCTGCTCACGGGGACGATCGACCTCTCTCTGGGGAGGCCTCGAGAGGAGGCCCCCATGGAGGGCCGGCGGCTGTTCATCGAGCTGAAGACGGGAATGGAACGTCCGGAGTTCGTCGACGACCTCAGGTTCTACGCGCTGGTGGCGACCCTGCGGTTCGGCGTTCCACCATTTCGCGTGGCCACTCTCTTGCTCGAGGACGGCACGTACCGACCCGAGGACGTGACGGAGGACACCCTGGAAGCAGCCGCGCGGCGGGCAGCGGACGCGGCGTCCAGGCACGTCGCACTTCTCGGTGGACAGGAACCGGTCCTGCGCGCGGGCCCCTGGTGTGGCTGGTGTCCTCGCCGAGACACCTGCCCCGAGTCTCTGACGAGGAAATAGCCCCCCGCCAACGCGCCGCGTTACCCTAGGGCGCCATGTTCGAACGGTTCACTGATCGGGCCCGTCGGGTCGTCGTCCTTGCCCAAGAAGAAGCTCGGATGCTGAACCACAATTACATCGGGACCGAGCACATCTTGCTTGGCCTCGCCCACGAAGGCGAGAGTGTCGCCTCCAAGGCTCTGGAGTCACTGGGGATCTCCTTGGAAGCGGTGAGAGGCGAGGTCGAGGAGATCATCGGGCAGGGGGAAACAGCGCCCGCCGGGCACATCCCGTTCACCCCGCGGGCGAAAAAGGTTCTGGAGTTGGGCCTTCGAGAGGCGCTTCAGTTGGGTCACAACTACATTGGCCCCGAACACCTGCTGCTTGGGCTGGTTCGGGAGGGGAAGGGGGTAGCTGCTCAGGTGCTCGAGAAACGGGGCGCCGAGCTGCAGCGGGTCCGGCAGGAGGTCATCCAGCTCCTTTCCGGCTTCTCAGGAGGTGAAGCAGCCGGGCAATCGCCAGGCCCTCCGGTCTGTCCGAGGTGTCGGGCTTCGCTGAGGGAATACATCGCCTATGGCGTGCTCGAGGTCCGGACCCCCGAGGGCGAGAAGGGCCGGGACGTCCAGTTCGTCTTCTGCCGGCGCTGCGGCACCTGGCTGGGGACCATCCCGGCGGCCTGAGGCCAGTTGTCGGGAACGGCTGAAATAACCTACTCTTGAGTAGCCCGACGGTCGGCGCCGGTCCCTCCGTCATGGATTTCGGTAGCGAGGCAATGTTCAAGGATCTGTACGAGATCGGAGAGATCCCTCCCATCGGGGAGGTTCCCGCCCGCATGTTCGCTCAGGTGATTCGCCCAGAGCGGTTCGGAGAACCGGAGCGAGCCTTCCAAGTTGAGGAGATCGACATTCCCGGCATCGGTCCCGACGATGCGCTCGTCCTCGTGATGGCGGCGGGGATCAACTACAACAACGTGTGGGCCGCCCGCGGCGTGCCCGTTGATGTCTGTGAGATCCACGGACGATTCGGGGAGCCCACCGGTTTCCACATCGGAGGCTCGGACGCGTCGGGTGTGGTGTACGCGGTGGGTGACCGAGTGGAGAACGTTCGGGTCGGCGATCACGTCGTGATCCACTGTGGCCAGTGGGACGCGGACGATCCGACCCTCGCGGGGGGAGAGGATCCCGCGTTCGCACCCTCGTTCCGGATCTGGGGTTACGAGTCGAACTGGGGCTCGTTCGCCCAGTTCACCAAGGTCCAGGCCCATCAGTGCCTTCCGAAGGCACCCCAGCTCACGTGGGAGGAAGCCGCCGCCCCCACGCTCGTCGGCGCCACCGCATACCGGATGCTGCTCGGATGGGCGCCGCACACCGTCCGCGCCGATGACGTCGTTCTGATCTGGGGCGGAGCGGGCGGTCTCGGCTCGATGGCCATCCAGCTCGTGCGAGAGCTCGGAGGGAAGGCCGTCGCGGTGGTTTCCTCCGAAGAGAAGGCCGACTTCTGCAAGCGGCTCGGGGCCGTCGGAACGATCGATCGCAAGCAGTTCTCTCACTGGGGGATGCCCCCTCACTGGACGGACGCGGACGCTTATGGCCAGTGGTTCGAGGGGGCGAAGGCCTTCGGGAAGGCCCTGTGGGAGGCCGTAGGGGAGAAGCGGGCGCCCCGGATCGTTTTCGAACATCCGGGCGAAGAGACCATCCCGACATCGATCTTCGTGTGCGACACCGGCGGCATGGTGGTCATCTGTGCCGGCACCACTGGCTACAACGCCGTGGCAGACCTTCGGTACCTGTGGATGCGCCAGAAGCGGTTCCAGGGATCGCACTTCGCCAATGACGAACAGTCGGCGGCGTTCAACGAGCTGGTCATCGGCGGGCGAATCGACCCCTGCCTTTCCCGAACGTTCTGGTTCCAGGACATCGGCCAGGCACACCAGCTGATGGGTGAGAACGCCCACCCGGAGGGGAACATGGCGGCCCTGGTGTCGGCGCCGGGCGAGGGCCTGACCGACTTTCCCACCTGATCCCCAGCGACTCGGTCAGCCTTCGGGTTCCTGGACTAGCTCGACCAGGACGCCCCCGAACCCCTTTGGATGGACGAAGGCGACCGTGGTTCCGCGAGAGCCCCGACGCGGTTCTTCGTCCACGAGCGGCACCCCCTGATCCTTCAGGCGGTCCAGTGCCGCCAGGAGGTCGTGCACCCGATAGGCCACGTGGTGGATCCCCCCTCCGCGTCGCCGGAGGAACCTCCCCACCGGAGTGCTGGGCGAGAGGGCCCCGAGCAGCTGGATGTACGACGTGCCCACGGCGAACATGACCTCCTGGACTCCCTGGTCCTCGATGGTCTCTCGATGGGACGGCTCGATCCCGAAGGCGTTGCGATATCTCTCCACCGCTGCCTCGAGGTCGGGGACCGCGATCCCTATGTGATCGACGTCCTGGAGCATGGGCAGGACGATACCCTGCGGTGATCCGCCTCCGCATGGGCCGGGTGGCAGGGACGAGCGACATGGTGTCGAATACTTCCTTGGAGCTCGAGCCGCCCCCGCGCTCGGGCCCATTTTTGTTGGAGGTCAGGAATGGACACGAAGCCCCAGGCGACGACGATCGAGGAACCCATGCAGAACAGCGTTGCCGCCGTCCTGGGCCAGTCGAAGCTGCTCCAGGCTGGGCGTGCCGACGTCGCCCGGATCAGGGAGCGCACCCGCCAGCGTCGTCTCCTTCGCCTGGCGATCTTTCTGGGGATCATCGACGCCTACCTGTGGTACCGCTTCCTTTCGGGCAACCCGCTCGGCGCTCCCCAACTCCCGAACGATTGGGTCATCTGGCTCCCCGCAGTGCTTCTCATCCTCATGCTCGGGGTGATGATGCTCCTGCCGCTCTCCAGCGGGAGGTCGCCGCACATGCTGGTCCGCCCGGAGCACATCGAGGTCGGCCTGGAGGACGTTCGAGGCCTCGACGGGCCCGTCGACGAGGTCATCCGGACCCTCAACGTCTTCCTGGGTTATTCCACCTTCCGCGAGCGCCTCGGTGGGAACCCTCGCCGAGGAATCCTGTTCGAGGGGCCGCCCGGAACCGGAAAGACCTACCTCGCCAAAGCGATGGCCAAGCAGGCTGGGGTGCCCTTCCTGTTCGTGTCGGCACCCGCGTTCCAGTCCATGTGGTACGGGATGACCAACGCCCGGATCCGCTCGTTCTTTCGCCAGCTGCGGAAGGCGGCCCGGCGAGAGGGCGGGGCAATCGGGTTCATCGAGGAGATCGACGCGATCGGGGTCGACCGCGGCTCGGCGTCCGCCTCCCCGGCTCCCGACATCGCTCGCTCGGTCTCGAACATGATCTCGTCCGGGACCGGCGGGATGGTCAACGAGTTGCTCATTCAGATGCAGTCGTTCGATCAGCAGACCTGGCGGAACAAGCAACGAGACCGCTTCGCCGAGTGGCTGAACGGATATCTCCCCGCCGGGCGGCGCGTCAGAACTCGCACCCCCGAGTACCACAACATCTTGCTGATCGCGGCGACCAACCGAGGCGACTCCCTCGACCCGGCCCTTCTGCGTCCCGGCCGATTCGACCGCCGTCTGTACTTCGACCTCCCCACCAAGAAGGGACGACGCGACCTCATCGACGTCTTTCTCGCGCTCAAGGCGCACGAAGAGGAGCTGGACCGGGAGGACTTTCGCGAGCGGCTGGCCCACGACACCTTCGGGTATACGCCAGTGATGATCGAGCACCTCTTCGACGAAGCGCTCCTGGTGGCGCTGCGGAACGATCGAGATCGGATGCGCAACTCAGACGTCTACGAGGCCAAGCTGTCCGAAGAGATCGGCCTGAAGCAAGCCGTGGTGTACACGGAGGCGGAGCGCCAGGCCGTGGCCACCCACGAGGCAGGGCATGCCACCGTGGCGTATTTCCTCGGAAAGACCCGACGTCTCGAAGTGCTCTCCATCATCAAGCGACGGAAGTCCCTCGGATTGCTCGCACACGCGGAGCTCGAGGAGCGATTCACGAAGTCCAGGTCGGAACTCGAGTCCATGTTGGCCATCGCCCTCGGCGGGATGGCCGCCGAGGAGCTCTTCCTCGGAGAACCGGGAACCGGCCCGGCATCGGACCTGGCATCCGCCACGGAGGTCGCAGCAATGATGGTCGGGGCGCTCGGGATGGGAGGCTCCCTCGTCTCCTACGAAGCCGTCGCCGAAGGTCCGGTCTCGACTCGGAACCTCGTCGGCAGGGTCCTCGGGGACGCAGGCGGAAAGGGGAAGGTCGAGGAGCTCCTGGGTGGCCAGAAGGAGCAGGCCATCGCCGTCCTCGATGAGAACCGCGACGTGGTGGAAGGGCTCCGAGATGCGCTGTTGGAGCGGGACGAGCTCATCGGTGACGAGATCCTGGACGTGATCCACGCCGCCCTCTCCCGTCGGGAAGAGATTTCCGCCCCGTAAGAGTCCCAGCCCTTCAGCACCGTTCTTCCTCCCCGTTCCGACGCCCCACGTCGCCGGACGTAAAATGGTCATGAGGGCGACACTTCCATCACATCGGAGGGAAACGTGACCGGTTCCGTCATCGTGGCGGGTGCGAGGACACCGATCGGCAAGTTCGGCGGCGGCTTTCGGGATGTTCCCGCCGTCGACCTCGGTGCGGCCGCGATACGCGAGGCGCTCTCCAGGTCGGGAATCGCCTCCGACCAGGTCGACTACGTGATCATGGGCCACGTGCTCCAGGCCGGAGCCGGACAAATCACCGCACGGCAGGCCGCCATCAAGGCCGGGATTCCCAAAGAGATCCCGGCGATCACCATCAACAAGGTCTGCCTCTCGGGGCTGAACGCCGTGGCCCTGGCTGATCAGCTGATCCGAGCCGGAGAGATCGAGATCGCCGTGGCGGGAGGCATGGAGTCCATGAGCGGCGCTCCGTACCTCATCCCTGCGGCCCGATGGGGCGTGCGGCTGGGTGACGCAGAGCTTGTCGACTCCATGATCTACGACGGGCTGTGGTCGACGTTCACCGAGAAGCAAATGGGCTACTCCTCCGACGAGATCAACGAGGAGCTCGGCATCGAACGACCGCAACAGGACGCGTGGGCGGCGAGGAGCCATCGTCGGGCGCACGAAGCATGGGAGAGCGGTCGGTTGGCAGACGAGACGGTGCCCGTCGAGGTGCCTCAGCGCAAGGGAGACCCTCTGATCGTGGACCGCGACGAAGGCATCCGACCCGAGAGCACCCCTGAGTCGCTTGCGAAGCTCCCTCCAGTGTTCCGCACCAACGGCACCATCACCGCGGGCAACGCGTCACAGATTTCGGACGGAGGCGCCGCCCTCGTCGTGATGAGCGGGGAGCGGGCCGAGGCGCTCGGGCTGGAGCCCCTGGCCGAGGTCGTGGCCCACGGTATGAGCGCGGAGCGGTATCCCTACCTCCACACGGTCCCAGCTCTGGCCATGGAGGCGGCGCTGAAGAAGGCGGGAATCTCCGCCTCCGACCTTGGGCTCGTGGAGATCAATGAAGCGTTCGCCGCGGTGTCGCTCCATTCCACCCGGATGCTGGGCCTCGACGAGGAGAATGTGAACGTCAACGGTGGCGCCGTGGCCCTGGGTCACCCGATCGGCATGAGCGGCGCTCGTCTGGTGCTCACGCTCGCGTACGAGATGCGCCGCCGAGGCGTCAGGTACGGAGGCGCCACCCTGTGCGGTGGGGGCGGCCAGGGCGACGCCCTCATCATCCGCCGACCCTAGGTCGACGGGTCGTGACCGACGACGCCTTCGGCCTCTCCGAGGAGCTGGAGCAGTTCCGGAAGCTCGTCCGGGAGATCTGCGAGGAGAAGCTGGCGCCTCGAGCGCCCGAGATCGACGAACAGGACGAGTTCCCATGGGACGTGCACAAGCTCTTCGTCGAGAACGAGCTGATGGCGGTGGGGTTTCCGGAGGAACACGGCGGCGCCGGCGGTGGGTCGATCACCATGGCCGTGATGATCGAGGAGATCGCACGTGTGTCGGCCAGCGCCTCCCTCATTCCGTTGGTGAATCGGCTCGGCGCGATCCCGGTGATGCTTGCCGGATCCGATCCACTCAAGACGGAGCTCCTCGGGACCATCTCCCGGGGTGAGCATCAGATGTCGTACGCGCTGACGGAGCCCGGTGCCGGGTCCGATGCGAGGTCCATGCGAACCAGCTACGAGCGCGATGGCGACGGGTTCCGCCTGCAGGGGACGAAGCGGTTCATCACCGGCGCGGGAGCCTCGGACCGGTACACGGTCTTCGCCACGCGAGACCCCGAGCTTCGAGCCAAGGGCGTCTCCGCCTTCGTGGTCCACTCCGACGACGACGGGTTCTCAGTGGGAAAGGCCGAGAAGAAGATGGGAATCCGCGGATCTCCCACCCGGGAGGTCTATCTGGACAACGTTCGGATCCCGGGGGACCGATTGATCGGCGATGAAGGGGAAGGCTTCACCTACGCGATGCGGACGCTCGACTACTCGCGTCCGACGATCGCCGCACAGGCGCTCGGCATCGCCCAGGGAGCCTTCGACGCGGCGGCCCGGTACGCGGCCGAACGGGAGCAGTTCGGGCAAAAGATCGCCGAGTTCCAGGGGCTACAGTTCATGCTGGCGGATATGGCAATGGAGATCGAGGCCTCCCGCCTGCTCACGTACAAGGCGGCGGCCCTGTGCGACGCACAGGATCCGCAGCTGACGTACTTTGCCTCGATCGCCAAGTGCCATGCGTCCGACACGGCGATGAAGGTCACCACCGACGCCGTGCAGATCCTGGGTGGGTACGGCTACATGCGTGAGTACGGCGTCGAGCGGATGATGCGGGACGCGAAGATCACCCAGATCTACGAGGGAACGAACCAGATCCAGCGAGTGGTGATCGCCAGACAGGTCATGCGGGCACTCGGGTCGTGATCCGCGGGACGTCCGGCCCGGTCGATCTCAGCCCGAAGCCAGTGTCTGCCTCGCGGGTGACGCTTTCGATCCAGATGCAGGTAACCGACGCCAACATCGCCGGCAACGTGCACGGTGGAACCATCATGAAGCTCGTGGACAACGCGGCGGGACTGGCCGCAGCGAAGCACGCGGGTGGCTATGCGGTGACCGCGGTCATGGACGAGATGTCCTTCCTGGAGCCGGTCTATCTCAGCGATGTGCTCACGCTGAAAGCCTCGGTGAACCAGGCATTCACCACGTCCATGGAAGTGGGCGTGCGAGTGGAGGCGGAGTCGTTCGTGACCGGGAAGACGACCCACACCTCGAGCGCGTACGTGGTGTTCGTGGCCATCGACGACAACGGCAAGCCCCGTCCGGTTCCTCCGCTCGTGGCGGAGACCGAGGAAGAGAAGCAGCGGCAGCGAGAGGCCGGGCTTCGCAGGGAGGCTCGGCTCGCGCGCAAACAGGCAATCGAGGGCGCTCGAGAGGCAACCGGGGAGGCGTGAGCCCCGGTAGGGGTCTCCGCTCAACCGACGCTTGCCTGGATCTTCTCGATGGCGCTCGGGTTTTCCAGGCTCGAAAGATCGCCGGGATCCTCGCCCAGCGCCGTGGCCCGGATGGCCCGGCGAAGGATCTTCGCCGAGCGCGTCTTGGGGAGCTCGTCCACGAACAGGATCCGGTCCGGCTTGAACGCCTTGCCCAAGTGCTCGGCCACGACACCCTTCAACGCCTGGACGAGGCCCTCGTCGGTTTCGTATCCGGGCTTCGTCACCACGAAGCACCAGATGGCCTCTCCCTTGACCTCGTGGGGCACCCCGACCGCCGCGGACTCCGCTACCGCGGGATGCTCCGTGAGCGCGGACTCGACCTCGGCAGGTCCCACGCGCTTCCCGGCGATGTTCATGGTGTCGTCGGAGCGACCGTGGAGGAACCAGAAGCCGTCGTCGTCCACGGTAGCCCAGTCCCCGTGGACCCAGACATCCGGCCACCGGGACCAGTAGGTCTCCAGGTAGCGCTGGGGGTCTCGCCACACGCCGCGTGTCATCGAGGGCCACGGCTTGGTGCACACGAGCTCGCCGACCTCCCCGGCCGGTACCGTCTTCCCGTCCGGTCCCCACACGTCGACGGCCATCCCCAGCGCCGGGCCGCGCAGCGTGCACGACTTCAGCTCCGTGATCGGATGCGGCGAGAGGAAGCACGCACCCACCTCGGTGCCACCGGACAGATTGATGATGGGGCACCGACCTCCGCCGACCTTTTCGAAGAACCACATATAGGGTTCCGGGTTCCACGGTTCACCGGTCGAGCCGAGAACTCGCAGGGACGACAGGTCGTGCTTCTCCACCCATTCGTCGCCGGCGGGGATCAGCGCCCGGATCAGCGTGGGGGAGATGCCGAGCGTGGAGATCTCGTGTCGCTCGATCATGTCCCACACTCGATCCGGCTCAGGGTAATTGGGAGCACCCTCGAAGAGGAAGACGGTGGAGCCCAGGGCGCCGGCGCCGACGATCTCCCACGGTCCCATGATCCAGCCGAGGTCGGTCACCCAGAAAAGGGTTTCGTCCGGGTGGAGATCAACCTGATACGCGACCTCCTCGGCGATCTTGACCGTGAACCCGCCGTGCACATGGACAGAGCCCTTGGGTCGTCCCGTGGTGCCGCTGGTGTAGGCGACGAACAGAGGATGCTCCGCGTCGAGCTCCAATGTGTCGAACCGGGAAGGCTGCGCTGCCAGAAGCTCGTCCCACCGGACGTCCCGGCGGGAGTACGGGGCGTCGTCCCGAAGAAGCCGTGGCCACACGACGACTCGTTCGACGCTCGGTGAGGCGTCCGCGGCGGCGTCGGCCGTCTCCTTCATGGGGACCGGAGACCCGCGGCGGAGGAACCCGTCTGCCGTGATCAGCACCTTCGCATCCGCGTCGGCGAGCCGGGTGGCCACAGCATCCGCGGCGTACCCGGAAAAGATCGGGAGGTAGATGGCCCCGATCTTGGCGCAGGCGAGGGTGGCGGCGACGATCTCCGGAGCCATCGGCATGAAGATGCCCACGGCATCGCCTTCGCCGACGCCCAGCGAACGCAGTCCACCGGCCAGCCGGTCCGCCATCTCCCGAAGCTCCCGGTAGCTGAGCCGACGGACCTCTCCGTCCTCTCCTTCCCACACCACGGCAACGGCGTCGGGCGTTCTTTCGGCCCACTTGTCCACGCAGTTGTGCGCCAGGTTCGTGGTCCCGCCCACGAACCACGTGGTCCACGGGATCCCCTTGGAGGTGTCCATGACCTGCTCGTACGGCTTGAAGAACTCGATCCCCAGGTCCTGGATCACGGCGTCCCAGAACCACTCCGCCTCCCCCTTCGACCGCCGGACCAGTTCCTCGTACGAACCGATGCCGTGAGCCCGCATGAGGCGGGTCACGTTGGCCCGCTCCATGTACTCGTCGGTGGGTCGCCAGACGATGCCGCTCATCTCGTGCCCCTTGGATTCGGACGGAGGATGGCCCTGGAAGGTACCCTTGCCCTGGTCATGGCCAAGCCTACCCCCACTCGCACGCGGGCCTCCAGGGCACCCCGCGCCCTCCTTGCCGGGGTGTCGGTGCTGTCTGCGCTGGTGGCGATCGCGGCTGTGGGGGCTGTCGTGTACATCCGGTACGTGGCGGGCGGGCTGAATCAGAGGGATGTGGAGGGTCTCGCAGCGACGTTTGGCGAGAATCCGGTGAACGTGATCGTGCTCGGCAGCGACACGCGAGAAGGTTTGACGCCGCAAGAGCAGGAGGCCCACGGAACCACCGAGGACGTCGGGGGGAAGCGCTCCGACACGCTCATCCTGGTCCACCTGGATCCCCGGAGAGAGAAGGCCGTCCTCGTCCACTTCCCCCGGGACCTCCGGGTCGAGATACCCGGCCGGGGGATGGACAAGATCAACACCGCCTACAACGTTGGGGGCCCGAACCTCGTTGTGAAGACGGTGAAACGGTTCACGGGCCTTCCCATCCACCACTACGTCGAGGTGAACTTCGTGGGATTTCGGGAAGTCGTCGACTCCCTCGGGGGCGTGAGGATGTGCGTCGATCGCCCGCTGATCGACCCGCTTGCGAGACTCAGAATCCCGAGAGCGGGCTGCTCCACGTTCGACGGCCAGAGGGCCCTGGCCTTCGTTCGGGCCCGGAATGTGGAGGGGGACGCCATCCCGGACTTCTCCCGGATCGCGCGCCAGCAGCAGTTCATTCGGGCCCTGCTGAACAAGCTCCTCCGCGTGGGCACGCTGGTGAATCCGGGTGTGGTTCGAAACGTTGCCGAGAACGTGACCACCGACGCCACGCTCGAGACCACGGAGTTGCTCGCCTTGGGGAACGAGCTTCGGAGCCTGGCGGCGACCGGACCCGGCGGAGCAACAGGGGTTGACTTCCGTACGGTCCCCTCAGCTCCACAGGAGCTCGGGGGAACGGCGTTCGTCGTCGCCGACGAGACGAAATCGCAGAGGCTGTTCGAGCGGCTGCGGTTGGGAGAGCCGCTCGGGTCACTGGGTAAGTTTCAGGTCGGTACGGCGGCGTCCCCGGCAACCATCAAGGTGGTCGTGCTCGACGCCGGTGGCGGAGAGAGAGCGGAGCAGGTACAGGCGGCGCTTGATCGGGCCGGATTCATCATGCTCGACGGCAGGGACGCTCCCCCGGACCTTCGCAGCAGCGAAGTTCTTTTCAAGAGTGGCAGTGACGGGCTGGCCGACGTTGTAAAGGCGTTCTTCCCCAACCTCGACGTGCGCCCAGCCCCCAAGGGGATCCTCCGGGGCGCCGCGGTCGCCGTCCTCGTCGGAGACGACTTTCCGGCGGCGCCATGAGGGTCGCCGTCACCGGTGCGGGGGGTGGACTTGGGCAGGCGTTGGCGGCCACGGCCGGGGAGGATCACGAGCTGATCCTCTTCGCGCATGGAGAACTGGCCGTCGAGGATCTCCCCGCCGTGATGGATCGCCTGGTTCCGGCGCGGCCGGAGGTGATCATCCATGCGGCCGCGATGACGTCGGTCGATGGTTGCGAGGTGGACCCACGGGGAGCGTTCCTGGCGAATACGCTCGGGACGCGAAACGTGGCTCAGGCCGCCGCGCGAGCCGGGGCCGTCCTCGTGTACATCTCCACGGACTACGTGTTCGACGGCGAGAAGGGCGAGCCGTACCACGAGTTCGACGCGCCCAATCCGATCTCCGTCTACGGTGCCAGCAAGCTGGCCGGGGAGCGTGAGGCTCGCACCATGTCGCCCGAGCATCTCGTGGTTCGCACGTCCTGGGTGTTCGGCGGAGAAAAGGACTTCCTGACCGGCGCGCTGGGCCGCCTGGCAGCCGGCGAGAGCGTTCCGGCCATCGTCGACCTTGTCGGGACGCCGACGTACGTGCCACACCTGGCGGAGCGCCTCATCCCCCTCGTGCGCTCCGGACACCGAGGCGTGGTTCATCTCGGAGGTCCGGAGGTCACGACGTGGCACGATGTTCTCGTCCGAGCAGTGGACCTGGCCGCACTTCCCGGCGAGGTCGCCGAGCAGAAAGCCGATGAGCTGGAGCGGCCGGCCAGGCGCCCGGCGAACTCGGCGCTCGCCAGCCTGGTGCTGCCGATCCCCGATGTGCGACCGATGCCTCCGCTGGAGGAGGCCCTTAACGAGCTGATGGAGACCGTCCGTGGCCGACGCTGAAATTCTGGTCAGGACCAGCGAGCCACCCCGCATGCGGGTGAAGGAGCGGTTCCGGGAGCTGTTCGTGCACCGGGAGGTGCTCGTGAACCTGACGCGCAAGGAGCTGAAGGTCAAGTACAAGTCCTCGGTGCTGGGGATCCTGTGGTCGATGCTGAACCCGCTGATGTACCTGGTGGTCTTCTTCCTGGTGTTCAAGCTCTTCCTGAAGAGCCAGATCCCCGATTTCCACATCTATCTCCTTTCGGGTCTGCTGGCGTGGACGTTCTTCTCCACCGCCGTTCAGGGAGCCACGACCTCCGTTGTGGGGAACAGCCCCTTGGTCACAAAGGTGGCGTTTCCTCGGGAGATCCTGCCGCTGTCGGCCATCGGTTCGTCGATGGTCAACTTCTTCTTCCAGTTCATCGTGCTGATCGCGGTGATGGTCGCGTTCACGTACGCGCTCTCGGGGCCCGCCGTCCTGCTGCTGCCTCTGGCGCTCGCGGTCCTGATGATCTTCTCGGTCGCCGTGGGGTTCGCGACGTCCGCGCTGAACGTCCGGTACCGGGACACCACCCACCTGGTCGAGTTGGGGCTGCTGGCATGGTTCTGGCTGACACCGGTGATCTACCCGGCACTCCTGGTGCTCGAGCAGGGAGCGACCACCTGGCGCCTCTATCAACTGAATCCAATGGTGACCATCACGCTCGGCTTCCAGCGGGCGCTGTACGGGCTTCGTCGGCTGCCGGACGGCAGGAGCGTCCTCCCCGACCCGGGGATCTCCTGGTACGGGATCCGGCTGGGGCTGGTGGGACTCGCTGCGGTGGTGCTCCTGTACGCGACGTGGCGCCTGTTCTATCGGCGGTCCGGTGACTTCGCGGAGGAGCTGTGAGCGAGCTCTCCGTCTCCGTCGAGTCGGTGGGCAAGCGATTCCGCCTGTATCACGAGCGCCCGTCCAGTCTCAAGGAGCGGCTGCTCAGGATGCGGCACAGCAGGGCCGTGGACTTCTGGGCGCTCCGTGACATCTCCTACGAGATCCCGGAGGGAACCACGGTCGGCTTGGTCGGCGCGAACGGCTCCGGAAAGACGACGCTCTTGAAGATCATCGGGGGCATCCTTCGCCCGACCACGGGTCGGGTCATGACCCGAGGTCGCATCGCGGCATTGCTCGAGCTCGGCGCGGGCTTCCACCCCGAGCTTACGGGTCGGGAGAACGTGTACCTGAACGCCTCCATCCTCGGACTCTCCAGGAAGGACACGGATCGACAGTTCGACGACATCGTGGCGTTCTCGGAGCTCGAGGAGTTCATCGACAACCAGGTGAAGTTCTACTCTTCGGGGATGTTCATGAGGCTCGGCTTCGCCGTTGCCGTGCACGTGGATCCGGGCATCCTGCTGATCGATGAGGTCCTCGCCGTGGGAGACGAGGGGTTCCAGCGGAAGTGCATCGACCGGGTCCGGGAGTTCCAGAGGGAGGGGCGGACCATCGTGCTGGTGACGCACGCTGTCGACCGGGTTCGCCAGATCTGCGACCGGGCAATCATGCTCGAGCGAGGCCGCGTCCGCGCCTCAGGGGACGTCGGCGACGTCGTCAGGGAATTCCGCCTGGCCATGCTCCAGCAGCACGCAGGCCTCGATCGAGTGGACGTGACGAGGGACGCTGAGATCACGGGGGTGGAGTTGCTGGACGTGAACGGCGGGCCCGCATCATTGGTGACGCCGGGGGCCTCGATTCACGTTCAGGTGGAGATCCGCATCAACCGGCCGGTGAGCGATCCGGTCGTGGTGATCAACATCCACGACACGGGAGATCAGTTCATCTACGGAACCACGACCCAGCATCACGGCATCCGCTTGGTCGATACCGAGGGAGGCAAGCAGCGGGTGACGTTCGATCTCCACTCACTCCCTTTGGTGGAGGGGCGGTACTTCGTGTCCGTGGGGGTCCGCCCCGGCGACCTGTCGCAGATGTACGACTGGCACGATCAGCAGTACCCGTTCGATATCGCCCCAAGCTCGGAGGAAGAGGGGCGCCTGTTCATTCCGACCGAGGTCAGAGTGGAGCCGCTGTGAGCAGCATCCTGGTCGTTTCCTCGTACCCACCCCGACACTGTGGAATCGGCGCCTATGCCAGGGCTCAGGTCGAACGCCTCCGCGCGGAGGGACATCGAGTCACGGTACTCTCGCCGAGGGACGGAGACGGCGACGTGCGAACCGGTTTCTTCGGTGGGCGTCCCTTTCTCGCGGCCGCTCGAAGGGGTCGCCGATACGACCGGATCGTGGTGCACTTTCAGCCGGCGCTCTACTATCGGCCGCGGGCACCCGTATCCAAGGTACTCACATCACTGGCCCTGCTGGGGCTGGTGCTTCGGCGCAGGCAGACAGAGATCGTGGTGCACGAAGCCGACCGGCCCAAACTGTGGCGCCCCGACTACCTCCTGCTGGCGGCGGCGTTTCGGGCCGCCCCGAAAGTTCTGTTCCACACCGATGAGGAACGGAAAGCTCTGGAGCGACGGTATCGCGTTCCGGTCCGGGGCCGGCTCATCAGCCATACCGATGGCGTCCGGGTCCAGGCTCCGGCCGATCGGACCGCCGCCCGCCGGCGGCTCGGTATCCCAGCAGACGAAGCAACGCTGGTATCCCCGGGCTTCCTCCACCCGGGCAAGGGGTTCGACCGGGCGGTGGTTTCGTTCCGGGACGCGGGCGCGGGGGGACGCCTGTACATCGTGGGGTCGGTGAAGGATCCCATCCCGACGAACATGGCGCACGCCCGGCTCCTCAGGGAGATGGCAAGGGACGTCCCCGGAGTTCAGCTCATCGAACGATTCGTCGACGACGAGGAATTCGACGCGTGGATCGCCGCGGCGGACGCCGTGATCTTGCCGTACCGACGGTCGTGGTCGTCCGGAGTTCTGGCCCGAGCACAGGCCGTGGGAACGCCAGCGGTGGTGACGAAGGTGGGGGGCCTGGCCGAACAGGCCTCCTCTCGCGACGTGGTCGTCTCGGGAGACGAGGAGCTGACCAAGGCGATCGCCGACGCTGTGAGCAGGCGAGAGGCGGTCCCGTGAAGATCCTGCGTCGCGCTTCGAAGCACGAGCATGTGAGCCCGCTCGATGTTGACTACGAGCCCCCGCTTCCAACGGGGGAGAAGAGGAGGACCGTAGTGATCGTCGTGTTCATCCTGACGTCCGTGGCCATGGCCGCGATCGGACAGCTCATCCTGAAATACGGCGTTGACCAGATCGTGAAGCACACGGAGGGCGTCGTTCTTCGGGACCCCGTCGCCACGGCGGTCCGGGTAGCTCGGACGCCCGCGGTCTGGGGTGGCCTGGCGCTGTTCGGATTGTCTGCGGCGATGTGGATCGTGGTGCTGTCTCGAACGTCACTCTCGTTCGCCTATCCGTTCGCCTCGCTCACGTACGTGCTGATCCTGCTGTTCGATCGATTCGCACTGAACGAGCCGGTGTCTGGGCTTCGATACGGCGGGGTGGCGCTGATCATCTTCGGGCTCGTCCTCATCTCCAGGACCGGGCAGCCCTGACGACTATGGCCGAGCTCGCCGTCGTGGTGGTGAACCACAACGCGGGAACCTTCCTCCCGGGATGTCTCTCGTCGATCTACGCTGCGGCGGGCGATCTGGCCCTCGACGTCGTGCTCGTGGACAACGCCTCCACCGACGGAAGCACGGAGGATGCCGCCCGCGCGCATCCGTCGCTCCGGATCCTTCGGAACCGCGCCAATCGGGGGTTCGCTGCCGCCGCCAACCAGGGCGTGGCTGCAACGTCGGCTCCGTTCGTATTCCTGTTGAACCCGGACGCCGAGATCATCGGGGGAAGCCTTCCTGCCCTCGTGAAGGTGGCGGGGGACCGCCCGAGGGCAGCGGTCATGGGTCCACTCGTCCGGAACTCCGACGGTTCCATCCAGGCCTCGGCCAGGAAGGTCCCCGATCTTCTGGAGTCCCTCGGCCACGCGTTTCTCGGGCCGTTCTCCCCGAACAATCGATTCTCGCGGGCCTACACCATGGCGGAGTGGGATCGATCGTCGGAGCGAGATGTCGAATGGGTCTCCGGCTGCGCCACGCTGGTTCGCCGGGAAGCGTTCGAAGCGGTTGGGGGCTTCGATGAAGGCTACTTCATGTACGTGGAGGACGTGGACATCTGCACCCGGCTGCGGCAGGCGGGGTGGACCGTGCTCTTCTCCCCGGAGCTGGAGGTCGTGCACGAGACCGGAGTCTCGGCCAGGAAGCGCTCCCGCAGACTCGCCTTCGAGCATTCACGGAGCATCTATCGGTACTTTTCCAAGAATCGGGCACGGGGCCCGGCGGTCCTTCTCAAGCCACTGGTGAAGGTGGCATTGTGGCTCCGGGCCCTTCTCGTCAGTCGTAATTCCCGGGCCAGGCCATCGGCGACTCGGACGGGCCCGCGGGCCACGGGACAACGAGGCCGGCCGAGCGGATGAAAGCCGTTGTCCTGGTCGGGGGCGAAGGGACGCGCCTCCGGCCCCTCACCGAGACGATCCCCAAGCCGCTCATACCGTTCATGAACCGTCCGTTCCTTCACCAAGTGCTGGACCATCTCGCCGCGCACGGCGTGGCCGAGGCCATCCTGTCCTCCCCGTATCTGGAGGAAGGGTTCAGGGGATTCCTCGAATCCAGGCACGGCGACCCTGCCGTCACGTGGATCACCGAGAGGGAGCCGCTCGGGACTTCCGGAGCTGTGGCCGGCGCACTGGACCATCTCGATGAGACGTTTCTGGTTCTGAACGGGGACATCCTCACCGATCTGGACCTGACCGCTCTGATCGAATTCCATCACCGGCAGGAGGCGATCGGGACGATCGCGCTGACCAGAGTGACCGACGCCCGGCGGTTCGGCTTGGTGGAGATGGAGGAAGACGGCCGGGTCCTGGCGTTCAAGGAGAAGCAGGCCCAACTCATGCCCGGTACGGTCAACGCCGGGACGTACGTTCTGGAGCCCCGCGCCCTCGCCGAGGTGCCCAGGGGTGTCATGGTGTCGATCGAGCGCGAGACATTTCCCGGTCTCATCGCCCGCGACGAGCGGTTGTTCGCCTACGTCTCGGACGGCTACTGGCGTGACCTCGGATTGCCCGAAGACTATCTCCAAGCCCACTTCGATGCGCTCGAAGGAAAGCTTGGCATTGACTACCCGCAACCCCTCGTGGGAGAGGGCTCACGGGTGGCACCAGATGCGGTCGTCGGCACCATGGCCGTACTCGGGGGCGGCTCGGTCGTGGCGTCCGAGGCGAGGATCGACCGGTCCGTGCTTCACGAGGGAGCCTCGGTGGGGGAGGGCGCGGTAGTGGAGGAGAGCGTCCTCGGCGCTGGTGCCGAGCTTGGAGCCGGAGCCATCGTCAGGAACTCTCTCCTGGCTGCGGGGGCCGGCGTGGCTGCCGGAACACAGGTCGATGGGGCCCGGATCCGCCCGGGCGAAGTAGCGAGCTGACGGTTACAGCGCCGGTGCCTCCGGGGCGTCGGAGTGGTCACGGTACTCGTCGATGAATCCCCTGGCCACGGCGATGACGTCATCGGCGTCGGCCGCCGTAACCGTGGGGCAGCTCCGGAGATGTGTCCAGGCAGCGAATGCAAGGCCCTGCTCATCGGGAAGATCAGGGTAGGGCGCCAGGATCACTTGGTCTTCGGCATTCGCCAGGTCGGCCAACGCGTCCACGACAGATTGGGGAACGCCGGCGTCGTCCTGTGGTCGGTAATAGAGAAGCACATACCCGTGTTCGAGGTTGTGTACGGCCCTCGCTTCCAGGTTCACGTCGAACGGCTGGTCGTACACACGTGAATCTGCGGGCAGCGGGTCTCCGTTGTGTTTCCCCGACGTGCCCGGCGTCGAGCCGTACTCGGGAGGCTGCTCACCCGCGGCGAGGTGCTGCCGACCCTCGTCCGGCAGATCCTCGACCTGTGTGCAGCCCAGTCGCTCGGCTGCTTCGGCGGCTTCCGCCCGTTGACGCCGACTCTCACCACCTCTCCAGTAGATGAGCACCGCGATCAGGGCGGCCACGACGACCACGATCCCCAGTCTCGAAAGGCGTCGAAGCAAGACACGCCGGCGGGCCCGGCGGATGCGGGCCTCCCGCTCCTTTCGAGCTTCCTCTTTCCGCTCCACCCGAGCCGATGTTGGCTCCGGGCGAACGGCGGGTCGCGTGGGCGGACGCCGTCTCTTTTTCTTCTTGGCCACTCGGTACCTCGATCAGAAGTCGCGCGGAGGTATCACTATAGCGAGAAGGCGGCCGCGTTCCCGGTCCCGCAGGTCACAGGATGCGAAGGTGCATCTCCGGATCAAGCGGGGGACGAGAGGGCGGGTCGCCGGGAGGGAACGGGCCCGCGGCGATCGCGCCCATTGGAAGCCACTCCGAACCCAGCCCCAGCGCTGCCCGTGTTTCCTCCTTGCAGAAGAGCGTCGATGACACCCAGCACGAGGCGAACCCCTGCGCGTGAAGCGCGAGCATGAAGTTCTGCACGGCCGCTCCGGTCGCCAGCAGGAACATCTCCCGCTCGGCCTCGCTCCGGCGCTCGTCCGGGTAGTTGTCGGATTTGGCCACGGACAGGCTGGGGATGGCCAACGCGGGGGCCGCGCCCAGGATGGCGTCCGATCCTGCCCGTCGCCGCTCGATCACCGACGGGGCGACCCCGTCGGCCTCGAGGTCCCGGGCCCACGCTGCCCCCATGGCATCCAACAGCCGCTTCCTGGCCGGAGCAGACTCGAGGACCATCCACAGCCACGGCCGGGTCGGGTGGCGGGAGCCATGAGGGACCGGGGCGGTGAGCGCCGCCGCGACCGCCTCCCGGAGGACCGGCCTGGGAACCACTCCCGGCCCGAATTCCCTGATCGAGCGGCGGGCCGAGATCGAGGCGAGGGGAGACTCTCGGAAGAGGTCCTCTTCTCGGGGACGGACGATCTCCGCCCCGGATCCATGCGGCGCTTCCGGGCGCAGCCCCCGGACCACGGCAACCGGAACCCCTTCGTCCTTGGCCATCACCAGTCCGCTGGCAGCAGCCACCTCATCAGCCAGGGCCACGACCGTGCTCTCGAGCAGTCGGCCGTGGAGGTCTCTGGTGCCCCGAAGGTCGACGAGTGCCGGGAGTCCATCGCATCCGATGGCCACGTTCACGACTCCTCGTCTCCATGGACGTCCGAACGTATCGGTGACCACGACGCCCACGTCCCGGCCCGTTCGCTCTCGGAGCCCCCCCCGGATCCGTGCCGCCGAAGCGTCCGGGTCCTCGGGGAGCAAGCTGAGGAAGCCGTCGGCGACGTTCGACCGATCCACCCCGGCGTTGGCGCACACGAATCCGTGTCGCGTTTCGGCCACGATCAGGTCCCCTCGCCGGGCCACGATTCGTCGGGACTCGCGGAGGACCCATTCGTCCTTCCCGTCGTCCGGCACCACGCGCCCCTCGGCCTTGGAGACGATCTTCTGGGTGACCGCAACGACGTCGCCATCACGAAGTTCGAACGAGCCGAGTGCCTCCACGATCAGCGAGGCGATGTCGTCGCCGGGGCCGACCTCCGGGATCCCCCGAACGGGAACGATCTCGGTCGTCATCCGCGGATCAGATCCAGCGCCGCGCGGGCTACAGCTTCCGCGACCGAGTCGTCGACCATGACCGTATCCGCGATCGCCACGCGCATCCCGAGCTCGGAGCGGAGGCGATCGGCGAGGGCGCGGTCGATCTCGTCGATGACGAACGCGCCGAGCAGGCCCTGATACGCGGCGGCGGCCCCGAACGCCGACAGCTCCATCCCCACCGCCGGCATCAGCCGGTCGGCCATCCCTCGGAGCGGCGCTCCGCCCACGATTGGGCTGACGCCCACGGCTCGGTCCCGTCGGTTTCGAAGTTCGTCCACGATCTCTCGGATGCTGAGGATCGGCCGGATGCTGGCGACGGGATTGGACGGACACACGATCACGGTCTCGGCTCCACGGATCGCCTCCACCACGCCGGGCGCCGGTCTGGCCTGGTCCGCCCCCTCGTATCGGACGTTCTTGACCTCATCCCGGGCGCCACGAGCCACCCAATACTCCTGGAAATGAAGATCCATGGCCCGGCCGGAATCGTCGACGGCTTCGATGCGAGTGGTCACTCGCTCGTTCGACATCGGGAGGATCCGGCAGCCGACTCCGAACCCTCTGCGTATGGAGTCCGTTGCTTCCGATAGCGTGTTTCCGCTTCGAATCAGGTCGGTGCGCAAGAGATGTGTCGCCAGGTCCAGGTCTCCAAGTGCGAACCACGCCTCGCCGCCCAGGTCTTTCAACGTGTCCCTGGCCCGAAACGACTCGTTCTCTCGCCCCCACCCCCGGTCCCGATCCGCCACACCCGCGAGCCAGTACATGACCGAGTCGATGTCGGGCGAGATGTGAAGGCCGTGCAGCGTCACGTCGTCGGCGGTGTTGACGATCACGGTCAGCTCTCCGGGGTCGACCACCCGGAGGAGTCCCCGCAGGAACTTTCCGGCTCCCACCCCCCCGGCAAGCGCCGCGATCATGGGTTCACACTACCGCCCTGGACGTTGTGGATCGGTTCCCGGCTCGTGGGTTGAAGAAGTGGGTCTTCGAAACTACCCTCGAGCTTCGATGAACGCGGGAAGCTCGGCAACGCGCCGCGCGCTGAAGCGCGCGTCCGACGGCAAGACCCTCACGGTCGACGAGGCAGCCGTCCTCATGGGCGTTCGCGGAACGGCGCTCGAGGAGCTGTTGGCCGTCGCCGGTGCACTTCGCGATCTCGGTCAGGGCCGCACCGTCACGTATTCGAGAAAAGTGTTCATCCCGCTCACGATGCTGTGTCGAGACGTCTGCCACTACTGCACGTTCGCGAAACCGCCCGCCCGACTGGACAAACCATTCCTCACGCCAGAGGACGTCGTGACCATCGCCGAGGCCGGACGCCGGGCCGGCTGCAAGGAAGCGCTGTTCACGCTGGGCGATCGCCCCGAGGAACGATATCCGGTTGCCAGAGATTGGCTCGCGGAACGCGGTTACCACTCGACGCTCGACTACGTGCGCTCCGTCTCCATCACCGTCCTCGAGCGAACCGGCCTTCTCCCGCATCTGAACCCCGGCGTGATGACGTGGGAGGAAATGGCTCGACTGAAACATGTCTCGGCGTCGATGGGACTGATGCTCGAGCACGCCACGGATCGCTTGATGGAAAAGGGCATGCCCCATCACGGCTCGCCCGACAAGATCCCCGCGGTTCGACTCCGCACGATCGAGGACGCGGGACGACTGTCGATCCCATTCACCACCGGGATCCTGGTCGGCATCGGAGAGACGTTGCAGGAGCGAGCGGAATCGGTGTTCGCCATTGCCAAGCTGCACCGTCGGTACCGCCACGTCCAGGAGGTCATCGTCCAGAACTTCAGGGCGAAGCCCGGGACCGCGATGCATGCGCATCCGGAACCGGAGACGGAGGAGTTCCTTGCCGCAGTGGCCACAGCGCGGGTGATCCTGGGTCCGAAGGTGAACCTGCAGGCTCCGCCGAACCTGTCGGACCCGCACTATCCGCGCCTCCTCGATGCCGGCATCAACGATTGGGGAGGCGTCTCGCCGGTGACGCCCGATCACGTGAACCCCGAGGCGCCGTGGCCGAGGCTGGACCACCTTCGGCAGCGAACCGAGGAGAAGGGCTTCTCCCTTCGCGAGCGCCTGTGCATCTATCCCGAGTACGCCATGAGGCCGGATCCGTTCCTCGCCGGAAAGATGCAACGGCCGGTCGCGGCCCTCGTCGGCTCCGATGGGCTGGCGGTGGAGGGGCAGCGTCCCGAGCCGGTGGAATGGCAGGACCCGGACGTGCAGTGGAAGCCGCGGCGAACCGAACTCACGTTCGCCAAGGGAGCAGACGCAGGCCTTCGCGAGGACTCCCTGGCCGTGTACGGGGACTGGGATGAGCTCGAGGTGACCAGGAGCTGGATACGAGAACGCGTCCCCGGGCCCCGCCTCGATCGTGAGATCGCGAGGGCCCTGGGAAAGGCCGCGGCCGGCGGCCCGATCACAGATGCGGAGGCCCTCGCGCTGTTCAGGGCGGACGGGCCGGCACTGGAAGCGCTCTGCGAGGTCGCTGATGATCTCCGCCGCGAGGCGGTCGGCGACGACGTCACCTACGTGGTGAACCGAAATGTCAACTTCACCAACGTGTGCTACACGGGGTGTCGGTTCTGCGCCTTCGCGCAGCGCGAGGTGGATGAGGACTCATACACGATCACGCTGGACGAGGTGGCCGACAGAGCCGAAGAGGCCTGGCGATACGGCGCTACCGAGGTGTGCATGCAGGGCGGGCTCCATCCCAGTCTGCCGGGAGACTTCTACTTTCAGCTCCTCGACGCGGTCAGGGCCCGAGTTCCCGATATCCACATACACGCGTTCAGTCCGATGGAAGTGCTGAATGGTTCCACACGGCTCGGAATCTCCTTCCGAGAGTTTCTCGAGGAATGCAAACGGCACGGTCTCGGCACCATCCCGGGCACGGCCGCAGAGATCCTGGACGATGACGTTCGTTGGCTGCTTACCAAAGGAAAGCTTCCTGCGGATACCTGGGAGGAGATCGTCAAGACCGCGCACGCGATCGGCATTCGTTCTTCGTCGACGATCATGTACGGACACGTCGATGCCCCTCCACATTGGGTCGCGCACATCCGAAGGCTCGCGCGTATCCAGGAGGAGACCGGCGGATTCACCGAGTTCGTTCCGCTGCCGTTCGTTCATCAGAACTCACCGATCTATCTCGCAGGGAAAGCGCGCGCCGGTGCAACATTTGAAGAAAATCGTCGCATGCATGCAATTGCGCGGATACTATTGACTGGTCGCATAACTAATGTTCAAGTTTCATGGGTGAAGATTGGAATCGATGCATGCAAAGTGATACTCGCCGGCGGCGCGAACGATTTCGGCGGCACGTTGATGGAAGAGACGATCTCGCGAATGGCGGGAGCGGAATGGGGAATCAGGAAGGATCCATGGGAGTTCGAAGAAGCGATCCGTGCGATCGATCGCACGCCCGTGCAGCGAACGACAACGTACGAGCGGGTGGAAGCGTCACGTGTTCATCGCGTAGAATCGCCACGCGTCGCGCGGCCCTAGGTTTTCTTCCCTTCGGTGCTCGATTTCCCCAGAAAAAAAAGTCATCATCGGGACTGGACAAACGCGCGGCCCTTCCCTCAGAATTACACAAATGTAATTTTGATGGGGGAGGGTGGAGTGCACCACTACATCCCATGGCAAGAGCGAGCAAAGTGCCGGGACTTCGATCCCGAGATCTTCTTCCCCGAAAAAGGTGGATCGTCGCGGGAGGCGAAACGGATTTGCGCCGACTGCGAGGTCCGCATCCAGTGCCTGAACTACGCGCTGCGCCGCGACGAGCGGTACGGCGTGTGGGGAGGGATGAGCGAACGGGAACGGCGACGCCTGAAGCGTATGGCGTCCTGAAGAGCGAAAGGAGGTGAAGGATGCCAGCAGCGCGTAAGAAGACGACCGCCAGAAAGAAGACCACCGCGCGGAAGAAGACCACCGCTGCGCGGAGGAAGACCACCGCACGGAAGACTACGGCTCGGAAGACTACGGCCCGGAAGACCACGGCACGTAGGAAGACTACGGCGCGTAGGAAGACTACGGCGCGGAAGAGCCCCGTGCGGAGGCGGAAGACAACGGCGCGGAGGAAGACGACGGCGCGGAAGAAGACCACCGCGGCGCGTAGGCCCACTGCGCGGAAGAGGCCCACAGCCAGGAAGAGGACGACGGCAAGGCGCACGGCCGCGAAGAAGTCGAAGTAGCGGACGGTGCCAAGAGCCTGTTCTCTTGGAAGGGGGGCGACTCGCCCCCCTTCTGCTGTTCGATGCTATGCTCCCGGCCACCCGAGGCGCTCAGGCCAGGATCTTGGTTGACTCTCCCACCTCAGCAGTCGGCATGGCATCTTCCTCGGAGGCCGCCGGGACTCCGCCTCCGAGCGTGCTCGTCGTTCTGGTCGTCAAAGACGGCGCCGTCTGGCTGAGACGCACGCTCGCTTCGATCCGGCGCCAGACGCACGGCCGGCTGGCCGTCGTCGCCGTCGACAACGCTTCGTCCGACGGATCCACACAGATCCTCACCGAAGCTCTCGGCGAGGACAGGGTGATTCGCTTGAATCGCAACGGTGGCTTCCCTGCAGCAGTGGCAGCGGCACTCTCGATCCCGGTTGCCCATAGAGCCGACTTCATCTTTCTGATCCACGACGACACGGTCCTGGCCCCAGACACGGTGTCTCTGATGGTGGCGGCAGCCGGCGAGGGAGAAGGCGCAGGCGTCGTCGGGCCGAAGGTCCTCGATTGGGAGCGCCCGCGGGTGCTCCGAGAGATCGGACTGGCCAGCGATCCGTTCGGGTATCCGTATTCGCCTCTCGAAGAGGACGAGATCGACCAGGGACAGTACGACTCCCCTCGTGAGGTTCTGTTCGTGTCCTCGGCGGCGATGCTCATCTCCCGCGATGCGTGGTTGCGAGCGGGACTCTTCGATGAACGTCTGGGAACCTGCCACGCGGACCTGGATTTCTGCTGGCGAGTGAGACTCGCTGGGTTTCGCGTGGTGATGAATCCGGGCGCCGTGGTTCTGCACCGAGCCGCTGGGCAGCGAGGGGAGAGGCCCGGATGGACCGGCGCCCGGGAGCGATACCTGGCCGAGCGGGCGGGACTGATGAGCCTCCTGAAGAACTACCGTCTGCTCAGCCTGGGATGGGTTCTTCCGCTCTACGCGTTCCAGGGGATCGGCAAGGTGTTCCTGTTCCTTCTGTCACGACGGTTTGCCGATGCGGGCCAAGTGGTCGCGGCATGGGGATGGAACGTCGTCCATCTTCCCGGGACGATCAGGCGACGTGTTCGTGGGCACGCGGTGCGTCGGGCTCGAGATCGCGACGTCGCTCGGTTCATGGCGCCTGCGGGAACCCGGCTGCGACGGTGGGGCCTCCAGGCAGCCTCGGTGCTGCTGGGGAGCAGAACGGGGCCGTTGGAGCCAGAGGAAGCCGTGGCCCCGCCGGTGGCGCGCCGGGTCCTCGGATTCATCGCGGCGCATCCCGTCGGCCTCTCGCTGGGTGCCGCCGTCGTCCTGACCGCGGTGGCGTTTCGCGGCGTCCTGTTCCTTTCCGAGCTGGAGGGTGGATCACTCCCCGTCTTTCCCTCGGGCGCCACGGATCTGTTCCGCGAATTCGGGTCCGGGTGGCGGTCGACTGGCTTCGGGGGAGCAGATGGTGCAAGCCCCGCTCTGTTCTTCCTCGGCGTGGGGAGCGCGATCACGCTCGGAAGCCCTCGGCTCCTGGTTCGGATCCTGATCGTGGGGGGTCCTCTGCTTGCCGGAGCGTCCTGTTACCGAGCCGTGCTTCGAATGACATCGCATCGGCTCGCAAGCCTCGTCGCCGCCGGATGCTACGCGCTCTCCGCGTTGACGATGTGGGTCGCGTCGGAGGGGCGGATCGCCGCGAGCGTGTTCCTGATCGCGATTCCGTGGGTTCTGGCCCGAATCGTCGAGGCGTTCCGTGGCCCGATCCATCGGCCGGGCCGATGGGCCGTCGGCACCGGGATGGCCCTCGCGGTCACCGCGTCCTTCTTTCCCGCTCTGTGGCTGGCGGTTGCGGTGATCGTGGGTTCGTTCGTGGTGCTTCCGGAGTCCTTTCGGAACCTTCCTCGCGGCGTCGGGTTCATCGCGGCGACGGTCGGGATCGCCGCCGTCCTCCTCTTTCCCTTCACCCTGACCATCATCCGGGCGGGAGGCGACGCCGCCGTGGATGCGGCAGGAGTTGCCAGGTACGGCTCCGTCCTCCGATTGTCCGCAGGAGGAGCGCCGGGGTCGTGGGAGCCCGCGTTCTTCCTTCCTCTCGCCGGGACGTTGGCGCTCGCGGTCAGTGGCAACCTCCGACAGTCCCGGCGGTTGGCGCTCGCCGCGGGAGTCGCTCTGCTCCTGGCGTGGCTCGCAGCCGCGGGAAGACTTCCCGGATTCGCCGCCAATCCACTCGCGTATCTGGGGGTGGCCGCGGTGAGTCTGAGCGTGCTCGTCGCCTACGGGATGGCCGCCGAGCGCAGGGAGCTTCCGCTCGACCTGCGGCAACTTGTCTGGGGGAGCCTGGCAGCAGTGGTGGCCATCGGGATCGCCCTGCAGAGCGCCCAGGCGTTCCGGGGTGCCTGGGCCATTGGGCAGGACCGAATACCTCCGGCCTGGTCCGTGGTTTCCTCCGCCAGTCCCGGCGTTCCCTTCCGAGTGTTGTGGCTCGGGGGGCCGGGCGGACGGGCGTTCGTTCCACCGGGAGGGGTCCCCGACGGAGTGATCGTCGCGGGCAAGGCCACCGTTCGGTACGGGGTAACCGGTCGGGACGGGCGGTCGGCACTCTCGCTCGGCCTGCCTCCAATCGGAGACGGGTACGACCACCTGCATCGAGTGGCCACGGCGATCCTCCGAGGCACGGTGAGGCACGGTGGCGCGCTGCTGGCGACCCTGGGAGTCCACTACGTGGTGACGGATCCCCGTGATCTGCCTGCGGCGGCGAGGCGCCGCTTGAGCCAGCAGGTGGACCTCGATCTCATCCAGCGAGCCGGCGGCATGAGCGTGTACCGGAACGCACGAGCTCTTCCGGAAGCGTGGTCGGCTCCCGGCACGACATTCCAGATCGCAGCCCGTTCGGATCGGCTCACCGCGCCGGCGAGAGCCTATCCGGTCGGGGCACGGTCGCTCGATCGCCTGAGCTCCGCTTCGTGGGGGGGAGGGGTGACACTGCCCGAAGCGGGCGTCGTGATCGCGGCCACGAGCTACGACGCCAGGTGGCGACTGCAGACCGAAGAGGGGACGGAGACCCTGCCGTTCCGGGCATTCGGCTGGGGCCTGGGCTTCGACGCTCCCGCCGCAGATACCCGCGTTCTGGTGTCGTTCCGGGGGCAGGGCGCCCGGTCACTTCAACTCACGGTCCTCGCCGCCCTGTGGCTTGCCGCCCTCTGGTTCACGCGACGTGGGTCCGGCGGGATCGATGAGACATCGCTCCGGAAACACAACGATCGATGAGCGGTCGCGGACAACTCATCGGGGCAGTCCTCTTTGCGGTCGTCGTTGCCGGCGGAGGGCTGCTTCTCCAACGACAGGTTGGGTCCAGGAGCTTCGCTCCGGCCGCAGCGGAGGGGGATGTGTCGGGCGCGTGGTTCTGCCCCCACGGAGGGGGAGAGGGATGGCGCGCCTGGCTCGCCCTGGCCAACCCGTCCGGTGATGAGTCGGAGGTTCTGGTCACCACGTACAGCGAGGGTGTCCCCCCGATCGAGGCGAGGACCAACGTTCCCGCCGGCTCGGAGCGCATCATCGAGGTTCCGGCCGTCCGGATGGCTTCCGGCAGCGTGGTCGAGTTCTTCGGTGCCGCCCCATCGGCCGGGATGGTGGTTGCCCGACCGGAGGGCGGGCAGGCCGCCGAGCCGTGCTCACCTCGGGCGGGAAAGACATGGTACCTGGCGGAGGGCACGTCCGAGCGTGGACAGCAAGCCTGGCTCGTGGTTCTGAACCCCTATTCCATCGACGCTACATTCGACGTGCTGGTCACCGCGAAGGAGCCGGTGGCCCAGCCCGGCGCGTTGCGCGGGATCCTTCTCCCCGCCAGGCAAGCGGTCGCCCTCGATCTGAACCAGTTCGCCCTCGGAAAGAAGACTCTTGGGGCCACAGTTCACGTGTCCGTGGGAAAGGTGGCGGTGGGAGGGATGGGCCTCGGGGAGAACGGCATTCGGTCGACGCAGGCTGTGGCGAGTCCTGCCCGGACTTGGTTCCTTCCCGGTGCGGGGGACGACGGGCCGAGTGCCCTGGCCATCCTGGCCCCGGATGGCGACGTTCCGCTCGGGGCGACCATTCAGGGCGCGGATTCCCAGGCGGATGCAGGGCTCGGCGACATAGCAGTTCCTGCAGGACTTGCCGACACGTTCGAGGTCCTGGCCATCCAGTCGGGCATCGCGGTGGCCACGAAGGGAACCGGGGTCTTCGTCGCCGGACGCCGTCTGTCGCTGTCCACGGCCGCCGATCAGGCTGCCACCGCCGGCGCCTCCAGAGGCGCCAGGGGCTGGATCGCCCCACCCGCCCTCGGCCCCGACGGCGGACAGTCCTTCCTCGTCCTCCAGAACGTCGGCACCCAGTCGACGGCGGTCCGAGTCTCACTGTTGACGCTGGATGGGCGGGTGGAACCTCCGGAGCTCGGTGCCCTGACGGTTGAACCCGGGCGGACCAGTGTGGTGGACCTCACCGAGGCGAGCGGAGGGCAGCCGGTGACGGCCGTTGTGGAGACGGACGGTGGAACCATGGTCGTGGCCCAGACGTCTATTTCTTCGGCAGGCTACGCGATCGCACTTGGCCTGAGGGCGGATCAGGTTTAGCCGATCTGGGGGTATCATCACGAAAAGATGAAGCACAGACGACACGCGAGGCCCGTCGGAGCGCGGGTTCCGCGACGAGGGCGCGTCGCGCTCTTCGTCGTTATTGGAGGCGTCCTCCTTCTTGGAGGTACCGGCTACTCCGCCTATCTGTACGACGCGGCCACGGCGCACCGGATGCTTCCGGGTGTGAACGTCGCCGGAGTGGACGTCGGAGGGATGAGCCGTTCCGAGGCGATCGACGCGGTGAACGAGGCCGCGGAGAGATCCCTTGCGCGCGATATCGAGGTTGCGGTGGGCGACCAGACCTGGCACGTGACCCCGCTGGAGCTCGGAACCACCGCCGATGTGGAGGCGAAGGTTGACGCGG
This sequence comes from Actinomycetota bacterium, assembly GCA_035697085.1. Classification (GTDB taxonomy): domain Bacteria; phylum Actinomycetota; class UBA4738; order UBA4738; family CALAEC01; genus DASQUW01. The sequence goes on from DASSDP010000063.1 coordinate 33,620, forward strand.
CCCTGGCGGTGAACGATGGCTTCAGTTGGCCGTCCCGGGTCTTTCGCCGGATCCTGAACCGATCGGCGTATCGGTCCTTCGATCTCGAGTACGCGCATCAGGAGACCCAGATCGATCGCTTCGTGGAAGTCGTCTCGCGCTCCGTTTTCCAGTCACCCGTGAACGCATCGGTGGACGTTCGAGGTGGGAAGATCCGCCTGACCAAACCCGCCGCCGGCCGGGCACTCATGCCGGCACCCTCTCGAGAATCCCTGATGGAGGCCATCGCAGGGGGAGACGATCTGGTGCGATTCGCCGTCCGGACCATGCGGCCCAGGGTGACGGGTGGCGACCTGGGACACACCATCGTGATCAGGATCTCCCAGAACAAGCTGTTTTTGTTCCGGGGAGTGAGGCTCCGAAAGACCTACCCAGTGGCCACCGGGAGTCCGGGGTTTCCGACTCCCCAGGGAAAGTGGACGGTCATCGACAAGGTCGCCAACCCATCGTGGACCAACCCGGCTCCCGAGGGGTGGGGAGCGGACCTCCCGAGATTCATCCCCGCCGGCCCTGGGAACCCCCTGGGGACTCGAGCGCTGTACCTGAACGCGCCGGGAATCCGGATCCACGGCACGTACAGCACCGGCTCGATCGGCACCTACGCCTCGCACGGGTGCATCCGGATGCACATCCCGGATGTGGAGGAGCTCTTCGAGATCGTGGAGGTCGATACCCCGGTTCTGATCTACTGGTAGAGGAGCCGGGCCAGGAAAAAAATTCGTCCGTCGGCGGATTTCCACTTGCGCGCCCTCGGAAGTTGCGCTAGGATAGTTGAGTACTCCCAAGAGGGGCCGAAGGGGAAACCCGGAGGAACCACTTGGGGGTACACTTTTTCGAAGGAGGCCGTTCAGGCCTCTTTCCTTTTTGTCGGGCTCGACTGCTGTGGGGGGATTGCTCGGGCCCAGCGGTCGGGTGTTTCGTGCTTATGTAACGCATTTGCTACCCAAGACATGCGATGCTTGCGAATCACATGCATGTAACCTACCCTTTCATCATGCGCTCGTGCGCCAAGATGGGGTGCCAGGAGCCCGCGACGGCGACGATCGGGATCCGGTACGCGGCACGAGAGCTCGTGGTCGGAGATCTCCTCCCGCAGCAGGACCCCAACCTCATGGAGCTGTGTGAGGGGCACAGCGAGCGGATGACGCCTCCGTTCGGGTGGACGCGCGTCGACGCTCGGCGAGTGCCCACGGCGACGGGGCCGGCCCCGCTGGGTCTCGAAGCGTCGTCCGCCTGACCTCGATCTTGAATCCGCCCGCCGGTCTTGGGTACACTCGTACACAAGATGCCTCTCGATCGAGACCTGATCCGCCAGGTTCGTGGTCTGGACGAGTACGACCTCAGGCGCCTGATGATCTTTACGCGCGGCCTCCTGGTCACACGGGAGGGACGCGAGTTCGAGGCTCAGGCGCTCGGTCCTCGAGGGAAGGTCACCTTCAGACAGGAGTCTGTGCGGTGCGGACGAGCCAGCTGCACGCGATGCCCCCACGGTCCGTACTGGTACGCCTACTGGAGGGAGAGCGGGAAGCTCAGGTCCCGGTACATCGGGAAGCAGCTCCCATCGGTGCCCGGAGCGCCCGAGCAGATCGGACGATAGTCCTGCCGTAGCTCTTTGTAGCTATGCACGGTATGTCTTTTAGCTGATGCGAAAAATGCTACACATGGGCTATATTCGCAGAGCTGATACTAACCGACGATTATGTCGTTATGTCCGTTGAGTCAGAGCAGATGGTGAAGTGTCCCACTTGTGGGTCTTTGGACCTGGTCCAGATCTCCATGACCTTTGAGGGGTCGGGCATCCACTTCCGCGCCTGCCACGCATGCGAGGAACGGTGGTGGGAGAAGGACGGTTCGCGGATCCCCCTGAGGGTGGTTCTCGACCTCGTCCCGAAGCGATAGCGGCGTCCGGAAAGGGTTCCGGCACGCTGGGATAGAATCGCCCACCGGTGGACCTGACGCGCATCTTCAAGGCGTACGACGTTCGCGGCGTCTACCCCGAGGAGTTGAACGAGGACATCGCGCGCAGGATCGGATCGGCCTTCGCCGAGTTCACCGGGACGTCTTCCATCATCGTTGCTCGCGACTGCCGGACCTCATCACCTTCTCTGGCGGCCGCATTCGCTGAAGGGGTCACCAGACGGGGTAGTGGGGTCGTCGACATCGGTCTCGCCACCACCGACATGCTCTATTTCGCTTCCGGCCGTTTGAGCCAGCCCGGAGCGATGTTCACCGCAAGCCATAACCCAGCCCACTACAACGGGATCAAGCTCTGCCGGGCGGGTGCTGCCCCGGTCGGTGCGGATTCCGGGCTCGAGGTCGTCAGAGACCTGGTCGCACAGGAGCTCCCGGAGACCGCCCCATCTCGAGGGACGGTCACCACCCTGGACCTCGTGGATGAGTACATCGATCACGCTCTTTCGTTCGTGGATGTCGAGAAGATCGCCCCGCTCACCGTCGTCGCCGATGCGGCCAACGGCATGGCCGGGCTGGTCCTTCCGGGGATCTTCGACCGCCTCCCGGCAAAACTCGTCGGTCTGTACCTGGAGCTCGACGGTACCTTCCCCAACCACCCCGCCGACCCGATCCAGCCCGAGAATCAGGCGGATCTCAAGCGGGCCGTTCTCGAGCACCACGCCGAGATCGGGTTGGCGTTCGACGGCGACGCGGACCGGGTATTCCTCGTGGACGAAAAGGCGCAGGGGGTGTCCGGCTCGCTGGTGACGGCGCTCGTGGCGGAGGCGATGTTGGAGCGAGAGCCGGGAGCGAAGATCGTGCACAACCTGATCTGTTCCTGGGTGGTGCCGGAGGTGGTCCGAGAGCATGGAGGCGAGCCCATCCGCACCCGGGTGGGCCACTCCTTCATCAAGAAGATCATGGCCGAGACAGGCGCGATCTTTGGAGGCGAACACTCGGGCCACTATTACTTTCGCGATCACTTCCGAGCGGACTCTGGGCTGATCGCTGCCCTCTTCGTTCTGCAGCGACTCTCGGAGGCGGGCGTGACGCTGTCTGAGCTCCTGGCGCCGTACCGACGGTACGAGGCATCCGGCGAGATCAACTCGGAGGTGGCTGACCAGGCCGCTGCGACGGAACGGGTGGCTGAGGCATTCAGAGACGGCAAGCAGGATCGGCTGGACGGCCTCACGGTCGAGTACGAAGACTGGTGGTTCAACGTTCGCCCTTCCAACACCGAGCCGCTTCTGCGGCTCAACGTGGAAGCGCGATCGAAGGAGCTCCTCGAGGAGAAGACAAACAGGGTATTGTCCGTCATTCGGAGCTAACCTCGAGGAGGGATCGTGGCCGTCGACAAGGAACTTCTTGAGATCCTGGTGTGCCCGAACTGCCGGGGAGAGGTGGAGTACCGGGAGCAGGAGAGCTTCATCGTGTGCCTGGGCAGGTGCGGGTACAAGTATCCGGTGCGCGACGACATCCCCGTGATGCTGGTCGAGGAAGCCGTAAAGCCGGACGGCAAGTGACGATCCTCGAGGACGGAGCCGCCCTCCGATCCGCTGACCCCAGCGGCCTGCTGGACGCGATCCTCTCGCTTCCGGAGCAGCTCGCCTCGTCCTTTCGCGCCGCTTCGCAGCAGGGAGGGATCCCGCCGGGGATCCGCTCCATCACCTTCTGCGGCATGGGTGGCTCGGCGGCGGCGGGCGATGTGGTTGCGGCGCAGTACAAGGAGCAGCTCGACGTTCCCATCACCACGGTCCGCGGGTACTCGATCCCGAGGTACTGCGGGCCCGACGACCTGGTGATCTGCCTCTCGTACTCCGGCAACACCGAGGAGACGATATCGGCGTACCGAGAGGCGACGGAGCGTGGATGCCGGGTCGTCGCCGTTTGCTCCGGCGGGCAGCTCGCCGAGCTGGCGGAGCGCGACGGCGCGCTCCTATCGACGGTTCCCGGAGGGCTGCCGGCGCCCCGGGCGGCCCTGGGGCACCTGGTCGGCGCGGTCATCGGCGCTCTGTCCTCCGCGGACCTGGAGTGGGTAGATGAGGTCGTCGACGGAGCGGTCGGGGTCCTCCAGGACCTCTCGGAGAGGCTCCGTCCCGAAGTTGCAATAGGCCGAAACAACGCCAAGCACATCGCCGAATGGATCGAGGACCGGGTCCCGGTCATCTGGTCGTCGGAGGGGCCGTCCGAGCCGGCGGGCTGGAGATGGAAGTGCGCGTTCAACGAGAACGCGAAGATACCCGCGTTCGCATCGGCACTTCCGGAGCTCGATCACCACGAGGTCGTGGGCTGGTCGGGAACGTGGGGGGAACGGTTCGCCCTCCTCGTGCTGCGGCACGTGGATGAGCACCCGAGCGTGGACGGTCGTCTCCAGGCCACGCTCGAGGTCGTGGGCGAATCGGGTCTCACGTGGCACGCGGCACACGCCCGCGGAACCTCCCCGCTCGATCAGGTGCTCTCCCTGATGCTCATCGGAGACGTGGCGAGCATCTATCACGCCCTCGAGCACGGCATCGACCCCACGCCGATCGAGGCCATCGATCGAATCAAGGCCCGAATGGCGTGAGAGGACCGGGCGACACCTTCCCGGAAGAAGGAGCCGAGCTGCTCCGCGGAAAGATCAGCGAGGACCCCGAGGTGGCCGTGATCCTCGGATCGGGCCTCGGTGACGCGGTGAGCGACATCCAGACCGAAGTGGACCTTCCGTTCACATCACTGCCGGGGTTTCCGGCTCCCACGGTCTCCGGACACTCCGGACGGGTGGTCGTCGGTCGGTTGTCCGGGGTGGTCACGGCGGCATTCCTCGGGAGGGTTCATTTCTACGAAGGCCACCCCATGTCGATCGTGACGCTTCCGGTGCGACTGTCGGCCGCGCTCGGTGTGCGCACGCTGATCATCACCGCGGCCGTCGGCGGTCTCGATCCATCGCTTCGGCCGGGCATGCTGGTGGTCGGAGCCGATCACCTGAACTTCCTGGGTGAGAATCCGTTGCGTGGATGGCAGGACGACGAGGGCCGGCCGCCGTTCGTCGATCTGTCGGCGGCATACGATTCAGGATTGGCGAACCTCGCCATCACGGCGGCAAAGGAGATGGGGCTACCGGCCGCCAGTGGCGTTTACGCTGCCGTCCCGGGCCCCACCTACGAGACGCCGGCCGAGGTAGCCTTTCTCCGGAGCGCGGGGGCCACGGTGGTCGGGATGTCGGTGGTGCCCGAAGTCATGGCCGCCTCAGCCCTGAACATGCGATGTTTGGGTCTCTACTGCGTGACGAACAACGTGGGCTCGCCGGTACGACACGAGGAGGTCACCGAGGTGGCCAAGGGATTTGCCGGACAGTTGGCAGGAGTCCTGGCGCGGGTGCTCTCCGCGCTGTAGGAGAGGAGATCGCACGGTGAACTGCGACGTCAAGGACCTGGGGCTCGCCGAGAGAGGGCGCGACCGGATCGAGTGGGCCGCAAGGGAGATGGGGGTACTGGCGCTCATCCGGGAGCGGTTCGAAAAGGAGCGCCCGCTTCAGGGAGTGAGGATCGGCGCCTGCCTTCACGTCACTAGCGAGACGGCGAACCTGGTGCGAACGCTCGTGGCAGGAGGCGCCGACGTGGCCCTGTGCGCGTCGAATCCCCTGTCCACCCAGGATGACGTTGCCGCTTCCCTCTGCGAACACCACGAGATCCGCGTCTACGCGATCAAGGGCGAGGACGATGAGACGTACTACCGCCACATCTACCAGGTACTCGACCACCATCCCGTGATCACGATGGACGATGGCGCCGACCTCGTGAACACCCTCCACAAGGAGCGAGAGGAACAGCTTCAGGAGATTCGCGGAGGAACCGAAGAGACCACGACCGGAGTCATCCGTCTCCGGGCCATGGCGGGCTCAGGCGTTCTCCGATACCCCATCGTGTCCGTGAACGACGCCCAGACCAAGCACCTGTTCGACAACCGGTACGGAACCGGCCAGTCGACAATCGACGCGATCATGCGAACGACGAACCTGCTCCTGGCGGGACGAACGGTCGTCGTGTGCGGATACGGGATGTGCGGTCGAGGCGTGTCCAGTCGGGCGAAGGGCCTCGGCGCGCACGTCGTGGTCACCGAGGTCTCTCCGGTGGCTGCGCTGGAGGCGGCCATGGACGGCTATCAGGTCCTGCCGCTTCGCGACGCGGCCCGGAGCGGCGATATCTTCGTGACCGTGACCGGCGACACGCACGTGGTGCGCCGCGAGCACCTCGAGGTGATGAAGGACGGTGCCGTCCTGGCCAACTCGGGACACTTCGACGTGGAGATCGACAAGGACGCGCTTCGCGCCCTGGCCGGTGATCCGAGGCGGATCAGGGATCTGGTCGACGAGTACGGCATGCCCGACGGCCGGCGGATCTATCTGCTGGCCGAGGGGCGACTCGTCAACCTCGCTGCGGCGGAGGGACACCCCGCTGCGGTGATGGACATGTCCTTCGCCAATCAGGCGCTCTCCGCCGAATGGCTGGTGAAGGAGGGAGGGTCGCTCGCCCCCGGCGTCCACCCCGTGCCGGGTGAGATCGATGCCGAAGTGGCTCGGCTCAAGCTGCAATCGATGGGGATCGAGATCGACGTCCTCACGCCCGAGCAGGAGGAGTACCTGCGCTCTTGGGAGCTCGGAACCTGAATCCAAGCGACGGGCAGGAGCCTGTCTGGGTGGGCGTTGTGTTCGAGCGCTTTCCGGCGTCCGTCCGAGGCGCGGTCGTGGTCCGGGGGTCCGACCCCGACCCGCATCAGGTCTCCCTTGCAAGCGCGGACGTCGTGGAGCTCCGGTCCCCGAATCGCCCCGTGCGGCCCGTGGCACTCGACCCGGTGACCGTGGAGCTCGCTCCTCGGGGGGAGGTGTTGCTCCCGTTCGACATTCCATTCGCCGGGCTGGATCCGGGGTGGTACGGAGTGGTGGCCGAGGTGGTGGTCGACGGCCAGCGCCGGGTCCGGGGACCCGCCGCGGGGGAGGCGAAGCGCTTCCTCGTTGCCTGGCCCGGTCAGATGGTCCGGAAGGGAACGATGGTGGTGCAGTCCAGGATCCCCGTCCCGGGAACTCCGGGGGCGATGGTGGATCGAGTGGAATGCAAGGGAGATCGAGCCGTGATCCGGTGGCATCACGAACCCAGCGACGATCCGGAGTTCCGGCAGTTCGGGGAGCTCCGAGTTCTTGCGGACGGAAAGCCGCTTCCGTTCCTCGATTCTTCGTACCAGCCGGCGGCCGGCACTCGCTCCACCGTTGTCTACCCCCTGCTCAGGGCCAACCAGGCGCTCGAGCTGCAGATCGATCGGCTGTTCAGGCCGGACGGGCAGGCGGACCGGGGTCGATGGTCGCTGGAGCTGCCGCTGCCGTGAGCGGTGCCATGTCGGCGGTAGGGACTACCTTCCCGCGACGTGGGGGCGATGCTCGACTTGCTGTTCCCGGGGCGCTGCGCGGCGTGCGGCGGGGGCACGTGGCCTCTGTGCCAACCATGCGCCGCCTCGGTTCCCGTGATCACGCTGCCGCTGTGCAACAGGTGCGGCCGGCCGACGGACTCGCCGGTGGCACGATGCGTCGACTGTCCGCCGAGAGAGATCGACGTGGCGAGAGCTCCATTCCTCTACGAGGGGCCCCTGGCCCGCACGGTTCGGGCCCTGAAGTTCGGTGGATGGCGAGCTTTAGCGGTGCCGCTGGCCGCGTCGATGGCACGGGTTGGGCCACTCGAGGCGGAATGGGTGACCTGGGTTCCCCTATCGCGGAAGCGGCGAGCCGCTCGTGGATACGATCAGGCGGAAGTCCTGGCCCGGGAGCTGGCCCCACGCATTGGTCTGCCCGCCGTGGGGATGCTCCGCCGGATCCGGGAGACGCCGTCGCAGGCGAGTCGGTCCGGGAAAGAGCGGCGCCGAGCGCTCCGGGGTGCCTTCGCTGCCGACGGCGACGTGCGTCGGTCGATACTGCTCGTGGACGACGTCCTGACCACGGGAGCCACGGCGGCCGCTTGCGCCACCGCATTGAAGGAGGCCGGCGCGCGTCGGGTCGTGGTGGTGACCGCGGCCCGGTCCCTCCGCGGTCCGGTCCCGACCCGGTGCTTCGATATAATCGATGCGTGCTCTCGTCCGGGTCTGTGGTTGCCCGGGGGATCCTCCTCCGGTAGTCGATGCCAGCCGCAGGCGAAACGACCCACGTAAGGCGACCCTTGGTTGCTGAGCATGGTGCGGCTTAGATGTAAGTCCTGCTCCGGGGACGATACGTCGCCGGGAGAAGATGCTAAGCGGCCGCTTCGGTCGCGACCCTCTCTGCAGGCGGGTGTGGGGGCAAAGACCAGGTCAGCCGGATGAGAGACCTGCGGGGGACCGGGATCGCTCCGGCCCCCCGCATTTTCACGAGGCCCGCGTGGAGTACGCCAGGCGAACCGCGGTCAGGGCGAAGGAAGGAGCTCGGATGGACCTCGTGGTGAAAGGTCGGGGCGGCCGGGTTTCGAGCCAGACCAAGTTGCGCGTCGAGCGCAAGGTGGAGAGACTGACCCGCCTGGAACCCCGGATCCAGCGGATCGAGGTGGAGTTCATCCATGAGCCCAACCGGCGGGTGGACGGCGGGTACCGGGTGGAGGCCGCGTGCTGGGTCTCTCGCCGGACCTTTCGGGCCTCCAGCACGGGCTCGGACATCGATGCCGCCCTGGACGGGGTCACGGAGCGCCTGGAGCGTCAGCTCACGGACGAGCACGGCAGACGCCGAACCCGGCGGATGTCGGGTGCGAATCGGCTAAAATCAGACGAGGGGATGGTTCGAAAGAACCAGACTGAGCCTCCCTTGGAGACTTAGGGGTCTATGGCGAAGAAGAGCGATACGGCCGGTTCGACGGGCGAGAGCCTTCGGGTTCTCATCGTCGATGACCACGCCCTGTTCAGGAAGGGCCTCCAGCTCGTCTTGGACAAGGAGCCGGACATCGACGTCGTGGGCGAGGGTTCCGACGGTCAGGAAGCCGTGGACAAGGCCCAGGAGCTCATGCCCGACGTGGTGCTCATGGACGTTCGAATGCCCAGGCGCTCGGGCATCGAGGCCACAGCGCAGATCAGGGATCTCCTTCCTCACGCGAAGATCCTCATGCTCACGATCAGCGACGACGAAGCGGATCTCTACGACGCCATCAAGGCGGGAGCCTCCGGATACCTGCTGAAGGAGATCAACACCGAGGAAGTCGCCGACGCCATCCGATCGGTGTGGTCGGGGCAGTCCCGGATCTCGCCCTCCATGGCGGCGAAGCTCCTCCAGGAATTCCAGGCCATGAGCAAGCGGGCGGAGGAGCGGACCCACGTTCCCACGCCCAGGCTGACCGATCGGGAGATGGAGGTCCTCCGCCTGGTGGCCCAGGGAATGAACAACCGCGACATCGCCAAGGACCTGTTCATCTCGGAGAACACCGTCAAGAACCACATCCGAAACATTCTGGAGAAGCTCCAGCTCCACTCGCGGATGGAAGCGGTCGTCTACGCCGTTCGCGAGAAGCTCCTCGAGATCAAGTAGCCTCCAGGCGACATCGCAACGCCTGACCAAGCCGTGCGAGCTCCCGATCGCGATCGCCTCGTCCGTCGGAGCACGCTCATCCTCTCCGCCACCCAGGCGCTGGCCTGGGCGGGGGCCGGTGTCTTCGCCACGTTCGGCGCGCTGTCCGTGGAGCACCTGTTCGGCGGGGAGGCGTCCGTGGGCTTCTTCATCGCCACATTTTGGGTATCGGCTGCGGTCGGGGCCCCGGTGGCGGGGCGGCTGATGGACCGGTTCGGCCGCCGCCCCGGGCTGGCCGCGGGACACGGCCTCATCACCGTCTCCGGTCTGGCCGCAGCGGCATCGGTCGCATCGGGTTCGGGCGCCGCGCTCGTCGCATCTGCCGTTCCGATGGGACTCGGCGCCAGCGCCGCCCTCCTAGCCCGGGTGGCGGTGGCAGACATGCATCCTCCCGAGTCGAGAGCCCGCGCAGTGGGGTTGATGGTGGCAGCGGGCACCATCGGAGCGGTGGGTGGACCCGTCCTCGGTGGCTTCGTTCACGGCCTCGCCGAGGGCCGAGGCGTCGCCGAGCCACTGGGCGTGCCCTGGCTCCTCCTCCCGGTGTTCGGCCTCGCCTGTCTTCTGCTCCTGGCCATGCTTCGCCCCGACCCGCGCGATCTCGCGGTGGCCAGGCCTACCGTCGTGGCCCGCCCGTCTGCGGGCCGGATCTTCCGGCTTCGCCCGGGGATCGTGGCGGTGGCGACGATCGGGGCCACGCAGCCCGTGATGACGACGTTCATGGGGTTGTCGGCCGTGGTGCTGAGCGATCACGGCGTCGGCGAGGGGGCCATCTCTGCGGTTGTGAGCGGCCACCTCGCGGGGATGCTGGCCTTCTCGCCGGTGATCGGAGTCGCGCTGGACCGGTGGGGGCGGCGGACGGGTTTGATCGTCGGTCTGGCGATCACCGCGATCGGTGTTCCTGTCACGGCCATCCCCACGGACCCCGCAGCCGTCGGGGTCGGGCTCTTCCTGGTGGGCGTGGGGTGGTCCGTTGCGTACCTCGGGTCGACCACGGTAGTGAGCGACCTGACCGAACCGGCCGAACGCGCAGGAGCCCTGGGACTGACCGACCTCGTCGCCGCCGTGGCTTCGGCACTCGGTGTCCTTGGGGGCGCGGCCCTGCTCCAGGCCACCTCCTTTCCGACGCTTGGAGTCGTCGCTCTGGTGCTGCTGATGATCCCGG
>DASSDP010000064.1:0-27710 GCA_035697085.1 Actinomycetota bacterium
ACGAAAGTGGGAACGAATTCAGGCCCGGGAACGGCAGAAGCATCCGGAGCCTTGCCGTCACCCGGACGGTCGCAGCCTCTGGGTCCACCGAAGCGCTCGCACCGGTCTGCACAAGGGCGTCTCCGAGCCCCTCGCCCACCAATTCGACGGCTCTCGCTCTCCCGGCATCCCCCGTTCCGTCCTCTGCGGCTGCAACCCGGGCACCCTCGAGCGCCGCCGACTGCACCACGCCCTGGGCGTGATACCAGAGCCCGAACTGGAGCGCGCCGAGGACGAGCAGCATCAGGGTGGGCACCACGAGCGCCAGCTCGAGCGAAGCGGTCCCCCGCTCCTCGCTCACAGCCCGCTCAGGGCGCTGCCAATGCGCTGGAACAGCGCGGAGATCGCCCCGAAGAGGTACTGAATTGCCCCCAGGATCACCAGCGTGGCGAGGGCTCCGAGCACCACGTACTCGACGTACACCACGCCCCGCTCCGAGTCTCGGGCCCTGACGAGCAGGGTCCATACGAACCTCCTCAACCGGACTCACCTCCTCTCACGGTCCAGTCACCTTGAGCAGCTGCACGGCCGCTGGGTAGAGCACCACCAGGAAGAAAGCCGGCAGGATGAGCAGCCCCGTAGGAAGCAGCATCCGAACCTGAGCCCGCTCCCCCGCCTCCACCAGTTCCAGGCGCTGTCGTTCGCGGAGGGCTTGGGCCTGAGCCCGGAGGGCCTGGGTCACGGGAGCGCCGTGGGCGATCGCCGAACGGACAGCCGCGGCCAGGGATTCCGCATCCGGTAGCCCGGCTTCGTCGGGCAGCCGAAGGAACGCGTCCGACGAGGGCTCCCCGCGAAGGTGCGTCTCCCGGAGAAGCCGACGCAACTCGTGGAACAGGGGTCCTTCCCCAGATGAGGTCGCCTGCTCCACGGCCCCCTCGATTCCGACACCCGAGGAAACGGAGAGCGCCAACAATTCCACCACGTGGACGAGGTCCTCTCTCATCCGCCGTCTTCGCGCCTCGGCCCGAGACTTGAGAATCGCGTCCGGCAGAAGGAACCCTCCGGCGGCGGCGGTCACCCACAGCCAGACCGGCGTCCGTGGAGCCAGGCCGAAGGACTCGGCCACCGGAAGAAAGGCAAAGCCTATGAGGCCGGCTGCAAGCTTTTGTCCGAGGAAGAGGGCCAGGCCTCCGTGGTCCCCCGAAGCACGCAACCGCGCCTCCGTCGTCCGCAGGTCGAGACCAAGGCGCCCGAGGAGGCCCGCTATCGCGTCTCCGGCTCGCTCGAGGCTGGGCCGCAGCCCCTCCTCGAACAGCCGCGTTCGGAAGACCTGTTCTTTCTTGCCCCGTCGTCCAGGAACAATCTCGGGTCTGAGGGCGGCCAGCCGCCGGGCCAGGCTCGCCCGCGGCGCTCCATAGGGCTGGGCCGCAAGAACCATCAGAAGGCCCGCCCCGAAGAGCGCCCCGTATACGAGGACTTCGGTCACCGGACGGCGTCCTCGATGCGGGCGGACCGCCGCATGGCCACATACCCCGTCCCGATGAGCACGAACGCGATGGCGAGGACGGCCTGTCCGGCCGGGGCTCCGAAGGGCTCCAGGTAGGCGGGGTTGGCTCGGCGAATTGCCAGGAGAAGGAGGATGGGCACGGCAGCCACGATGCGGGCCGACATCCGGTTCTTCGTCTGCCGAGCGCGAGCCTCGCGGATCGCCGCGGCCTGAGCCGTCGTCGCCTCGGCGAGGGCATCGAGAACCTCCGAGAGGTTCCGGGAGCCCAGCCGGTCCGCCGTGGCCAGGGCCGACGCCAGGAGCTCCGCCGAGTGGTCGGGCAGGCGTTCCACGAATGCACCTGCAGCCTCGGCCAGACCCGACACCCGAGCGTCGGCTACAAGTCGCCGCAGGTCCGCCGCGACCGCCGGGGGCGCGTGCTCCACAGTCTGCATGAGGGCGTCCGATATCCCGATTCCCGATCGGATCATGTCCCTGAGCCGGGAGGACACTTCGGCTATCGCTTCTCGGCGCTCGAGCCTGGCCCGCTCTTCCCGGGAGCGCCGGAGCGCCCCGGGGACCGCCCAAGCGATCGCGCCCCCCGCGAGGGACGCCACTGGCCACCCAGTCGCGATCACGCCGACGGCCGCACCGACGGCCGCGGCCATGACCCGGGGTCCGAGGCTCCGCATCCGGCCGAGGACATCTGTGCCTGTCCCCGGGCGGGCCAGCCCCTCGAAGACGAACAGCAGTCCCAGCCCGAAGACCGTCGAGACGAGTGTGGCGTCCATTCCTATCTCGCTCCAACGCCCGCCCACGCCGACGGGGGGGCCGGCGCAAGCTCCGGGAGCCGACCACCGAAACGCGGGCGGATCCCGGTTCTGATGAGCCCTCCTGGCTCCAGTCGGAACAGGTCGTTGGTCAGCACCCTCCCCGCCTCCAGACCCGCCACCTCGGCCGCCTGCACGACCCGCCGGTCCCCCGAGCGCTGATCCAGGTGGAGGTGAACGACGAGATCCAGGGTCTCGGCGATCATCTCGTTCGCCACCTCCGCGGTGAGCTGCTCCTCAGCCATGAGCACGTAGGTGCGCAGCTTCGACAGTGCCTGGCGGGCCGAGTTGGCGTGGATGGTGCCCATGGAACCGTCGTGCCCGGTGTTCATGGCCGAAAGCATGTCCACCGCCTCCGGGCCCCGGACCTCCCCAACCACGATCCTCGTGGGTCGCATGCGAAGGGCATGGCGGACAAGCTCCCGGATGCCGATCTGTCCCACCCCCTCGATGTTGGCGAGCCGAGCCTCCAGCGCCACGCAGTCGGGGAGGATCTCCTCCAGGCGCAGCTCGGCGGTCTCCTCGATCGTTACAACCCGCTCGGCCGGGGGAATCGTCGCCCCCAAGACGTTCAGGGTCGTCGTCTTGCCGGAAGCCGTACCGCCCGAGACCAAGATGTTGAGGCCGCCGCGCACCGCCTGGCTGAGGAAGTCGGCCAGTTCCCGGGTGACCGTTCCGAGGGCTACCAAATCGTCGAGGTGCCCGGCCACCATGCGATGACGCCTGATGGTCAAACAAGGGTGCCGTGAAAGCGGCGGCATGATCGCGTGAAGGCGCGCTCCGCCCGGGAGGCGGACATCGACGGCGGGAGAAGCGTCGTCGATGCGTCTTCCCGCCCGCGACACGATCCGGGCAAGGAGGGACCGCACTTCATCGTCCGAGGCAAAGCCGGTGTCGAATCGTTCCTTGGCTCCTCCGGCCCGGACCACGAAGCCACGGTCGGGCGCGTTCACCGTGACTTCTTCGACGGTGTCGTCTTCAAGGAACGGTTGCAAGGGCCCGAGGCGGAAAAGGTGGTCGAAGAGGACCTGTGCCGACTCTGTTCGCTCCTCTGCAGAGAGGGGCTCCCGTCCCGCGAGCGCGCGGTGCCGGTTCTCCTCCTCCACCAGCTCGACCAAGAGGGCCCATGCTCGTGCCTCCACTTCTTCCTCGGGGAGGCCGCTCGCGAGGGAGAGCCCCATCTCCTCATGGGTTCGCTCTCGGAGGGCGTCCACGACCTCCGCAACGGCGGTCATGCCGTGACTCCAGCAGCTTCGGCGGACTCCCGCGGGGAAACGGCTGGTTGCGGCCGCAGCATCAGACCGGCGAGTGCATCGAATGCTCTGCGAAGTCGCCTTGTCCGGACAGGTGCTTGTTCAAGGAGCCCCTTACGTGCCCCCTGCCTGTCGAAGGGAACGGACCCGAGAACAGACAGCCGGAGGGCCTCCTCGACTTCTGCCAGGTCGCCGGGACGGCGACGTTCGACGCCGGAGAGGACGACGTCGATGCGATCGCGGTTGACGCCGGCGGCGTCCAACCGCCGCAAGGCTCGCTCGGCGCCGAGAACCGACACGAGGTCGGGCCGGGCGACCAGAATGATCCTGTCTGCCATTGCCGCCGTGGGGCCGACGAACTTCGAGCTGCGCCCGAGATCCGCGAGGACGGTGCGGCCGGTGGACCTCGCAACCTTCGCGAGGGCGCCGAGCACTTCGCTCGACGCCAGCTCGCACGGCTCGGGGAATCCGGAGAGGGCCAGCAACCCGGCCCGTTCTTCGGCCTCGGCAAGGAGACGTTCGGCTTCGGGCACTCCTCCTTCCAACCGTAGGAGCGGGTACAGGCCCCGCCGAGGGTCGAGCCCCAAGTAGCAGCAGAGGTCGCCTCCGGACGGGTCCAGGTCCAGGAGCAGAAGCTCCTCCCCCGCCCGGGCCATGGCTGCAGAGAGGTTCACCGCGACGAACGTGGCGCCCGGGGAGCCCTTGCCTGAGCAGATGGCGATGACACTCATCCCGTAGCTCCGGGGAGAAGGGCGAGGTCGACCCGTCCCTTGGCTCGGGCTTCGGCGAGCGCCCTCGCCTCCTCGAGATGGAGCGTGAGGGTCACAAGAAGGCCCTGGCCCTCGGCGGCGCTCGCTTGCCGAACGGACAGCACAGGAACCTCGGCCAAAAGGATCGTGGTGCGCTGCTCCTCACCGGCTATGTTCTGGTCCGCCGTGGGGCTCGAAATGATTGCCACGCGGTCTCCCGCCCGGATGTTTCCGCCCAGAGCCGATTCGACTGGAAGCAAAAGGGAGATGGCAACGGCACCGGGCGGAAGAGGAGGTGCCTCGGAAACGGAGGCGGAGCTCACGACCTTTCCCTCCCACAAAGGCTCGGACGCTACCCGGCCCACGATCTCGCCCCGCATGGAAGCCGGCACATAGTCGACCCCGGCGGGAACGGAGACCTCGGCCACCCGCAGGTCCGTGTCCACGATCACCTCGCCGGGCTGCACCGTCCCTGCTACAAGGAGCACCGGTGTGCGTTCCTGGGCGCTCCTGATGAGCGAGGCGCCGCCCAGCACGGCGACAAGCATGAGCACGAGCCCGATCGCCACACGAAGATCGAGGCGCCGGAGGCGAGCGTGCGCGCGAGGAACCATGGTTTCACTCAGCGGCATTCGCTTCCCCCTTCACGTTCGTAGCGAGAAGATCAAGAAACTCTTGGACGCTGAGACTCGCCGGGTCGTACCCCTTCCCCTGAAGCACCGCCTTCGCCAAGGCGTCCTGCCGCGCCAGCTCCGAGAAGGCCAAGTAGTCGGCATGAGAAATGACGGCCGCGACCGGTCGGTCGAACCGAAGGAGAAGGTAGTGAGTCCCCTCCCCAACCCGCCGAAGAATCTCATACAGGTCCTTGCGGGCCTTCCCCGTTCCGATCGACTCGACCTTGCGCAGATCCATAAACGCCTCGGTGGCTACCTGCACCCCCACGTGGGTCGTGATGTACACCACTGAGACCCCGAGTTGACTCTCCGAAGCCTCTCCGAAGCCTTATAAGTGGCCTTACAGCTCGCGTTTCACCCGAAGCCTCATACCTTCGGCTGCCAGAGGGCCCGCCACCGGCATCAATCACGACAAGGTAGGTCGGCTCCGAGCGCCTCGCATCCCCCAGACTGGTGTTCCTTCGGGTGATTCGGCGTCCCCCAAATGGGGGATGAAAGCGATCGCCCGGTCCGTTAGGGCGTTCTACGCAGGAACTAATCGCTCAAGGGAGGTCGCTACTGCTAGATTCTCGTGAGGGGCGGCAGCCACTCCTTCTTGATCCGCCGTTCGAGGTCGATCGCCTTCTCGTGAGACGCGCACACGATCCAAGCGACTTGGCATCTTCGGATCCATGCCACGCCGCGATCAGCGTCGGTACGCGTGGGCGAGTACCTTCGCGCTTTGATGTCCGCTGCTGTTGCTATTCGAAGGTGCTGGGCGACGTTCCTGCGGAAGGCTGATCCCGTCATGACGATGCCTCGGCCCATGTGATTCCGCCACACGCGCTGGTTCAGATCTGCCGCCTTCCCGACGTACTGGGCCTTGCCGCTCCGATACCATGCGTAGACGCCTGGGCGATGGGGCACGTCGGCTGACGCGAGCGCACGTCCTGAGATCCGGCGCTACTGATCCATCCACCTCCAGAGAGGACCTGGTTCAGTCATGGGCGCAGCGAGAACAGCTTTGGGGCAGCGCTCTGGCGTTCAGCAGCCTCGAACGAGTACGCTCTTGTTCACGTTGTCGAAGCAGGACGTCCCCCACCCGAGCACGCAACAGGTCGCCCGCGCGGGCGAGCATCTTGTCGCCGCCGAACTCCACCGCCGGGGCGCCTACGCCGTCACCTTCGCGGGCAACATGCCTCGCATCGACATTCTCGCCAGCAACGCCGAGCAGACGCGTACGGTCATGATCCAAGTGAAGACGAAGCGGTCTGGGACTTGGCAGGCGAGTACACGGGCAGGGATACCCCGTGAAGCAGTGCCCGAGGAACAGCGCTTTTGGGTCTTCGTTGACCTAAGGAAGAACCCCACCGAGCCGCCCGCGTACTACATCGTGCACGAGTGGTGGATACAGAACGACATCCATGACGCCCACCAAGCGTATCTAAAGCGGTCTGGCGGAACCCGGACCAGGAGCCCTGACTCCACCCACCACGCGATCCCGCTGAGCAGAATCAAGGACTCGAAGGACCGTTGGGACCGGCTCGGCATCTTCTAATGTCGTATCCGGTTGGCTCCTCCTGCGCAGTGGGACCTGCACGTCCACTCCCCGATTCCCACACAGCGAGCTCCGCTAGCTCCGAGCCGCGTGGGAGGAATACGCCCTGTGCGATGAGAGGTTGCTGGCCAGGGCCGTTCCCCGCCCGGGCCAGAACCTATCCGGCGAGGCGGCGAATCATCGACGCCTGCTCCTTTGACTCGATGGCCTCGTCGCAGTAGGAGCGGCGCACCCGACGGACAGCCTCGCCCGGTGCCATCCCCTGAAGAACCAATAGCCCGGCGAGTGTCGTCCCGGTCCTACCGTGTCCCCCGGCACAGCCCACCTCGACTCGGCGGCCTTGGGAGGCCTGCTCCAACACCCACTTGAGCGCCCGCTTGAAGCGCCGGGGATCACGCGGGATTCCGAGGTCCGGCCACGGGTAGATGACGATCTGCGTCCTCGCGCGGGCCACGAACGGAGGCCGAAACCCAGGAGAGGAGACGAGAATCGCCGACGCCCAGGTCCCGTCCAGGTAGAACCCAACGTGGGCCCAGTCCATGTCGACCTGGTGCCTGGAGGGGCGGTCGAACCACGCTGAGGCGAACACCGTTACTCCGTCCAACAGGTAGAAGGGCTCCCTCCAGTGCGTGCACGTGGGGAAGAAGGGCTTCTGCCTCGGCATCCACCGGGGAAGCGGTCTGCTGAGAACCGGGCCCTCGAAGTCCGGGATCCCCCAGTCGTCGGGGAAGCCGTCTGCAAAGAGCCGCTCCGTCATGACGACCCCTCCTCCCTCGCGAACTCCTCGTAGGTGTCGAGAATCTGCACCCCGAGCCAGATCGGGTCGTGGTCCTGGCGACGACGCCATTCCCGGAACCGCCAGCTTCGGCGGACGCCATGCGAGGCGTACACCAGGAGCGTCCCGTAGTCGTCCCGGCTCTGGGCGACGAGAGCCCGTGCCAGCCTCGACGTGTCGTAGAGCTTGTTGAACACGCTGCCGGTGTTGTGCTCCAGGCTGAAGCATTGGTCGACGAATACCCGCCGGTTGAGCTCGCCTCGGAGGTACCGGCCGAGCAGGCGCGCAACGCAGGCCCACGGGCTGCCGCCGAAGTTCTCCCTCCAGCGAGCGTCGGAGAAGAGCAGTTCTGCAAGCTCCAGCGCCCGGAGATCCAGGGCCCGCCGGACCACTGTCCAGACCATCCAGGCCTCCCCCCGGTGGCCAGGGAGGATCTCCCGAAAGAAGCAGGCCAGTTCCCCGGGCAGCGCGTCCTCCCCTAGGTGACGCTTGGCGTATCGGAGCTCACCTCCGATGGCCATGTCGAGGTAGGCGGCGAACTCACCCGCCAACTGTGCTTCCAGCCTTGCCAGCGTCCTGGCCGCCTTCTCCTCGCCTTCGGCGGAGAGGGCCTCCAGCAGGTAGAAGTCGGCCGCCGCCTGGGCGAGATCGCGTTCGTCCCAGACGCCGCGGCCTCGGGCGACGGTGCGCTCGTGAACGGTAGACATTGGAAGGTGATCCTCCTTTCGAATGGATTTCGGGAAACGTGGCTACCAGGCGGCGCCGCGATGTTGAAGCGATGACCAGGCACCGGAGGCGACCACCACGTGGTCGACGAAGTCCAGTCCGAGGAGCTTCGCCGCCGTCATGACTCGCTCGGTGAGTGCCACGTCGTGGTCGCTCGGATGCGGGTCCCCGCTCGGGTGGTTGTGGGCCAGGGCGAACGCCAGCGTCCCTGCCACCAGCACTCCGGCGAAGAGCACCCGGAGATCCACGGCGGCGACGTCGAGGCCGCCCCGGGCCACTTCCTGGTAGCCGCGAAGGATGCGCCTGCCGTCAAGATGCAGGCATAAGACGAGTTCCTGGGGCTCGGTTCCGACGAGCTCCCACGCGAGGCGCGCCAGGTCCCGCGGAGCAGAGATCTGCGCCCCGAACGGCGGGGCCGACGGCTCCCGGACCAGGGCGAGCCTGTATCGCTCGATCATGTCAAGACCTCCTCGAAATAGGAGAGGGACCCGGGCCGGCGCTCAGCCGGGTCCCGGTCCCTCTACTCCTTTATTAATGGCCGCCGCTACGAGGCCCTCACCACCTGGTGGCGGCAGAACAGCACGGCTCTCTTTCGCCGCCGCTTCGGCTCGCCATCCCTTCGGCCTCTCGTCGTGATCCAGGTGGTAACGACGGTTCCGTTCTCGCCCTTCCGGACGGCGTATCCCTGGGCCCGCCAGCGGCGGTAGGTGAAGATGTCCGTGTACGCCTCGCAGCTCGCCTCGGGGCAGGCCAGTTGGGCCTGCACCGCGTTGTGGACCGAGAAGTGATCGAACGCGCGAGCGTCCTCGGCGCTCATATTGTCGGTCGTGTTTGCCATCTCATCCTCCTTCCCTCGGGGCCCAGGCGAACGTCCACCCGCGGGCGCCGAGCTCGTTGACGTAGCGGTGGAAGCAGTCGGGATCGCCCGAGTGGAATCGCTCGACGAGGACCCCGTTCCACGTCCGTTCGAAAAGGAAGTGCTGTCGACCGTCGCAGAGGATCCGGCAGCGGCCGCCGGCACTGTCCCAGAGCGTGGCGAAGAGCCGGAGCGGGGCCATCATGGACCCACCTCCAAGGCGGACCAGACACCGTTCTCCGGCTCCTCGGAGAGCCGCCAGCTCCTCCCGCAGATCCCGCATAGGGCGGCCCCCGCGAAGAGGCTCGACTCGTCGTCCACGGTGATGCTCACCACGTCGCGGTCACGCACCACCACGTGTACGGGTGCGGTGTAGGTAAGGGCCGCCTCGGTGGAACCGCAGGACGGACACGAGAGCGGCAGCTCCCGGTAGAGCGTTGTTGTGACCATGGCTGCCTCCCTAAAAGACGAGGGCTCCCGGAGCGGCTTAGCGCACGGCCAAGTCGGCTCCGGGAGCCCCGTGTTGAGAGCGAACCGGTTAGCCGGTACGCACCGGCATCAGCGCGTAGCTGCGATCGGGGCCCTCGAAGAGAACGGCCTTCGTGGCCTCGCGGATCCACATCCGGCCCCGCTCTGTGCCGCAGAACTTGATCGCGTCGGCCAGGTAGTCGGGGTTGAAGGCGACCTGGATCGCCCCGACACCGTTCGGAGAGAAGCTAGCTTCGGCGAGGGTCTCCTTCATCGTCCCGAGATCGGGCTCGGTGACAGCGAGGGAGCAGGCACGATCCAGCTTGAGGCTGATAGGCGACACCGCCCTTCCCTTTCGCACGGAGGCGGCTGCCCGAAGGGCCGAGTCAAGTTCCTTGGAGTCGAACTCGAAGAGCGCCCCTTCCGCTTCCGGAACCACCTGTCGCCAGTTGGGGAACTCGCCGTCGATGGTCCGGACCGTCCAGGCCGACTCCTCGAAAGCGAATCCTACGAGCGGCGAAGCGGCGGCCCGGTCGTCCTCGGGAGGGGCCACATGGCGGATCCGGACCACCCCCCCGGCACCCTTCACCTGCTTGGCCAGCACTTTGGCCACTCGTGCGGGGACGAGCAATGGCCGCTCCGGCGTTCGCACAGGCTCCTGGAATGAGATGCGAACGACGCCGAGGCGGTAGGAGTCGGTTGCCACCACATCCACGGCGCCTCCGTCCTCGGTGACGACGAGCGCGACCCCCGTGAGGGTCGGCCGCATCTCGTCCGCCGATGCACAGAGGGCGGCTCGCTCGAAGGCCTCAGCGAGGGTCGATGCTTCCACCGAGGCGACCGCCGACAGCTCGGTTGGATCGGGCGCCTTCGGCCAGTCGTCGGGCGACCAACCGTCGAGCGTTACCGACCGGGCGCCCGAACTTACCAGGAGAAACACACGCTCCCCTTCGGTGGTCGACTCGAGGCTCACCTCCTCCCCGGGCATTGCGATGACGGCTTTCGCCAGCGCCTTGGCGGGTGCCACGACCGAGCCCTCACGGTCCACCCGAACGCCGTCGCTGACAGTGCGAGTGATGGTCACCTCCAGATCGGTGGTCTCCAGGGTCAGCCTCTCGGTCGTCGCATCGAGACGGATCCCCGTGAGGATCGGCAGGCCCGGTCGTCCGGGAACTGCGGGCAGTACGGCCTTGATGGCCGCCGTCAGGAACTTCTTGGACATGATGAGCTTCATGTAGGCAACTCCTTTCTGAATGGGACGGGCGGGAAGGGATTCAGCCCGTCTGTTGCTTGGGAGACCGGCAACGCCCCCTAGCGACACGCTCTGTGCGAAGCCACTGGGTTGGCCAGAGCAGCGCAGGGTGGAGCCCCAGACGGCAGGTGATGCGGTCGGCGACTTGCTCGGACAGTTCCCGTGCGGCAAGCAGCCTGAACAGGTGTCGGGAACTCACACCGGCTCGGTCGGCGAGCTGGTCCCACGTGAGGGACTGGCCGGCCCGGAGCCGCAGAAGCACGCGCTGAAGGGGTGCCGCCGGCAGTCGGGAGTACGGCATCGCGCCTCCTTCCTGTCGGTGGATCGACTGGACGCCGATTCGGCGAGGCCGGAAGGAGGGCGTCGAGAGACGAGCCCGTGTTTCAGCGGCTTTCACCGCGCGTCAGCGCCCGATCGGTCTCACCTCCTTTTCGCTCAGGCGAGCGCGACGCTGCCTTCCGGCCGGAGGTGAGCCCGCCGGTTTACTTCGCGGGGTGCGGTGTGACTCGCGCGCCCCGAGTAATCTTCATTCGGCGCCGTAACTCGCTGCGCCGTCGAGCCCTCTCTTTCCACTGGGCCCCGAATCAGGCCGGTCAACGGCTCCGCTCTAGGCCCACTCCGCCGTCCGAACCGGAACCCGGCGATCGCCTGCGTCTCCGAGCTCTCCCCCTCGGGTGCTCGGGTGAGGGACGCCTGCGCCGTTTCTGCGCGGCGGTTCGGACCCGTCTGCGAGCCGTTTCCCCGCCGAGGGACCGCTGCAAGCGACTCTTCGGCTCACTCGAAACGGCATCGGTCCGAAGACCACCGTGGCCCGCTCGCCGCCCGCCTCCCGAGAGGCAGTCCCGGCGGGCCACCTTCCACACCTACAAATAGAAGGCGGAGGCCGAACGTGGACACGTGTTCGGTGTAAAGTCGGCGATCTTTCGTGTCGGTCGAAGCCCGGCGCACATGTGACAGGTTGGTGTCGGGAATCTGTAAGGTGCTCAGTACCCCGCGACGCTCCGGCGGGAGGGAAGCGGCGCGGCGTCGGGGAAAAGGGCATACCCGTGCCGCTGCTTCCCGACGAGGAAGGATGAGTCAGCCGCCTCTCCGATCAGGCGACGAATCCGCCACACGGCCTGATGCACCTTGTTCAGATCGGCCCAGGGTTCGCCCCACACCTCTTCCAGAAGAACCCGTGTGGGGACGATCCGGCCCGGGTGGGCCGCGAGGTAGGCCGCGAGGCGAAGAAGGAGCTGAGAACAGGCGATCCGTCGGCCCTGCCAGACGAGGTGATGCTCGGACAGATCGACGACCAGGGGACCGGCCATTATCCTGCCGGCCTCGCTCACCCACCCCGGGCCGAGCAGGATCTCGATCTGAAGAACGAGCCCCTCAACGTCCAGCCCAGAGAGTGGGGCGTCCAGACATCCCCCCTCCAGTGCGGCCGTGCGAGCCTTGGGGTCGTCGGTGAGGACGAGAACAGGGCGTCCATGCCCTCTGAATTCCTCAGAAATGCGGCGCCAGCCCTGCACTCGGGCGTCGAGAGCCACCAGAGCCGGCGGCTCCCGCCTGGCCCAATACAAGGCCTGAGGAGCCGTCGCCCCCTGCATCGCGGGAAGCCCTCGGTGCTGGAGCGCACCGACGATCTCCCCTCCCAGGGCCGAGTCACAAGCCACCACCAGGACGGTGCGGACCGGCGAAAGCGCGGATTCGCTCGGTTCGGTGTCCCGTGGCTCGGCCACGCGGGCTACGTGGCGAGCCATGAGGGCGCCCTTCCTTTTGACCCGCTTCTCTCGGCCCAAAGCCTACCTCACTTGAGCTACAGCACAACGCGTGCGTTGGCAAGGAGTGTGAAGGGAGAGACCTACACGAACCTTTCACTGGCCTGACACCAAACCGACACGGACGCCGGGACTCCCAGCCGCGGGTCTTGTGTCGGGTCTTTGACAGGGGGCTGTTGCAGCCTGGCGGCGTGGACCTGTTGGCCGAGGTGGAGCGAGACTTTATCGCCCGGCGGGACTCCGGCGCACTGGCTCGGGCCTTTCCCGAGTGGGGGGCAAGACGCCAGGCCCTCCAGCGCTTCGCCACCATCGACGCGCTCATCGGTGCATGTCGCGACGAAAGGGGTCGATCGTGGGACACCGCAGACACCGTCCTCTCGGCCTTGTGCGAGGAGGCGTCATCGGGTGACGAGTGCGCCGGGATTCTTCTCTTGTGGCTTCTGTTGCCGGGTCTCCTGGTGGGCCGGGCCCGGCTATCGGCGTTGAGGGCCATCAGCCCCGAAGAGGTGACGTCCGAGATGCTCGCCGGCATGTGGGAGGAGGCGACGCGGGTCTCCGCCTCCGCCAGCCGCGTCGCCGCCCGCCTGTTGAACTCGGCCCGGTGGCGGGCTCTGGCCGCGGTTCGCGAGTCGCTCGACTGGGCAGGACGGAAAGAGCGGCTTGTTGGCGATCTCGGGGATTGGACACCCTCAAGCGAGGAGGAGTTGCTCGGGAATCAGGGTGAGGGGCTGACGGACGCCGTCCGGGAAGGGGTCCTCTCAAAGGAGCAGGCCGAGCTGGTGCGCGCAGGTCGCCGGACCATCCGGGAGATCAGCGAGAGACTGGGGATCTCTCTTTCCGCCGCTCAGAAACGCCGCCTCCGTGCCCGCACCCGCCTGCGCATGTGGGTGGATGGGATCTATCACGTTCCCGACACCAACCTTGCACGCCGATTCTCCCCGGGAACCTGACACGAAAACCCGCTGACCTTACACGGGTGGCCCGTCCACCTTCCCGCCCTCTATTCCAGTTGTAGCGGTGCCGGCCCAGGGAACGGGGCGCCGAGATCTCGAAGGCAACCGCACGGGGAAGGAGGTTCGGAGTCTCGGCTCCCGCCCCGGGCTGGTCCAGACGGACAGGACCTCGAGAAGGGATGGGGAGATGACGGATCTGCTGGCTCAGGCCCAGGGGATGGATCGGATCGTGCAGATCCTCGACGGGCTGCGAAACGCCCTCGTCGCGGTCCTAGTGACGCTCTCGATCGTCGCCCTCACCTACGCCGGCGTCCGATACGTGATCGCGGGCGGGGACACCGCGGGGGTGGAGAAGGCGAAGGGAGCAGCCAGGTCCGCGCTCATCGGGCTCTCTCTGGCGCTCCTTGCTCCTGTGGTCGTGGCAATCGTCAAGCGGATCATCGGGGAATAGCGACGGTGCGGGTTTTCCTCGCGCTGGCTCTGGCCGTGGGGCTCATGCTCGCGCTCCCGGGCGCCTCCGCTGCGAACAGTCACGGTAACAGGGAGCAACGCTCTCCCCCGCCCACCCCGAGTCCGACTCCGAGCGCAACAGCGTCACCGACGCGGAGCGCATCGCCACTGCCGGAGCCGAGACCGACGGAGGAGCCGTTCCCCGAGCCGGAGAAACCCGGGTTCTTCGACATCATCGGCCGGGTCCGCTACGCCATCAGCCAATGGTTCGCCAACCTGGTGACATCCGCCCTCCGCCCGGTGTTCGACTTCCTGGGACGAACGGTGTTCTCCACCCCAGCCGTGGCCAGCAACGACCGCATCGTGCAGCTCTGGGGGATCTCGCTGGCGGTCGCCGACGCCGTGCTCCTGCTGTTCCTCTTGTTCGGCGCGGGACTGGTAACCGTGAGCGGCGGCCTCTCCTCACAGCTCACGGCCAAGGAGCTACTGCCTCGGCTCCTCGTCGCCGCGATCGCGGCCAACGTGAGCTTGATCGTCCTCAACCACCTCACCGACCTGTCGAATGCGCTGTCTCGGGGAGTCATGGGCTCGCTCACACCCTCGGAGGTATCTCGGCTCATGATCCGGTTCCTGGCCCACGCGGCCCTCGGGAACCCGTTCCTCGCCCTCCTGGCGCTGGCGCTGATCGTGTTCGGAATTCTGGTGATCATCACCTACGTCATCCGGGCGGCGGCACTTGTGGTCCTCACCGCAGCCGCGCCGCTCCTGCTTATAGGGCACGCCCTCCCCCACACCGAGGGGTATGCGCAGTCCTGGTGGCGGGCCGTCATCGCCCTTCTGCTCGCCCCGGTGGCACAGTCCCTTCTGCTGGCGGCGGCCTTCCGAGTGATGCTTACCGGGAACGGCGTGCTGGGGCTTCCCATCGGAAGCGGGTTCATCGACATCCTGGTCATCGGAACGCTCCTGTACTTCCTGTTCAAGGTTCCGTTCTGGATGCTGAGGGCGGCGTTCTCGCAGGCCGGGGCCAGGGCGGTCGTCCACATCAAGCAGGCAGCCAGGGCCGCGACGAGGGCGGCGCCGGCGTGAGGGTCCGGGTCCCCGCCGACGTCGATATGGCCGACCGCATCTTCGCCGGCCTCACCGCCCGTCAGCTCCTGATCCTCGGAGGCCACGGCACGCTGCTCCTTGCCCTCTACGTGGGACTCGGAGAGAGCGTGCCGCTCCCGGTCTTCGGGGCGGTCGCCGCTCCGATCGCCCTGATCGGGCTGCTGTGGGCCACCACCTCACCGGAGGGGACCACCTGGGAGCGGATCGGGCTTGCCGCTCTCCGGCACTTCCGCACGCCGCGGCGGCACGTTCTCGCCCCGGAAGGACTCCAGCCCACCCCCGATTGGCTGTTCGGTGCCGACGAATCGGTGACTCCTTTAGAGCTCCCGGTCCAAGGCGCGTCCCCGGATGGCCACGTGGATCTGGGCAGTGACGGCGTGGCAGCAATCTGCCGGGCGTCGTCGATCAACCTCGCGCTCCGCTCCGAAGCCGAGCAGATGGCTCTCGTCGAAGGATTCGCCCGGCTCCTCAATGCACTGGATGCCCCGATCCAGTTCCTGGTTCGCTCGAACCGAGCCGACCTCCGGGGCGTGGTCGAGGAGCTGGAGGAGCGGGCGGCCGGTCTGCCACACCCCGCGCTCGAGGCCGCCGCGAAAGAGCATGCGGCCTTTCTCGGTCACCTGGCCGCCCTGCGGGACGTCCTTCACCGACAGGTCCTGGTGTGCTTTCGAGAGCCCGCAGGTGGCTCACCAAAGGAATCGATGTCCCGACTCGATCACCGGGTGGAGGAATCGGCGGCGCTCCTTCGAGGGATGGGCATCCGACTGGTGCGCCTGGAGGGCGAAGAGGCCACCGACCTGTTGGTCCGGGCCTCGGACCCGGAAGCGGCGCCTCCTCCCCGCGGAGCCGCAGTGGGGAGCACGCCAGTGGAGGGGACGTGGTGACTGCGACGCCGCTCCTTCGCCGCAAGGCCCGCCCGGCGCCGCCGCCGGGGGTCTTGGGCCCAGAGGCCATGGAGATCATGCCTCGTCGTCTGCGGGCCGGAGACACCTGGAGCGAGACCTTCGCCCTCACCGGGTATCCGAGAGAGGTCTCCCCGGGATGGCTGGCGCCGCTCCTCGCATATCCCGGGCCGGTCGACGTGGCTTTGTATGTCGATCCAGTGCAAAACGCCGAGGCGGCCCGGCATCTGCGTCGCCAGCTCGCACGGTTCGAGTCCACCAGGCGGATCGAGGCCAAGCGAGAGCGGCTCGGGGACCCGGAGCTGGAAGCCGCCGCGCAAGACGCCGCAGAGCTCGCCGGGGCGCTGGCCCGTGGGGAGGGGCGGCTGTTCCGCGTAGGGCTGTACGTGAGCGTGAGGGCCGCAAACGAAGAAGCGCTCGAGCGGGAGGTCCACCGGGTCCGATCGCTGTGCGCGTCCCTCATGCTCGACACCCGGCCGGTGACGTTTAGAGCTCTCCAGGGCTGGCTCGCGACGCTGCCGCTCGGTATCGATGCCCTCCGGCTTCGAAGAACCTTCGACACCAAGGCGCTCGCCGCGTCATTCCCATTCGCGAGCGCAGAGCTCGACGCGGCGGGCGGGATCTTCTTCGGTCGAAATGCCACCACGGGCGGGCTGGTGTTCGTGGACCGCTTCGCCTTGGAGAACCACAACCAGGTCATCCTGGCCCGCTCCGGGGCCGGGAAGAGCTATCTGGCGAAGGTCCACATCCTCCGCTCGCTGTACGCCGGGATCGAGGTGCTCGTGGTTGACCCGGAGAACGAGTACGAGCGCCTGGCCCGGGCCGTGGGCGGCGCGGTCATCCGCCTCGGCCCCGGACGCGACCGGCTCAACCCCCTGGACCTGACCCTCGCCGGCAAGGCAGAGGCCGTCACCGAGCAGGCGCTGTTCGTCTCCACCGTGGTGAGCACGTTGGTGGCGGAGATCTCGGGGCAGGAGAAGGCCGCCCTGGACCGGGCGGTCCTTGGAGCCTACGAGGAAGCCGGGATCACCCCGGACCCCCGGACCCACGCCAGGCCCGCTCCTCTGCTCGCCCACGTTTTGGGGCAGCTTCGGCGGATGCCGGACGGTCAGGATCTCGCCGGGCGGCTCGAGCCCTACACCTCGGGGTCTAGGCGGGCGCTCTTCGACAGACCGACCACGGTCCGCCCGGAGGGCCACCTCGTGGTGTTCTCGCTTCGGGACCTCTCTGACGAGCTCAAGACGGCGGGCACGCTCCTCGCCCTCGATGCCATCTGGCGGCGGGTAGCCCAGGGGGGGCGGCGGCCGCGCGTCGTGGTCGTGGACGAGGCCTGGTGGCTGGTGGGCGCCGGAGGGAGCACTGGGGCCCAGTTCCTGCAGCGCCTGGCCAAATCGGCCCGGAAGAACTGGTGCGGGCTCACCGCAATCACCCAGGAGGTCGGGGACCTCCTGTCCACCGAGCTCGGGCACGCCGTCGTGGCCAACGCCGCCCACCAAGTCCTCCTCGGCCAGGAGGCCCAGCAGATCGAGACCCTTGCCCGAGTGTTCAATCTCTCTGACGGAGAGCGCAACTACCTCCTCACCTGCGACCGGGGCCACGGAATCCTCTCCGTGGGCACGGAGCGGGCGGCGATCCAGGTGGTGGCCTCCGAGGTCGAGCATGGCCTGGCCACCTCCGACCCGGCGGAGCTGGCCGCCCTCGACGAGGCCGAAGCGTGAACGGTTTCAAGAAGGTCGCCGGCGGATCGGCGCTGGTAGTCCTGATCCCCATCCTGTTCCTTGCCGCAGCCGTCGGCGCCTTCAGCAGCGGGGGTGCGGCTCCGGTCGCCGGGGTGACCTGCGGGGTGGGGACCTCCGGGCCCCAGCCGGCGGTGCGAATCTTCCGAACGGCGCTGTTCGAGGAGTTCCCCGACCTTCGCTCGCTCGGCATCTGCAACGTGCGCCCCACCCGCGGCCCGTACGCGGACGGAGAGACGTGGAGCCAGCACGCCTACTGCAACGCCGAGGACTACACCCGTCCCGGCGCACCGGAGTCGCTCCGGCCGGTCGTGCGGTGGATAGAGGAGAACAGCCAGCGATTCGATGTGAACCATCTCATCACCTACCCGGAAGGAAGCGGATTCGAGCACGTCATCCACGTCGACTTCCACCCCCAGCGCACCGGCGATCCTCGGGGCCGAACCTGCCAGTCCGGCGAGCTCGCGGCGATGATCCTCACCCATCCCCGTATCTCCCTGCGGCCCGAGGCCAGTGAGGACGTGGCTGCGGACAGGGTGGACTCACGGGTGCTCCAGGTGCTCCTTTACCTCGCCGAGGAACATCGCCTGGGGCCGGTGGGTCCGTTGATAACCGGACACTCCTACACCGTCCGGGGGACGAACAGGCCCTCGAACCACGCCTTCGGACGGGCGGTCGACATCGCCGTCATCGACGGCGATTCCGTCTCGTTCTTCAACCCGGCGGCCAGGGACGTCATGGAGATGGTCCTCCAGCTTCCCCCGCCGCTCCTTCCCGACGAGCTCGGAGGTCCCTTCTCCCTCCAGCACCCCACGGTGAGGATGCTCACCTCCGACCACGACGACCACGTGCACGTGGGGTGGGACGAGTGAGCTACCGCGTGAAGCCGGTCCCCACTCCAAGGGGACCGCTCCCGAGGTTCCTTGAGGATCCGTGGGAGCTGCTCCGTGACGTCGGGGATTTTCTGTCCGCCCGCGTCCGTCTGCTCGTGGTCGCTGCCGCGATCCTCCTCGGGATTCTCGCCGTTGGATTGGCCTGGCGAGGTTGGCGGGACCGTCGTCTTCGCCGCTCCGGTCGAAGGATCCGGGTTCGCCCCCCGGTCGACGTCGACCCGAACGGCGCGAAGACCCTGTGGATGGGACTCCACGCCCTCCTTCGACCGTGGTGGCGACGTCTCCTGTGGGGGCAGCCGCATCTCGCGTGGGAGATCACGGCCCGACCGGAGCAGGTCGAGGTATCGGTGTGGGTCCCCACGGTGGTGCCGCCGGGACTGGTGGAGAGGGCCATCGAGGTCGCCTGGCCCGGGGCCAAGACCGCTTTCGACTCTGACGATCCCCTCGAGCACGTCGCTCACGAGAACGGGATCCCCACCGAGACCTGTGACCTGGTCCTTGCCGAGCCAGAGTGGTTCCCGGTGGGCGGAATGTCCGGGGACGACCCCCTGGCGCTCGCGCACTCGGCTCTTGGAGCGCTCCGAGACGGCGAGGCGGCAGCGATCCAGGTGCTCGCCCGCCCGGCCACCTCCAGCAGTCGCAACCGCCTCCGCCGCGCGGCCCGGGCCCTTAAGACGGACGGGAGCCGAAGCCGGCTGGCCTGGCGAACCGGTCGCAGCCCAGCGCGAAATCGTCCCGCTCCCGACCCCTCCATCGAGGCCGACGTCCGAGCCATCCTGACCAAGGCCGCATCTCCTTTGTGGGCGTGCATGGCCCGGGTGGCGGTTCGCTCCCCCCAACGCCCCGAGGCCCGAGGCCGGATCCATGCCCTGGCCGGGGCGTTCGCCATGTTCGAAGGGAGGAACGGGTTCCGGCGGAGGCGGGTACGGGGAGGTCTGAAGGCCATCGGCGAGCGTCGACTCCGCGGCCCTTACCTACTCTCGGTCCCCGAGCTCGCAGAGATCGCCAACCTGCCCGGAGCCAATTCCATCTCCGGCCTCGAGCGTGCCGCCGCCACCACGGTTCCCGCCCCCAGGGAGCTCGTGCGTGAGGGCAAGGTGCTGGGAACGGCCGATCACTACACCGGCGCGGAGCGCGCCGCTGCCATCTCTGTGGAAGACGCCCGGCACCACGTCCACATCATCGGGGAGACCGGGACCGGGAAATCGACGCTGCTCGCCCAACTGGTTCTCCAAGACGCCGAGGCGGGGCGCTCGGCGGTGGTGATCGATCCCAAGGGCGACCTGGTGAACGCCGTGTTGGATCGCCTCCCTTCAGGGGCGGAGCACCGTACGTGCGTCATCGATCCGGAGGACAAGGAATCCGCCGTGGGCCTCGACGTCCTGGCCGGCGATGACCCGGACCTCGTCGTGGACCACGTCCTCGGGGTGTTCAAGAGGATCTACGAGCCGTGGTGGGGGCCGCGGACCGACGACGTGATGCGCGCGGCGTGCCTCACCCTCACCCGCACCAAGGGGGCCACCCTCGCCGAAGTCCCGCTCCTTCTCACCGACCCGAAGTGGCGCACGGAGGTTCGCGAGGCCCTCGCTGGCGAATCCACCGGGCTGGCCACGTTCTGGAACTGGTTCGAGCGCATCCCCGAGCCGCAGCGCGCCCAGCACATCGCGCCGCTCCTCAACAAGCTCCGCGCCTTTCTCCTCCGGGGACCGGTCCGGGCCATCGTCGGCCAGTCCGCCTCCCGGCTCGACATCCCCGCCCTGCTCGATGAGGGCGGGCTGCTCCTGGTGCGAATCCCCAAGGGAACCCTCGGGGAGGAGACCTCTCGGCTCCTCGGAGCGTTCGTCATCGCCCGGGTGTGGCAGGCCTGCATGAGGAGGGCCTCACTTGATGAGGCGGACCGCCCCGACACCGCCCTGTACGTGGACGAGATGCACAACTACCTGGTGCTCCCCCGTTCCTTCGAGGACCTCCTGGCCGAGGCCCGCGGCTACCGCCTCTCCCTCGTCCTCGCCCACCAGCACATGGGACAGGTGAATAGGGAGATGCGCGAAGCCCTGGCGGCCAACGCCCGCACGAAGGTGGCGTTCACGTGCTCTCCGGAAGACGCCTTCTTCCTCCAGCGTCACTTCACACCCGGACTCACCGAGCACGACCTTTCTCACCTGGCCACGTACCAGGCCGCCTGCCGTCCCTGCATCGGGGGAGGACAGGGGGCGGCGTTCACGCTCAGGACGAAGCCGCTCCCCGAGGGTTCCTCCGAGCGCGCGAACGAAACAAGGGCCGAGAGCTCCAAGCGTTTTGGGCGTCCGCGGGATGACGTGGAGCACGACATCAGCGAGCGGCAGCGGACAGCCGCCACGACGCTGCTGCCGAAGGTGCCGAAGATCGCGAACCCCCGGGGCGCTTCTGAGAGCGCCTCCGTTAGCGCGTCCGGGGCCGCATCGGTGGGCGCCCCATGACGCGTCCACTCCGGGATCCGCGAATCCAAAGGTCAGAGGAGGTCTGGGATGGGCGCATCGCTCCCCCGACTCGCTACGTCACTCGAACGCTTCCGCGTCCTCGCTCCTCCGCTCAAATACTCGAATCCGCTTCCACAACGACTCGACGAGACTTATACCTCTGCCTGGACCTGTTCGAGCACCGGGTCCTCACCACTCAGCAGATCTTCGAGCTTCGCTTCCCTAGCTTGAGACGAGCACAGAGACGTCTGCTCATCCTCCAGCAACGGGGAATCGTCGATCGGTTTCGACCTTTCCGTCCCACGGGGTCACACCCGTGGCACTACATCCTCGGAGCGGTCGGCCTCGAGATCGTGGCCTCAGCGCGAGGCTTGGACCAGAAGAAGCTCGGAATCAGCCGGGACCGCCTACGGGCTATGGCCTACAGCGCCCGGCTCCCCCACCTCGTCGAGGTAAACGATTTCTTCAGCCGCCTGGCCCGAAGGTGCCGGATGGATGGTGGGCTGAGGCTTGTCGAATGGTGGAGCGAGCGACGGTGTGTCTCGGAGTGGGGAGGAATCGTTCGCCCCGACGGTTTGGGCCGGCTTCAGAGCCCGGGGCTCGATGTACGTTTCTTTCTCGAGCTCGACAGAGGAACCGAAACCATTTCAGCCTTGGAGGAGAAGCTCGCCCGCTATGCCCGCGTATCCCGGTTCTCCGACTCCCCCGGCGTCCTCCTGTTCCTCTTTCCCACGGAGCGAAGGGAAGCCGAGGCCCGCACCGTCCTCTTCAACTGCGGCATGCTCGTGCTCACCGCGAGCAAGGTCCTCTTCTCCCAGAATCCTCTGAGTAGCTGCTGGCTCCCCATAGCGGGCGATCGGCGCGTCTCGATCCTGAACAGCGGAGCGTGACGTGAGCGACTCGGTGATCTCGGCTCTCATCGCAGCGGGGGCGTCCATCACCGGCTCCATCCTGGCCTTTGTTGTGGCCTGGCGCTCGCTGCGCCGATCCATCTCATCCTCGGACGGAGTCCCCATCGGGAGGTTCGTGGAGACTCGGATCGGGGGCGTGGAGCGTCGCCTTGAGGCTATCGAGAGGTCGCTCTCGGAGGTCCGAGAGTCCCTCGCCTATGAGAGGGGCCGTAGTGCCGCCCCCCTCTCGTCTCCGGAGAGTCACTCCCGAAGGAAGTCCCAAGGATGACGGACAGAACGAGGCACGCAAAGTCGGCCGGAGGCGGCACTTCCCGGCCACCTCCCGAACTGGATGCCACACTGGAGAGTGCCGAGTCGCTGCTCACGCCGGAAGCCGTTGCTCGCCTCTTGTCGTGCTCGCCGAAGTCCGTCTACGCATGGGCGGCCCGCGGCGTCCTCCCCAGGGTCCGCCTTGGGCGGCTCGTCCGCTTCAGGCCGTCCGACGTCAACCGCTTCATCGACGCCAACTTGGCATGATGCCCGACCCGAAATTGGTCATTGGTTGACGCTACGGTGTCCGGCCCGATGAACAGGGAGGAAGGGCGGTGGCATCTCTAGAAAACATCGTTCTGAAGAGCGGCGAGAAGCGGTATCGCGTGTGGTGGTGGGATCCAGGGGGGAATCGCCACGGCAAGCGGTTCCGGAGGTTTGACGAAGCCAGGGCGTTCGCCCGGGACGTCGAGGCGGAGAAGGTCCGCGGTACCTACCTCGACCCGAGCCGGGGCAAGATCACCGTCGCGGCTGCGTGGGAAAAATTCAAGGAAGGTCCACTCCGCTCGTACAAGGAAAGCACCCAGGCCGGCTACCGGTTCCATTTCGAGCGCTACGTGCTCCCCGCGTTAGGCAGCCGGCGGCTCCACTCCGTGGAGAAGGAGGACGTCGAAAAGTTCATTCACGACCTCGAGGAGACGGCTCGCGCAAGCGGTCGGAAGTTGAAGGCCGGCGGCTATGGGACGAGAGAGAAGACGCTTCGGGCACTCCAACGGTTCTTCTCGGAGATGGTTTCGAACGGTCGGATGGCGAAGAATCCCGCGCTCGGGGTGAAGCTTGGTACGAGGGCAGCTACGCTTTCGGGCGAGGAAGCGGGTGGACAGGCGCTTGATACGGACGAAGTTCACGCTTTGCTCGAGGCCACCCCCGCCTACTGGCGACCGCTGGTCGCCGTGCTCGCCACGTCGGGGCTACGGATCTCGGAGGCGTGCGGGCTTCGTCGACGCGATCTCGACCTGTCCGCCGAGACGGCAGCAGTGATCCAGACCGTGGTCGAGGTGAACGGGAACCTCGTCCTCACCACTCCCAAGTCAAAGGCCTCACGCCGTACTGTGCAGCTCCTACCTTCGGCTGTCGCACTGCTCAAGCAGCATCCGATCCCGGTCAACCCCGACGGCCTCCTCTTCACTCACCCAGGGAAGAGCGACCCAATCGCTCGGACCTGGTTCAACCGCAGGGTGCTTAAGCCCGCGGCGGAGCGGGCGGGCCTCTATCCGGTGCCCTCGGTCCACGACCTACGACACACGGCAGGGGCAATCGCGTCGAAGGCCGGCATGCATCCGATGGCCGTCAAGGAAATGATGGGGCACTCGAGCATCAAGGTCACGTTCGATGTATACGGCCATCTGTTCCCAACGATGCATGCCGCGGGAGTGGCTGCCATCGAGAAAAGCCTCAAAGACGCGGGAAACTCCCATGCAGCGATCTGAAAGAGAAGGTTGCACCATGGCACTCGCGATCTTCCGCGACGCGATGGCAACGCTCGGCTAGGTGGCGCGCAGCCAGGTTCGAGTACGAGGATCTGGCTCCCGTATCGCGTCTGCGAGCAGAGCGACTAGTAGACGATCCTCGGGAACTCGTCGGGTGGGAAAAGCTCGAGATACTCGAACTTCCGAGGCTCGACGGACAGACCATCCAGCGCAAAAGTCGCGGCTGCCTGCGCGCTTGGGCGAGTGCGTCCTCACGTTTGGCGTCCAGCTGGATCTCCGCGCGACCGTATAAGGAGCGCATGATTCGCTCACCTGCCTCGTGCGCGGTAGCCAAGATCATCTCGTATACGGGTCGGTTCTGAAGATTGCGGAACTCCAGTGGCATCGTCCACTTGTACCCGAGGTCTTTCAACCTCCATCGCAGCAGGTTCAGATAAGCGCGGCGCGCGGCCCAGCCGTCGACCGAGCTCCTCCGGTCTCGTCGCAGCTCATAGATGCGCTTCCACTCCTCCGTCCCGAAGAGCCGCGTTGCGCTTCTGAAGGAGGTGGCCGGCCTTTAGAGGGAGGCCCCCTCGCGCCGCGAGGAGCTCATGGCTGGCGTCCCCGCACGCAATCTGACGGATTGGACGCCCGGTCTCGGAATCCGGCACAATGCTATGGAGCACGCGAAGGGGAGGGACCGCCAGTGAGGGGCCAGTGAAACACAGTTGGCTGCGCTACGCGTGCTTCGCCATCCTAGCGAGCGGCACGCTACTCGCCGCCGCTGGAGCCTTTGCTCAAGTAAAGCTGACGCCCTTCCGAAGCGAGATCACATTCAACTTCCAAAACGAACGTGCGGCACAGTCGCGATCGATTAGGCTCGACCTGTCCGAGACCTCAACCACCACCCCGACCGCCGTGGTCATGGGTGGCTTCACCTCAACCACCGGTCCGTTCGTCGTTCCTGCTGAGGACGTAGAAATAGCGGTAGCGATCGATAGCGCCAGCGAGACCGTCGAAATGGACGTCTCCGTTGACCCGACAATCGACCAGTGGAAGGCGGGCGAGTTCACGTCGTCGATCCGCGTCGCCGGAGAGGGATACGACTCGGCGACGATTCCGGTTAAGCTGACGTTCCGCAGCGGTTCGCCGGTCGGCGGCACAGCAGTGGCCCTCGTTACCCTGGTGGTCGGCGTCGCCGTCGGCTTACTGTTCAAGGCAAGCGGAACGAAGACACAGACCGTCACCACAGGGAGCCCACAACGGCGGCTCGTCATCAAGGGGGCGGTGCTCCTGACAGGCATTGTGACCGCCGTCGCCGTAGTCATATTCGGATTCGACACTCAGTACTTAAACAATGACACCTTCGGAGCTGGTGGGCTTAGCGACTGGCTAGCTCTCTTCGCCTGGGGATTCGGGGCTGGCTTCTCCGGCAAGAAGTTTCTGACTTCACCACTCAGAGAGCGAGTCCCTAGACTGCCGACAGCCTCCCGAAGCTTCCGCGTGCAGGTGCCCTCCGTTAGGCTTATGTCCGCTGCTCCGTCCAGCGCGCGAGCAACGGGCCTGGCACTCCGCACTCCCCCCCAGGCAACTCCCCCCGGGAGGCCGGGCACCAAAGAGTTCCTAGACCTGAGGAGTAATCCGCACCTCCGACTTCGGCCCTGGTGCGTCCCAAGCAAGGCGCGTCGTGGCTAGCGGTTTCATCCAGTCGTCGACCAGGGTCTGCATGTCCTCGATCACACCCCTCAACCGTCCGCGCTGCTCCGCTTTAACCGCGTACCAATACGGAAGGGAACCGTAAGCCGCTGGTCAAACGGTTCTACCCGTATCCCTCAATTCTCCTGGGGACGCCTCTCGTCCCGCCCTTACTTCAACTTTTCTTCAACGCGAATCACATCAGTGTGAGCTTCGATTTCGAAACTGTGTTCGCATGCGTGGAACAAACTTCGCTCGGATGCCCTGGTCGATGCAGCTCCGAGAACTGATCCGCTAGAAAACACAAGTTGAACGCCCACAGCTACCGCATCGTCAGCGACGGTCCGTCTCGTAGATCAGTTCCTTCTCCCCTTCCCGCGAGATAACAAATGCGTGGTTCAAACCCCCATCCCGCCTTCAACTTCTACTGCTCAGCTGCTCGGCGAGGAGACACAAGGACAGCCGTCGAGGCTCTTGGCGACTCGATCACGCGGTAACACGGAGAAATCCTCGCTTCGAGCCCGGCCCCCGGAGGAGTTCCAGCGTGTAACCTATCGAGTCGACCCGGAGAGACACCAGTGGCAGGGATCATAACCCTCCGAACGAGCTTGCTGGAGAGTGTCGGGTGAGAAAACCACGGCGTTGCCAGCTCTTAGGATTTCGCTGATCTGACAGTTCCTATTCTCATTGCGAAGGTCGTGTACCTCAAGATTGTTTGAATCGCTGTTGCCCAGGAACCGGTTGCTTGGGGGTCGGGACGAAACTGGCGTTGCCATCGTGCCTCCTCTCAGGCGCGACAATGAGCTAACTTGGGCTTGAATCGTACCGATGAGCAAAGCCGCCTTGCAAGGAGGTGTTGCACTAATCTAGCCTCCCCTAGCACGCGCGATGGGGACACCTAATGGCAAAGAACATCATCCTGTGCCTCGACGGCACCGGCAACCAACTCAAGGCCACAGGCAACACGAACGTTGTTCGCCTGTTCAGCTTTCTGAAGCTAGATGATCCGGACCAGCAGATTGGGTACTACGACCCCGGTGTCGGCACGTTCGGCGCCAAGGGCGCCCTGCTACCGATCAGCCATTCGTTCACCCGGCTCATCGGCCTGGCCTTTGGCTACGGCGTGAGGGAGAACCTAGCCGACGCCTACACCTTTCTGCTGCGCACCTTTGAACCCGGCGACAGGATCTTCATCTTCGGGTTCAGTCGCGGCGCCTTTACCGGGCGAGCTCTCGCAGGAATGCTCAACCGGGCGGGCCTGTTACGCAGAGGAGCGGAGAACCTGGTTCCCTACGCGCTGCGCGTTTACGCTCGATCCAACGCCCGCTGGACCAAGAAGGACTTCCACCAGACTGGCAAGTTCGCCAAGTATTTCTCGATCGACGTTGAGGGCAAACGCCGCATTCCCATTTTCTTTCTTGGCCTCTGGGACTCAGTGAAGGCCGCCGGGCTATTGCGCGGCGACATGACATGGCCAGACACAGACCAGCTGCCCAACGCTCAGTACATTCGGCACGCGGTCTCAATCGACGAGAAGCGCAGGGCCTATCGGGAAGATCTGGTGGAGCCCAAGGAAGGAGATCCCTTCCCGGACTGGAAGGAGGTTTGGTTCGCGGGAGTCCACTCCGATGTCGGTGGCGGTTTTGAGAAGTGCCGTGGTTTGGGGGACATCAGCTTGAAATGGATGATCGAGCAGGCTCGCGATCAGGGACTGCTTCTTAACGGAACGGAGCGCGAAGCACTGAAGGCCGTCCGTGACGCTTCTGCGAGCGACACGATCCACAAGATGGGCTGGGCCTGGGCCTTGCTGACGTATCGAAGACGTCCAGTTTGTCCGCCGGATGCTCGCGTGCATGCCAGCGTCCGGACGCGCATGGGTGCTGGAATTGGCTACCGTCCGAAGCTAGCGCAGCCCCGATGGGAAGACCCCGAGTGGTCGCGTCCTATCTAGAGACCTAAGCGGCCTGCTCACGGCCCGCTCACTTGGTCGGCAGCGGGTGGCTCCAGGAAATAATGAACAAGGACCGCCGCTAAGGCAACATCGTTGATAGCCGGCTGCCCGTAAGTCACCGACGGGTCAGAATCGACTTGTTAGGACCCCCAACTTCGCTTCGCCTTAAGAGATGCGATTTCCGCCACCACCCTCCTTCTCATTTCCCTCGCCTCCACCCAAAAGCTCGCGGGCCAGTTGTTCATCACGAGTGGAGAAGAACCAAGCCGCGTTTTCGACAACCTCCAACCGGACTGTAGGATGCTTCAAGTGATTGAGCCAAAGGCTCTTTGCTTTCGCATACGCTTTCGAATCTGTCTCTAATCTCACATAGGGGGTAAGCGCGATCGGAGCTTCAGGTACGTTTTGGATAATCCAAATGATGTGATCCGATCGCCGCAGCCGAGCCTGAGGGGTGCAGAAATGACGTCACGCTGCACTCCTGTAGTACTCGTGAATCAGCCCACCCAGCCGGTCGCGCCTTCGGACCGAACCGACCGTGCTCGATGACCTCGGTGGGCAAGGACAGGCGAGGCGCAGCCCCCGGT